>CAYNIT010000013.1:0-37896 GCA_964397205.1 uncultured Phaeodactylibacter sp. | reverse complement strand
TCCAGCAGGGCTCGAGCCTTGGCCGGGCCTTCCAGGTGCAAGCCGTAAGCCAGTATCGCCGCGTTCATCGCGCCGGCGCTCGTACCCGAGAAGCCTTCCAGCTCGATGTCCTCCTCTTCCAGCAGCCGGTCCAGTACGCCCCAAGTGATGGCACCGTGGGAGCCGCCTCCCTGCAGTGCCAGTGCTAATTTCTTTTTTTCCATTTATTCTGATTTGTAGTCGGTTCTTCTTTATGGTACTGTAGAAAGTGGCTTGACAAGAGCAGAGCATCTGCCAAAGCTCCTTGCCAGGCCAGGTGGGTGCTTATGCTGTCCAGCCGGCATCGACGGGCAAAGCGGTGCCGGTGATGGTGCCGGCGGAGGGCTCGGCGAGGAAAAGCGCCATGTCCCCTAAAGTCTGAATGGGTACAAACTCCTTTACCGCATGCTGCTTGAGCATGACTTGGCCCACTACCTCAGCCTCGCTCATGTTGTGAGCCTTGGCCTGGTCTGCAATCTGATCTTTGACCAGCGGAGTTTCCACGTAGCCGGGGCAGATGGCATTGCAGGTAATACCGTGCGGGGCACCCTCTAGCGCCAGCACTTTTGTGAGGCCTATCATGCCATGCTTGGCAGCAACGTACGCACTTTTGAAGGGGGAGGCCCGCAAGCCATGTACGGAAGCGATATTGATGATGCGCCCGAAGCCTTTTTGCTTCATGCCAGGCCATACCGCCCGGCAAGTATGAAAAGCAGCGCTCAGGTTGACGCCCAGGATCAAGTCCCACTTTTGCTGCGGGAATTCGTCTATCGGCGCTACATGCTGTACGCCTGCGTTATTGATCAGTACGTCCACCCCTCCAAACCGCTCCTCGGCTTCGCGCACCAGGCTTTGTATCTGGGCGGGCTCTAGCATATTGGCGGAAGAAAAATGGGTGTTGACCTTGAACTCTTCGCCGACTTCAGCGGCGATGTCGGCACCGTTCTCTTCCAGGCCGTTGAAAATGATTTGGTAGCCTGCAGCAGCAAAGCAGCGGGCTATACCTAAGCCAATGCCGCTAGTGCTCCCGGTAATGATGGTAGTCTTTGCCATAGATGTATTACCCTTGATTGAGGAAAAATCAAAAGGCGAGGGCGAATTCGGTAATACCTACAGCGGAGAACGCCCGCTACCGTTTATAGTTCTCCCGGCTTTATGGTTTTGGCGACAATAGCCGCCGCTGTTGCTTTCAGATTTCTTTTTCGCTGCAAAAAATTTAGTACTTTGGGGCATCGTTAGAAGATACGGATGAAACAGCAAGCCCATGAAACAGTATTTGGTAATTGGCATCAGCTCTTTGCTCAGTGCACTAATCGCTGTGGTGGTATACCGTTGGGTAGAGCCTGCTAAAGAAGTGGTGATACGCGAAACCGTATCGGCCCGCTACACGAACTTTGACCAGATGGGGGTCAGCAAGCAGCGTCAGTTTCTTTCCTCTGCCCCTACCGATTTTATCGCTGCTGCTGAAGAAGTCATACCGGCGGTAGTCAATATCAAGACGATACAGGGCGGAGGTGGATTTGAGCTGTGGGGCGGTGCGGCCGTGGGGTCTGCATCCGGCTCCGGCGTGCTGGTGTCCGCCGATGGTTTCATCGTTACCAACAACCACGTTATTGAAGACAGCGACGAAATAGAGGTGACGCTGAACGACAAACGGGAATACCAAGCAGAGCTGATTGGCACGGACCCCTCAACGGACCTGGCGCTTATCAAAATAGACGGGGCTTCTCTGCCCGCGCTGGAGTTCGGCAATTCTGATTCCCTGCGCATAGGGGAGTGGGTGCTGGCCATCGGCAATCCTTTTAATCTGGAATCCACAGTCACCTCCGGCATCGTCAGTGCCAAGGGGCGCAGCATCGACATACTGGAAGGGCAAGACCGGATTGAGTCTTTCATCCAAACTGATGCGGCGGTCAATCCTGGCAACAGCGGAGGGGCCCTGGTCAACACCAACGGTGAACTGGTGGGCATCAATACCGCCATCATCACGCGCTCGGGCCGCTACGAGGGCTACTCCTTTGCCGTGCCCATCAATCTGGTGCGCAAGGTCATCCGCGATTTACGCGACTACGGCGTAGTGCAGCGCGGCATCCTCGGCGTTTTTATAGATGAAATGACCAACGAACGGGCCGAAGAGCTGGGGCTCGATGCCGTGGAAGGCGTGTACATCAACCGAGTGACACCGGGCAGCGGCGCCGATGATGCCGGCCTGCAAAAGGGGGATGTCATCATGGGCATCAACGGTATTAAAACGAAAACGCTCCCGGAAATGCAGGAACAGCTTGGGCGTTACCGCCCTGGCAACGTCATAAAAGTGGACATCATCCGGGATGGCCAGGCAAAAAACATGGAGGTGGTGCTCAAGAACAAAAGCAACAGCACCGCTCTGGTCAGCGGAAAAAATGAAGATATTCTGCTCGACCTGGGCTTTGAGCTGCGGGAACTAACCCGTCAGGAAAAGCGCCGCATGCAGGTAGAGGGCGTCAAAGTCATCAGCATATACCGGGGCAGCCGAATCGAGCGCACCAATATGGACCCGGGCTTCGTCATTACCAAAGTAGACAATAAGCCGGTGGCTACAGTGGAAGACATGGTGGAATACCTGGAAAGTACCTCAGGCAAAGTGATGCTGGAAGGGGTATACGAAAACTACCCCGGCGAATACTACTATGCTTTCGCTATGGACTGACGCCCGGCTTGCAAACCGACTTTAAAACAACCCGAGCACTTTCTTCGGGGCTAACAACCGAATATGGCCAAAATTGACATCGACAAAAGCAAGAACGAAGACGCAATGAAACTGCTGCTCTCCCGCATGCAGCACCGGCTCGACAAAATCGTGCTGGGCGGTGGAGAGCGAAAGATGGAAAAGCTGCACAAACAGGGCAAAATGACAGCCCGCGAACGCATTGACTATCTCATTGACGACGGCAGCCGCTTTCTGGAGCTGGGAGCTTTTGCCGGTTACGACATGTACGAGGAACACGGGGGGTGCCCCGCCGGCGGCGTGGTGATGGGCATTGGCTACATCAGCGGCCGGCAGTGTATGGTCGTGGCTAACGATGCCACGGTTAAAGCAGGTGCCTGGTTTCCCATTACCGGCAAAAAGAATTTACGCGCTCAAGAAATTGCGATGGAGAACCGCTTGCCCATCATCTACCTCGTCGATAGCGCTGGCGTGTATTTGCCCATGCAGGATGAAATATTTCCCGACAAAGAGCATTTCGGCCGCATTTTCCGCAACAACGCTCGCATGTCGAGCATGGGCATACCGCAGATCGCCGCCATTATGGGGAGTTGCGTAGCGGGCGGCGCTTACCTGCCTATTATGTCTGACGAAGCGCTGATCGTTGAGGGGACGGGCTCTATTTTCCTGGCGGGCCCTTACTTGGTAAAGGCGGCCATAGGGGAAAATGTAGACAAGGAAACCCTGGGCGGGGCTACCACGCAGTCCGAAATATCTGGTGTGACCGACTATAAGATGCCAGATGATCCTACTTGCCTGGATACCATCCGCGACTTGGTGGACAAAATCGGGCATTTCCCAAAAGCAGGCTTCGACCGGGTGGAGCCCAAGCCTCCGAAGGAAGACCCGGAAGGGATCTACAGCATTTTCCCGGAAGGCGGGGCGAAGCCGTACAAAACAGCCGAAATCCTCAAGCGCTTGGTAGACGATTCCAAGCTGACTTACTATAAAAATGGCTATGGCAAAACCATACTCTGTGCCTACGCCCGCATCGAGGGCTGGTCGGTAGGTATTGTAGCCAACAACCGAGAGGTGGTGAAGACCAAGGGGGGGGAAATGCAATTCGGCGGCGTGATTTACTCCGATTCTGCCGATAAAGCCGCCCGCTTCATCATGAATTGCAACCAGAAGAAAATTCCGCTGGTATTCCTGCACGATGTGACCGGTTTTATGGTCGGCACGCGCTCCGAACACGGGGGCATCATAAAGGATGGCGCCAAGATGGTCAATGCGGTAGCGAACTCTACGGTGCCCAAATTCAGCATCATCATGGGCAATTCCTACGGGGCAGGCAACTACGCCATGTGCGGCAAAGCCTATGACCCCCGCCTCATCGTAGCCTGGCCTACTGCCAAAATTGCGGTGATGGGCGGTTCCCAAGCGGCTAAGGTGCTGATGCAGATACGCGTCGCTTCCCTGAAGGCAAAAGGAGAAGAACCTAGCAGCCAAGAACAGGAAGAATTGCTGAATAAAATCAAAGAAAGCTACGAGCAGCAGACTACACCCTACTACGCTGCCGCCCGCCTTTGGGTAGATGCCATCATCGATCCTATGGAGACGCGCGAGGTCATCTCTATGGGCATCGAAGCCGCCAATAATGCAGAGGTGGAGCAGTTCAACGCGGGCGTACTGCAGACTTGATGCCCTGGCCAGTGAGGGCAAGGGTATAGGCGCAGTGGCCGCCTTCAGCCTGCGGGCAGACAAAAAGCGGTCAACCCTCCTCCTTTCCCGTTGTTATCACACCAAAAAAGGTGGACGACATGGAAGGAAATCGGGTAAAATTGTGGCTGAAGCGCGTCGGCGTAGCTGGGTTCCTCTTCTTTCTCATCAAGGGCTTGATTTGGATTGCTATATTTGTAGGGCTTGGAAAGTGCGCTTTCTAAAGCCAAGCATCTTTTCATTCGCGAAATGTATTTCTTATGCGCTTCGTGCTGTTTGCCTATGCCCTGCTTGCCAGCTGTTTTCCATCAACAGCTCAGCAGCCTGTTTTTTGGGCCAATCCGTCCTTCGAAGATCAGCCCGCCCGCTCTCATCCACCGATCGGCTGGTACTACTGCGATGATGTCGGCGAATCTCCGCCTGACACCCATCCTGATAATTTTTTTGGAGTAAAAACGGAGGCTCAGCATGGGATTACTTATCTTGGTATGGTGGTGCGGGACAATGGCACCTCCGAAGGGGTAGGCCAGCTGCTAGGAGCACCTTTGATAGCTGGGCAGTGCTATGAGTTGCGGCTATTCGCGGCGCGCTCGGACACTTACCTCAGCCGGAGCCGTACGACTTACCAAGAAGCTTCCTTTCGCCATCCTGTAAAGCTGCGCGTTTGGGGAGGCCAGCAAAACTGCCAGAAAGCTGCTCTTCTGGCCGAGAGCCCGCTGGTATCTAATATTTCCTGGCGCGAATTTCGCTTGAGCTTGCAACCTGATGAGCCTTATTCCCATCTACTGTTGGAAGCGGCGCACCGAGGAGATACCGTTTACAATGGAAATGTCCTGGTAGACCATCTCTCTCCCTTGCTGCCGGTGGATTGTGAAAGCGGGGCATTGGTTCAGGAGCCTGTACCTGCAGATGCTCCCGCTGCCGTCAGCCGGCAAGAGCTGCCCGAGAAAATTGGATCGCATCTCGAGAAAGTAGTGCAAGCTGCCCATGGCCGATTAGAAGAACATTTGGTGTGGGAGCAAGGAGGCGTTTACCATCAGCTCAATCGGCATTTATGGCAAGTGGGAAGGCTGATGGCTTTCTTTCCGGGCTTACAGCTTCAGTTGAGTGGCGCCGAAGGGCGCGCTACGGGCTTCAGCAGCTATCAGCAGCGCCAAATTCGTTACGCTCTTCGGAGCGCGGGCTTGTCGCAGGAGCAGTTTAGGCTGCGTAGATGGGCCTGGGGCAGGAAGTGGCAAAAAGCGGGAGATTTTCATTTTAGGATAAATTAAGGAATATGCAACTGGTAGCCAAAACATTAGCGGGCTTGGAAGAGGAGCTGGCCGCAGAAATACGAGCGCTGGGCGGCGAAAAAGTCCGTTTGGCTACCCGGGCCGTTTCCTTCGAGGGGGACAAGCGCCTGCTCTACCGCGCCAACCTGGAACTGCGCACAGCGCTGCGGGTGCTGGTGAATATACACGAGGGCGAAGCACGGAATGAGGAGCAGCTCTACCGTTTAATCCAGGAAGTTGACTGGGAGCAGTACATGGGGGTCAACGATACCCTGGCGGTGGATGCGGTTACAAGCTCGCGTTTTTTCAAACACTCCAAGTACGCTGCCCTCAAAACCAAAGATGCGGTAGTAGATCAATTCCGCAAAAAGTACCACCGCCGGCCGAGTATCAACCTAATTGCGCCTAGATTGCGGATTAATCTATACATCTACCAAGATCAATGTACCATCTCCCTCGACAGCTCTGATGATTCGCTGCACAAGCGCGGCTATCGGGTGGATGCGCTGGAAGCTCCAATTAATGAAGTGCTGGCCGCGGGAATGGTGCTTAAGAGTGGCTGGAAAGCCGATTCCGCTTTCGTGGACCCCATGTGCGGTTCGGGCACTATACTCATAGAAGCGGCGCTTTGGGCTACCGGGCGGGCGCCGCTCTTGCAAAGAGCACACTTTGGATTCCTGCGCTGGCCTGATTTTGAAGAGCGCCTCTGGCAATCGGTGCGGGAAGCAGCTGAGGGGCAGGTGGCTTCCTTTGAGCATGGCTTATACGGTTTTGATAAAGACTTCAAAGCCGTCCGCCTGGCGCAGCAAAACGCCATGGCAGCGGGGCTGGAGAAGGTAGTAGAAATTGCCCGCAAACCTTTCGAACGCCTCAAGGCACCCGCTGAGCGGGGCTTGATCATGATGAACCCGCCCTACGATGAACGGCTGGTCAAAAAGGACATCGGACAGTTTTACGAAAGCATCGGCGACCGGTTGAAACAGGAATTTCCGGGTTTCGATGCCTGGATTATTTCGGCTAACCGCGAGGCAATGAAGCGGGTAGGGCTGCGCCGTGCTGAGCAACATCAGCTCTTCAATGGCCCCCTGGAATGCCGCCTCGCCAAATATGAATTGTACACTGGGAATCAAAAAAATAATTAATGAATCGGTTGGTTGCTGGAGTTTTTATTGTTTTTTTTGTCTTTGGCATTAAAGTATTGGTTTCTGCCCAAAGCAGCTGTGAAATTTCGGGTAAGTCTATCCCCGAGCTTCGGCAAGCCAATCTGTTGAGGAATCATCAGCCATCGTCGAGGAAGCTGTTTCGGTGGTACCGTTCCGTAATGCCTTTCTATCCTACAATCCAGCCTGCCGACAGACAAACAGCAGCCGTAGAAGCGGCCCGCATCCCCCGCTTGTACAAGTACGAACGGCTTGGTTTCTTCTGCAAATGGGAGGTTCGTTTACAAGAAGCCGCCCGCATCCCAGTCAAGTTTCGGCTGGGCGAAGTACAGTATGTGGAATGCTTAGAAAGAAAAGCTAAGGAGGGGGAAGTTTCCGGGGTTAACCTTAGGAAATAGTATATTTTTTGGTTATACTTGTTTGAGCCTTATTGGCATTGCGAAATTAAGAATAGCAGTAGTGAAAACTCGGCCCCCAAATAGCACAAAACAATATCCCTAACTCTGCCCATGAAGCAAACATACGAGCTTCGCTACCTTAGTGAACAAATATCGAAAACGACAAGGTATGGTACTATTGCCTCTCTTGCTGCTTTGGTAGCTATACCCCTTTTCTATTACCTGGATCAGAAAGAGCTGGGGCTAGGTCATACCTTGCCCTGGCGGGTGCTTGGTATGTTGGGCGCTGTGGGTTTTCTTACCGGCCGGCTTTTTAACCTTAGCCCCAGAACCGGGCTGTTACTACACGGAATTACCTTAAGCACTTACCTCCTGATGATGATTGGGCTTTCAGTGGAGGTGTATACCAGCTCCGCTTACGAGGAGGAGCAGCAGTTCGCTGTGACCACCGGAGTGATCACCGTATGGATGGTCATTACCCTGATTGCGCAGGGCAGCCGCCGCATCATGATGTGGGTATCCGGAGGGGCAATGCTTTTTTACGCCGGGCTTATCTTTGCCCAGGATCTCGACAACTTGGGCTACGTATTATCTGTCATGCTCGTAGGTTTTTTCGCGCTGCTGCTGCTGCGCAACCATGATCGGCAGGAGCGCGAGAAATCTTTCTACCTCTTTGAACTGGAAAACCGGGAACAACGAATCGCCCAGCAACGGGAAGAACTGGAAATGGCTAACAGCAACCTGTTGGGCTTCAATTACGCGATTACCCACGACCTCAAAGGGCCTCTGCGCCGGGTGCAGTCCTTTACTCAGCTTGTGGAGCGTAAGCTGCAATCTGAGAAGCAGGGCGAAATGGAAGAGTTTTTTGCTCACATCCGCAGCAATCTTCACAAGATACAGGAGATTATCGATGGCTTGCTCTTGTTGAGCCGCATTGGCAAATCCGCTATGGACATTCAGGAGATCAACCTGAAGGAGGAAGCTCTGATGGTCTGGAACGAGTTGCTGACACCGGAGCTGGAGGAAAAAGTGGAACTGCGAGTGGAAGAGGTGGGCTGCGTGAAGGCCGACCCCAAACTGGTCTGGCACATTTTCAATAATTTTTTTACCAACGCTCTGAAGTACAGTCAGTACCAAGAGCATCCCGTGATCAAAGTAGGCGGATACCGGGAAAACGCGGAGCAAATCATGTTCGTAAGCGATAATGGGGCAGGGTTTCCGGCAGACTTAGCGAGCCAGATCGGCCGGCCGTTCAAACGCCTGCATTCCACGCACGAATTCGAAGGCACGGGCATTGGCCTGGCCATTGTGCGGCAAATCGTCGATCTGCACGGCGGCCGCTTTTGGGCGGAGGGAAAAGAAGGGGAGGGGGCAACCTTTTACTGCTCGTTTCCACTAAGATCGCAAGCGGATGCCACTGCCACAGCTTAGCTCAAATAAGCTGAAAAAGATCCTTTACACCCGGAGTGCGGGCTACGGTAAAGCCCTCGGCAAAATCAAACCCGGCCGGCCGGCCGTAGGTGCTGGCTTTAGCCCGCAGGTAATCCATGAAATCCTTTCCAGAAATCGGGGAGCTCAGTTCCTGCTCGAACTCCTTGGCCTCCGGAACGAAGAACTGAGAGCGGAACGCCCTGACCAGCTGCAGCTTGCGGTCGATGTAGGGCGAAATATCTACCACAAAGTCGGGGCGGAGATTGAAATCCTGAATGTAATGGTATACCGCGCTGGGCCGCCATCGGTCTTGAGCTTGCCCGTGTTCATCGTAGGAGGGGATTTTCACCAAGCCAGCGTAGAAGCAGGCATCGGCGGTTAGTTGAGCCGCCCGGCCGTGGTCCGGATGCCGGTCCACTACCGCATTGCAAAGCACAATCTCCGGTTGGCATTCGCGGATGACAGCAATGATTTTGCGTAGGTTGCTTTCTCCGTACTCGAAGAAACCATCCGGCATAGCCAGGTTTTTGCGGAAAGCAGCTCCCATAAGGCCAGCAGCTTCTGCGGCTTCTTGGTCTCTGATGTCGGCATTGCCGCGGGTTCCCAGCTCTCCGCGAGTCAGGTCGAGCAAGCCTACCGTCTTGCCTTGGTCAATATGGCGCAGCAGGGTGCCGCTGCAGCTCAGTTCTATGTCATCCGGGTGGACGCCGATGGCGAGCAGGTCAACTTTCATAGATAGTTCAGGCGAATTTAATAAGTTTGGGCTGCTGGGCGGCTTGCTGGCCGAGGGGGAAATCTTGCCGGTAAACGTTGCCGAGCTGATCCATATAGGTCAGCTCAATGATGAAATCCTTGGAAATTTTCTTACTGCCGGTCGCTTCCAGCAATATACGGTAGGATTCCAGCGGCTTAAGTTCATGCCCTGCTACTGCATTCTTGGGGCGGATGTGCCCCTTGCCACGGATGTTGACCTTGGTGAGCTGAGCCGTTTGCCCTTGGTTGTGCACTTTGAAATAGGCATCTCGGCCGAGGGGCGAGACCTGAAAAGTGCTGATGACCAGGCTGGGAGCTACACGCTTAGCCCGCCGCTTCTTCCGGCGGCGGCCGCTGGATATTGACAGCAGCAGCACAACTATGAGCACCCCCCCTCCGGCAATGCCCCATTCTATAGGGCCCGTAGAGGCGATGTAGTCGCTGAGCTGCGAGACGATTGCTTCTAAATTGATGTCTTCCATGGTGATGTTCCTTGCTTCCTCTTCTTGCTGAGAGATGTTGGGACTTTAGTAATTGGTCTGCAAATGGCTCCTTTCTGCTTAGCAGAACGGGGCTTCATAGCGCTACTATGATCCCGAGCCTGCGCCTAGTCTAAACAAAAAATGGATATTTTTTGACTGAAGCCCAGAATCCCAACATGGTCTAAGACAAGTTGCGGAGCTGCGGGGCTTCCGCTTCGGCCTTTGCCTCAGCATAACGCTGTAGGGCGAGCAAAGTTACAAAAAATGCATCGGGAGCTGTTTGCTTATGGGGGCAGCTTTCTATTGACAGGGCAACAACCAATACTAGTTGCAATTGTTAAAATCTGTGATCAAATTCAAGCTTATGTTTACCGGAATCATAGAGGCGAAAGGGCACGTAACTGAGGCAAAACAGGAGGGAAGCAACGTCCACTTCACCTTGGCCAGCGCTGTATCTGATGAACTTAAAATCGACCAAAGCGTGGCCCACAACGGCGTTTGCCTCACGGTGGTGGCGCTGTCGGAAGGAACGCACACTGTCACGGCGGTAGAAGAAACCCTCAAGCGTTCTGACCTGGGCAACTGGAAGGAGGGGCAGGCCGTCAACCTGGAGCGGTCCATGAAAGCAGATGCCCGCTTAGACGGCCATATCGTGCAGGGCCATGTAGACGCTACCGGCACTTGCGTCAGCATCGAAGAGCGAGAAGGCAGCTGGTACTTTCGCTTCCGTTATCAGCCTACGGAGGAGCATTTGCTGGTTGACAAAGGGTCTGTCAGCATCAATGGCGTGAGCTTAACTGTCGTGGAGCCGAAGGGGGAAGAATTTTCGGTAGCCATCATACCGTACACCTACGAGCATACCAATTTTAAGGAGATGCAGGTGGGAGATACGGTAAACTTAGAGTTTGACATCATCGGGAAGTACATCGCCCGCTATGCTAAGCTGTACGCCGGCCAGCAACAATAGCCTTTGTCTTTTGTTAGCCCACATACAATTCACCAAATCAAATAAGAAGAAAGTGTCGAAATCCCAGCGCATAGGTATAATCGGCGCAGGCATCGCCGGTCTAGCCACGGCGGTACGCCTCGCGGCGCGTGGCCATGAGGTAGAGGTGTTCGAAGCCAATGCTTACCCCGGAGGCAAGCTTTCCCAGTTCAAGCTGCAAGGGTACCGCTTTGACGCTGGCCCGTCCCTGTTCACGATGCCGCAGTACGTAGAGGAACTTTTTGAGCTGGCGGGAGAGCACCCCCGGGACCATTTTGAGTACCAGCGCCTGCCCGTGGTCTGCCACTACTTCTGGGAGGATGGTACCCGCCTGCAAGCCCACGGCGATCGCGAAGCCTTCGGGCGGGAGGTAGAAGAGAAGCTAGGGGTGCCGGCCTCGCGTATTCAGGATGCGCTCTCCGATAGTGAGCGAAAATACGAGCTTACGGGCCGCATTTTCCTGGAGAAGTCGCTGCACCGATTGCAGACCTGGACCAACCTGAAGGTAGCAAAAGCGATGCTGGCTGTTCCTGGGCTTGATTTGTTTACGAGTATGAACCGGGTCAACAAGCGTCACCTACAGCACCCAAAGCTGGTGCAGTTGTTCAATCGCTTTGCGACTTACAACGGCTCTAATCCGTACAAAGCGCCCGGGCTGCTGAGTATCATACCGCACTTTGAGCACCAAATTGGAGCGTTTTTCCCTAAAGGCGGCATGAATGCCATAACGCAGAGCATATACGAGCTGGCGCGCCGGCAAGGCGTGCGCTTTCACTTCGAGCAGCCGGTAGAGCGCATACAGATCAAAGGAGGCAGCGCCCACGGCATTGAAGTGGGGGGAACAACTCGGCCATTTGACCGGCTGGTGAGCAATATGGACGTTTTCTTTACTTACAAGCGCCTACTGCCGGATCAGCCCCACCCCAAGCGCACGCTGCGGCAGCAGAAGTCTACCTCCGCACTGATATTCTACTGGGGAATTGGCCAGTCTTTCCCAGAATTGGGGCTGCACAACATTCTTTTCAGCGAAAATTATCGAAGGGAATTTGATGATTTGGACCGGGGGAAAATCTACGAAGACCCTACCGTATACATCAATATCACGAAGAAATACGAGCCAGGCGATGCTCCGGACGGCAAAGAGAACTGGTTTACCATGATCAACGTGCCCTACGATGACGGGCAGGATTGGGACCGGCTGATCGAGTGGGCGCGCGAGCGGGTGAAGGATAAGATCAAGCGTACCTTAGGGCTCGACATCAGCCCTTATATAGAATGCGAAGACATCCTAGACCCGCGTACCATCCAATCGAGGACGGCCTCTCATTTGGGCTCGTTGTACGGTACCAGCTCCAACAACCGGACAGCCGCCTTTATGCGGCACGCCAATTTTTCCAGCCGCATCAAAAACCTTTACTTTTGTGGAGGCAGCGTGCATCCGGGCGGAGGCATCCCCCTGTGTATGCTTTCTGCTAAGATTGTGGATGAATTGTTGCAGGAAGATTAATACCCGTATATGCCCGAACGACAAATTATGAGCCCCCGAATCAAACTTTTGGCTGGCTTCTCAGCCGCCGACCGCTCCATTGCCGTGCTGTCGGTGCTCTATGCCGTAGGTATTTTCGGTATCCTCTTGCCGATTCACCCGGATTTTGTATTGCTTACCCCTTTGAATTTATTGGTATCCATGGCTGTTGTGCTCTATCACCATCCTCGCTGGGAGCGGGCGAGCTGGGGGTATTTGCTGTTGGCTTATGCAGCAGGCTTTAGTGCAGAGTTTTTGGGAGTTCAGACAGGGTTGCTGTTTGGAGATTACGCCTACGGAGTAGTCTTAGGCCCCAAGCTGTGGGGCACGCCCTTGATGATCGGGCTCAACTGGATGATGCTGGGGTACTGCGCTGGCGTCATTGGCAATACCCTGCTGCCTGGCTATTCGTTCTGGTGGCGCGGTTTGCTGGCTGCGGCACTTATGGTCGGGCTGGATGTGATCATCGAACCGGTAGCCATGGAGTACGGCTTCTGGAGCTGGGAGGGCGATACCGTCCCGCTGCAGAATTACTTGGGCTGGTTTCTGGTTGCCCTTCCCCTGGAATGGGGCTTTGCTTATTGGCAAGCTACAGTCCGCAACAAAGTGGGAATCGCCTTGTTTTTACTACAAATTTTGTTTTTTGCATCGCTATTGATTGCAGGATAACACTTACAGTGCTTATTTTATGAATGTACTGATTTATACGCTCATCACCCTGGCAGCTATAGTGGCTATGGAGTTCATGGCCTGGTTCACCCACAAGTACGTCATGCACGGGCCCCTGTGGCACTGGCACGAAGACCACCACAAGCCGCATCACGAGAAGGATGGCTTCTTTGAGAAAAACGATCTCTTCTTTCTCGTCTTCGCCATCCCGAGCGCCATTTGCTACATTCTCGGGCTTTCCACCGCTCATTTCTGGTTGCTGTTCGTTGGGATTGGCATTTCCATCTACGGCATCATCTACTTCCTGATCCACGATGTTTACATCCATCAGCGCTTCAAGTGGTTCCGGCAGTTGGACAGTAAGTACTCCCGCGCTATCCTGCGAGCGCATGGTGCACACCACGCCAAGCAAAGCAAGGGAGATTGTGAATCCTTTGGCTTGCTGGTTGTGGACAGCAAATACTTCAAAAAGCGCAGCGAGTGGTCCAAAAAAGAGAAGGCAGAGCAAGGCTAAGCTAAATCCTTTGCCGGCATCAATAGCCCGGCAGCACTTGCTTTTGAGTAGGTTATTCCCGGATTTTGGCTTGTAGTATTTACTACTATGCCATAATTTGGTAAATTGGGGGTTACAATCAAGCCTTGCACGGTGGAAAATAAGTACTTAGCCAAAGTAAGCCAGTCACTCAGCGAACCCGTCCCGGAGCACAGCACCATGGACGATAGCCTGAAGGCTATCCTCAAGCTGGTGCGGCCCCTTAGCGAAGACCTGCGGGAAGAAAAGTTTTACCTAAACCGCCCCTGGCTGGAATTCCGCGATGATGAGGACTTTCACGACGCTATCCTCCATTTCTTCCACGAGGAGGGGGAGTACCTTCGCTCTACCAATGGGGATGTAGAGGAAGGCAACTGGCGCTACTTGCCGAGCTCCAATAAATTGATGATCAGTATCGATGACGATTCAGAGCTGTATGACTTGGCGTTTATGGATTCCGAATTTTTTATCCTATCCAAACACGGCGACAACAGCAAGCTCGGCCGGCCGGAGTACTTTGTCATGCTCAACGAGAAAGTGGGCCGCAAGCTGGAGTGGCGCGATGCCATGATCAAGCTCTTCAACAAATACCGAAACAACAACAGCTTCCTGATTACCATCACCATCGTCATACTGCTGCTGATCGCGATTATTGCCTATTTGTCCTTTTAGTTGGGAATCAAAAGCGTTTCCTGTTGCCGAGCCTGATCAGCTTTCGGCGTAGCAGCAGGTAAAACAGCGGCGTAATAGTAGGTAGGATAAACAGGCATAAAACCCAGAATGTCTTGTTGTAGATTTTCTGCTTCGCCATATCACTGAGGACGATCACCCAAACCGTGAAGAATAGCACTAGGCTTATAGTCAGCATCAATTGAGCGTAGCCCCAACCCTCAAGCTTGGCTATAGATCCGGCTACTGTCAATAAAATATTCCCGACAACCAAAAAACATACGGTTCTAAAGCTTATCTTAAAATCTATATTTGCCATTCATTCTGTATTTTGTCGGTGGAACATACTGGGGTTCCCGGACAAATAAAAAAGCTTTTCCGGACATCGCTTTTGTCCGGAAAGGCTTGTCCATTTATTGCTGCTTATCGTATCCCTTAAAACTGCCCTGGAAACCGTTTGGGCTCCGCTTCGTGCATCAGCCGGTAGACGTATTCGAAAACATCCTCCGGATTCGGTTTGGTGAAGTAGTCGCCATTAGAGCCGTAGGGCGGGCGGTGCTCCCGCGCCGTCAGGGTACGGGGCGGAGAATCGAGGTAGCGGTAGCCATCCTGCTTTTCCAGTACCTCCCGCATCATGAAGCCCGTTGCGCCGCCCGGCACATCCTCGTCCATGAACACGATTCGGTTGGTCTTCTTCAGCGATGCTACGATGCGGTGCTCTAAGTCAAAGGGCAGCAGGGTTTGAACGTCGATCAACTCTACCGAAATGCCTTGCTGCTCCAGCATATCTATGCCATCTTGAGCCACCCGGACGCAAGAGCCGTAAGTAACTAAGGTGACATCCTCACCTTCCCGCAGTACTTCTGGCACACCCAGGGGTACGGTGTATTCGCCGAGATTATCGGGTACCCGCTCTTTCAGCCGATAGCCGTTGAGGCACTCGATGAGGAGCGCCGGGTCGTCAGACTGCAGCATTGTATTGTAAAAACCAGCTGCCTGTACCATATCACGGGGCACTAGCACATACATGCCCCGCAGGGCGTTGAGGATCATGCCCAGCGGAGAGCCAGCGTGCCAGATGCCCTCGAGGCGGTGCCCGCGGGTCCGTATGATGGCGGGGGCTTTTTGAATACCGTTGCTGCGCCAGCGCAGGGTGGCCAGATCGTCCGTAAGGGGCTCCAGCCCATAGATGAGGTAGTCCAGATACTGTATTTCAGCAATGGGGCGCAAGCCACGCATAGCCATTCCTATGGCTTGGCCTACGATGGTCCACTCCCGGATGCCAGTGTCGAACACTCGTTCCTCCCCGTGTTTTTCCTGCAAGTTGGCAAAGCCCTGATTGACATCGCCGATTTTGCCCAAGTCTTCTCCGAAAGCACACAGCTCGGGCTGCCGTTCCAGCGCTTGATCAAAGAAAGCATTGAGCACCTCGTAGCCATTTTTGAGCGGCGCGTCTTCGGAATACTGCTTCGGCACCACGGGCACGTTGAGCGCCGCCTGTGGCGAATCGCTGTGCAGGTGGGTATGATAGTGCTTGTGAGCCAGGTCATTGGAGCGGCTGATCCAGTCACTCAGCAAGCGTTCAACCTCCAGGCCAGCGCCGGCAATCTGATAGCGCATGCGCCGTGCCAGCTGGGTGATTTCCGCCATCGAAGGCTGCCGGAGCTCTTGCAGTTCTTTCTGCAGGCTTGCTATCGGCTCTTCCCCCTCTGGTACTTGCGCAAAGAGGTCTTTGAGTTGTTGCAAGCGTTCTTTCACAGGAGCATTGACGGCTTCCCAGGCGCGCTTGCGGCATTCTTTGACGTACTTCTTGGCGCGCTTTCGTATGTCTTTGGCTTCTTCCTCAGTGAAGTAGCCTTCGGCAATCATCCACTGCTCCATCTTCAGGATGCAGTCGTTGTCTTTCTCCCACTGCAAGCGTTCCTTGGATTTGTAACGCTCGTGGGAGCCGGAGGTAGAATGCCCCTGCGGCTGTGTCACTTCGGTGATGTGGAACAGAGCAGGAGTATGGCTTTCCCGGACCTTTTCAATGCCTTCGGCATAGAGCTTGACCAAGCCAGGGTAGTCCCAAGCTTTCGCTACATATATATCGATGCCGTCTTTGCCTTTTTCCGTACGGAAACCCTCGAGGACTTTAGATATACTCCCTTTGGTAGTCTGGTAATCGATGGGCACGGAAATGCCGTAGCCATCGTCCCAAACGGAGATGGCTAGTGGTACTTGCTGCACGCCAGCGGCGTTGACGGTTTCCCAAAAGACGCCTTCCGAGGTGGAAGCGTCGCCGATGGTGCAGAAGCAGACTTCTGCTCCACCCTTAGAAAAAGCAGTATGGTTTTCCAAACTGGGGGTTTGGCGGAAATGCTTGGAAGCCAGGGCCAGCCCCAGGGAACGTGCCATTTGCCCGCCTGTACTGGAGACATCGGCGCTTATGTTGAAGTTGTCGGTCTGTTCCAGCCATTTGCCGTCTTCGTCTATGGTAGGAGTAGCATAGTGGCTGTTCATCTGCCGCCCGCCCGAGAACGGGTCGTTTTCCGAATCGGCGTAAAGTTGGGCGAAGAAGTCCTCGACGCTGCTTAAGCCCAGGGCGAACAGAAGGGTTTGGTCACGGTAGTAGCCGCTGCGCCAGTCTCCCTTCTTAAAAGAACGTGCCATAGCTACCTGCGGCACTTCTTTGCCATCTCCAATGATGCCGAATTTGGCTTTGCCGGTCAGCACCTCTCGGCGGGCCAGCAAGCTAGCTTCCCGGCTGATGCAGCAAACTTCAAAATCCCGGATGATGGCCTCTTTTGAAAGCCCCTGTTTGGAGTCGACAGGCTCTTGGAGGGTGGAATGGTTTAGCATACACTCTGGTTTGATCTGGTTTTAATTTGGTAGAGGTTGCGCTTTCGCAAAATTTAATTTCAAAAGTGTAGTTCCCTACCTGGCTAATATAAGAAAAATTTGGCTGTTTTCCTTTAAATTATACAAAATCCGAGCAGTTTTTGTTTGGGCAACCTACATGGCAGCCTATTGAAACTCCCGCTTTGGATTAACAACTCATTAACCTTAATATAAGCTTGCAGGCTTTTATTTTGAACTTCGGCACCGTATTTTTGTATTTAGCTTAAGTTAATCCAAAAAAAATCTGTGATGAAAAAAGTACTTTCCGTTTTGCTGCTGCTAACCTTCGTAGCAGCAGTAGGATACAGCCAAGTTGAAGAGACCGCAAAAGCGGAGCCGATAGCCATCCAAGAAGAAAAGACCGCAGAGGGGCCTAAGATGGTCTTCGAGCAGAAGACTGTCGACTACGGCACCATCGAGCAAGGTTCTGACCCTTACCGCTACTTCAAGTTCAAGAATACGGGAACGGAGCCTTTGATCATCACACACGCAAAGGGCAGCTGCGGCTGTACCGTGCCCACCTACCCTAAGGAACCTATCGCTCCGGGCGAAAGTGGTGAAATCAAAGTAAGGTACGACACCAACCGCCCCGGCCGCTTCACCAAGCGCGTCACATTGACCACCAACGCCGGCGATGAAAAGAAAATGCTTACGATCAAAGGCGAGGTCGTGAAGAAAGCTGAAGAGCCAGAAGGCTTGCCTAAGAATGAAGACGGCTTGTTCAAGCAGTAAAACGAGCCTCCCTTTGCTCAAAAAATAAGGAGCAAAGACAAAAATCTGCAACATCAAACGCCCCGAAGCGCTGTGCCGCTTCGGGGCGTTTTCGATTGCTGCTTTGCCGCCAACTATTTGGGATGGAAAGAGTTGTATACTTCGGAATCCTGAAGCGAGCTATTCAGGAGCAAGCGCATAGGATAAAAAAAACCCTTGCTCACGAGAAGCAAGGGTCTCTAACCCAAACAAATAAACACAAAAACTACTTTTTAAGATTACATTACAAACATAGCATAATTTCTAATAAAAGAGAAAGATACTTGCTTGATTTTGTGACATGTTCTAAACGTCTTATGGTAAAATCTGTTCCGCTTTATCCAGCTTTTCTTGTTTTATATGTGACAATAAAGCGCTGGAAAAAATGGGCTTTGACAAGTCACGGAATCGGGTATTTTTGACAAGTCAGTGGTTTGCTGCTTGGCTTGGCAACTTTTTTTGATGATTGTGACATAAAAGATGATTTATGCTGTTATTAGTTTCGCCCGCTAAGACACTCGATTTTGAGCCTGCCGAACTGCAGGAGCATTCGCAGCCTCGCTTGTTGGAGAAAAGCGAGGCTTTAGCTGATTTGCTTTCCGAAAAATCGCAGGAAGAGCTGATGGATCTGATGAGCATCAGCGAGGACCTAGCGGAGCTCAACCGCAAACGGTACGAGCAATTCCACACTCCTTTTACACTGGACAACGCCAAGCAGGCGGTACTCGCGTTCAAAGGCGATGTGTACGCTGGCATGGAAGCAGATAGTTTCACTGCAGAAGAACTGCAGTTTGCTCAGGATCACCTGCGCATACTCTCTGGCCTGTACGGCTTGCTGCGCCCGCTCGATCTCATGCAGCCCTACCGCTTAGAGATGGGCACGCGCATGGAGAATCACAGGGGTAAAAACCTCTACGAATTCTGGGGAGACGACATTACCGACCTCATTAACCACGACTTGCAGGAGACATCCGCGAAGGCAGTCATCAACCTGGCCTCGAAAGAGTACTTCTCTGCAGTGCAGCCGGGCAGGCTGAAGGGGGAACTTTACGATATTCAATTCAAAGAACTTCGAAAGGACAAGTACAAAGTTATTGCTTTCTACGCCAAGAAGGCACGCGGCATGATGTGCCGCTACGCCATCAAAAATAAGTTGACCGAGCCGGAACAGCTCAAGAGTTTCGACATGGACGGCTACGCCTACAATGAAGAATTATCTGACGGCCGTACCTTCGTATTTACCCGGAAGGGGTAAATGATTCAGCGGGCTTCCGTCAGCTTCAGGTAATCGCGTACCGTAGTCAAGAAAGCAGCTCTTTCGTTGCCTTCTCTGTAAAGAGGCTGGAAGTTGCCGTTTTGCTGCCTGATGAACCAGCCTTTTTCGGCTTTCAATCCCTTGTAGAGCCGCAGGGCTGTTTCGTACTGCTGAGCAGGGGTGGGGGGAACGAGTTTTATCGCTTCTTCAGCAGCAGTCGTGTCGGTGGTGAACTGAAGCGGTTGCGCCAACTCAGCAGCATTCGGGTTTGGCTGTAAGAACAGGTAAGCTTCGTCCTGCAGCCAATTGTGGGCGATCACCGGAAGGACCGGAGTATTTTCCGCTAGCTTTTTATGCTGGTAGAGCTCGATGCGGCTTTTGGGCTGTTCCTTCATTTTGTACTGCGTACTTCGCATGTTTTTGAAGTAAAGCGCCGAGGGCTGAGTAGTGTGGAAACGCTTGTCGCCCTCGCTTTTTTGCTGTCCGGGGGGCGTATCTCCACAATTGGACAGAGCAAGCAAAGAGCAAATCAGGATAATATAATTTTTCATACATTTATTCTTGTCGAGGGCATTTGCCTTTGATTTAAACACCCATACCAACAACATGCAGCTTGCAAGGTTCTTAATCGTACTCTTCCTTACCGCCGCCCTTACTGTCCTGGCGAGCATACACAACCCACTCGGTGCTCCCCTGCCCCGTCCGGGCAGTTTTTTCAGCCCCTTCGCTGGGTTTTGGCAAAATACTGTAAAGGTGGATAAGGACTTGGGCCAATCTATGGACTTGCCTGGCCTACAAGAGCCAGTCGAGGTCGTCTTTGATCAGCGGGCGGTTCCCCATATCTTTGCTGAAAGCCTTAAAGATGCCTGTTACGTACAAGGCTATTTGGTGGCGAGGGACCGGCTCTGGCAGATGGATATCAGTACTCGGGCTACTGCTGGCAGGCTGGCGGAAGTGCTGGGGGAAAATGCCCTTCCGCGCGACCGTCGGCAGCGCCGCAAAGGCATACTGCTGGCGGCAGAACGCTCCCTCGCCGCCTGGAAAGCTTCCACCGAGGAGATGGCGCTGCTGGAAGCTTATACTGATGGCGCCAATGCTTACATCAACAGCTTATTGCCTTCCCAGTACCCGCTGGAATTCAAACTGCTGGGGTACGAGCCAGAGCCTTGGACCCCCCTCAAAACAGTGCTTTTCTTCAAATCCATGGAGGAAACGCTCTGCGCCCGCGCCGATGACCTGGGCACTACCAACGCGCGGCAGTTCCTGGGCGACAGCCTCTTTCAGTGGCTTTATCCGGAATACAACCCTAAGCAATCGCCTGTCATTCCTACTTCGGTGGAATGGGCCTTTGAGCCGCAGCCGGTGGAAGGCGGCCGGGAAGAGCTGCCCGCTTCGCCGCCTATGATGTCCACTCTGATCCCACATGAGCCCTTGCCACAGCCTCCGCCCTTCGTCGGCAGCAACAACTGGGCGGTGGCAGGCAGCAAAACGGCTTCTGGCAAGCCCATCCTCTGCAATGACCCCCACTTGCGGCTCAGCTTGCCTAGCATCTGGTATGAATTGCAAATCCACACGCCAGAGCTCAACGCCTACGGCGTAGCATTGCCAGGTGTGCCGGGCCTAATCATCGGCTTCAACGAAAATACAGCCTGGGGAGTCACTAATGTCGGCCATGACGTACTAGACTGGTACCGTATCGATTGGGCGGATGAGGCGAAAGAAACTTACCAGTACGGGGATGGCACCAAAGCCGTGCGTAAGGTCGTAGAGGTCATTCAAGTCAGGGGCCGGCGGGAGCCCGTCCGGGATACCGTGCTGTATACCGAATGGGGCCCGGTTGTGCATCAGGATCCCGAACACCCTTATCACGATATGGCCATGCACTGGCTCGCATCCGAGGAGATTAGCCCCCGGCCTTTCTACGAGTTGGGGACTTTTCTGCGTCTTGCCAAAAGCAAGGGGCTGAAAGACTATCGGGAAGCGCTTCAGGGCTACCACAGCCCCGCCCAGAATTTTGCCTTTGCAAGCCGGGAAGGGGATATTGCCCTAAGGGTGAATGGACGGTTGCCGCTGCGGGAGCGGCAGGAGGGGCGTTTCGTGCAGGATGGCAGCCGCCCCGAAGCGGATTGGAATGGCTTCATCCCCTTCGAGCATTTGCCCAGGGTAGTCAATCCGCAGCGTGGCTTCATCTCTTCGGCCAATCAGCACTCGACGGGGCAGGATTACCCTTATTATTACCACGGCAGTTTTGACGACTACCGGGGCCGCTACCTCAATCGCCGGCTAAATGCCATGGACGATATAGAGCTGGAAGACATGCAGGCGCTGCAGTTGGACAATTACAGCATCAAAGCCGAAGAAGCGGCCCCCTTGCTGCTTGGCCTGCTGGATAGCACCGGAGCAGACAGCCTGCGGAATCATCCAGCCGTAGAAAATTTGCGCCGCTGGGACTACCGTTTTGAAGCCGAAGCCAAAGCCCCGGTTCTGTTCGAAGAGTGGCTCTCCGCCGCCTACCGGCTTACCTTCGATGAGCTGCTGGCCTTGAGCGATTCTGTAAGCGTACAGATGCCTCAGACCTGGCGTTTCCTCGCTCTACTGGAGGAGTCGCCGGGGCATCGTTTATTTGATGTACAGAAGACAGCAGCTTTGGAGACTGCCCGGGAGGTAGTCAGCCAGGCGCTGTCCGTTGCCCTGGAAAATTACGAATCCCAGTCCTGGCGCACTTATCTGCGCCCGCGCATCGGGCACTTAGGCCGTATTAAAGCCTTCATGCGCGACAGCCTGCCTACCGGCGGCTACCGTGATGCGCTGAACGCGATAAGCGGCCCGAAGGGCCCTTCCTGGCGCATGGTGGTGCAGTTGGGAGAATCGCCGGAAGCATACGGTGTATATCCCGGCGGTGCCTCTGGCAACCCCGGCAGCCCCTACTACGATTTAATGGTAGACGACTGGGCGGCGGGGCGCTACCATCCCCTGCATCTGATGAGCCGTCCGGAAGACAAAAGCGTGGAGCCTATTTATACCTGGAAATTGAAACCGGAAGCAGAATGAAAATCATATCCTTTACAATGGCTTTGTTTTTGGGAGGCGCGGTCGTACAGAGCCTATTGCCCTGGTGGACCTGGCCGCTGCTGGCAGCCGTTCTGGCCTTCGCGACGCGGCTGCGCCCCCGCGCTGCCCTGCTGGGCGGCCTAATAGGAGGCTTGTTGCTGTGGGGAGGATACGCAGCCCTGCTCAATACCCAGAACCAAGGTATACTCAGCGCCCGTATCGGTGAGTTGCTGGGGGGCGTGAGCGGCATCGGTATGGTGGCTTTCACTGGCTTGTTCGGGGCGCTATTCGCTGCGCTGGGGGCATGGACTGGCAGCTTAGCGGTCCCGGTCTTGCGATCGTCGGACTAATAGCGAGCTTGCTCGAAATAGCTTGACCGGATAGCCGAAAACCATTACCTTGAGCAGAATAGTTGTATACAGATAACTGCTTACATGGATCAATCTCAGTACGAACGCGCCCGCAAGCGGGTGGAAAAAAAGAAAGGGTTTTACCAGCACTTGTCCTCTTATGTGCTGGTGATTGGTTTTTTGTTTCTAATCAACATCTTCACTTCGCCAGCCTATTTTTGGTTCATTTTTCCGGCGCTCGGCTGGGGAATTGGGCTTGGGTCTCACTACTTCAAGGTATTTGGCTTCCCCGGGATGGGCGGCAACGAAGAGGAGTGGGAGCGCCGCGAAATGGAAAAGGAATTGCGCCGCCTCGATGCCGGGCAGGAGGACGAAGACTACCTCGACTTGCCGGAGCTAGAGCAGGAGCAAAAGCAAAAAAAGAAGTGGGACGATGAAGACCTGGTATAAATTCATCGTCTGCGCTTCGCCCGCCGTAGTACTTTCGGGCCGTACCACAGCCAGAACCCAGTAAAGGCAAATAGCAGTAAAGCCACGCCCGTTACGGTGGTGTAGAGTAATTTAAAGTAACCTCCGCTGATGCCCAGCGGCTTTTCAAGGATAGAGCCATCGTGTATAGCTTCGAGCCAGTCGGAACGGCGCTGAGCAATCTGGATAAGCTCTCCGGTAGCGCCGTCTAGCTGAACGCCCCAGTAATGCCCTTCAAATCGCACTTTCACGATTCCCTTTTCCGGCCTCACGTCCATACGGTCTACTTGCAAGGAAGTGCCAGGCGGCAGGTTGTCGCCTGCCGCCTGCACCGCCCGCGACTTAAGGCTGTCGAGCGGGAGCCATGCCGAAAGCTGGGTAGTACTCCCCTCCTGCGTAATCGGCAATAGCGCCCCGCCGCTGTGTTTTTTCCAGCCTAGCAGCAAACCGCTGATGGCTACGATCAAGAAAATGGCAAATAAAGCTGCCCCAGAGATGCGGTGGATTTTTCGAAAAGACCTGAGCAGGCCGGCTTGTCGCTGTATGTTCATTGGTCGTTGTTCAGTTGCCGGCAGGCCTTATCCTCCACTGCTTACTCTACCGGGACGCTAACCTGCCATTTTACTTCCGTCATGACGAAGGAGCTCCGCACACTGCCGATGTTGTCGAGTGCTGCCAGCTTATCGGAGATAAAATGCTGGTAGTCCGACATGTCCTTGACAATGACCTTGAGCAGATAATCGTCTTGACCTGTCATGTGGTAACATTCTACTACCTCATCGAGTTGATCGACTTCCTGTTCGAACTGCTTAAGGAATTGCCGTTTGTGGACATCGAGCTTCACATGACAGTAAGCGATAAGCTTGTAGCCGAGCATGTCCTTGTCGACTATGGCAGTATAGGAACGGATGTAACCGGCCTCCTCCATCTTTTTGATGCGCTCATAGATGGGGGTAATACTCATACCTAAGTCGTTGGCAATCTCTTTGTTAGTCGCCTTTCCGTTGTCCTGTAGCATGCTCAGGATACGGCGGTCAATAGCATCTAAATTTCTCATTCGCAAAAAAATTTCTCCCGTTGTTAAAGTTGTTCGCCATAAAGTTAGGCTTTTTTCTTTAGTCATTATGCTCGTTAGTCTTGTTTTCTCGCAGTGTTTTGGGGGTTGGGTTTTATTTCTTGGCTGTTTTGCGGCCGTTTCAGACAGCAGATTGACCGCTTAAATCAAGCCAAACCATTGGTGAAAACTGCCTTCAGGCCGGAGCGCATCATGATGCCATACGGCTGTCAGCCATAGCTTTTGGAGGGAGCGGCCGAACGCCTGATTCTCCGGCAAGTCCGGTTGTTATGTTGCCCTTTGAGGCTAAAAAAGAAAGCCTTTGCATCCCTCAACCCTCCCAAGCGGGCAGTAACTTGGATGGTACAGAATCCCTAGCGCAGCGCCCGGCCAACATGCCCTGCGCTGGCATGGCCCGGCCGGTGGCTGCGGCCTTCGGCAGGGGAAATGCCCGCGGTTTGGCCTGTTGCCTGGAGTAGCCACCGGAGCAAACTGTAGTCGATGCCGGGTAATCCTTTCCGGCCGCTCGCCTGTTAGACAAGTAAAAGTGCTTATGCCTGAGTCTGGCTATCTACCCATTTCTGATTACGGATTGATTGGGAACCTGCATACGGTTGCGCTAGTGTCCAAAGCAGGGTCCATAGATTACCTGCCCTTTACACGCTTCGATTCCCCGACGATGTTCGGGGCACTGCTCGACCGAGAGCGCGGCGGGGCATTTCAGATATGCCCGAAGGATGGCAAGGTGCGTATCCGGCAATTGTACTTGCCAGATACCGCTATATTGCTTACTCGTTTCCTGTCGGAAACGGGCATGGTAGAGCTGACAGACTTCATGCCGGTGAAGGAACAAGAGGAGCGCTGCTCCTTGGTGCGGACCCTGCGCTGCATCCGAGGCAGCATTCCCTTTGAAGTTTCCTTCGTCCCTCGTTTTTCCTACGGGGAAGAAACGCCCTCTGTTCAAAAAGAAAATTCCCATAGCATCCTCCTGAGTGGGCGTGATCCACAGCTTTTTGTCCGGCTCCGTTCTGAAGCTGCTTTGCAGGCCAAAGATGGCGATGGCGCCTACGCTCACTTTACCCTGGAGCAGGGGGATCAAGTCACTTTTGTGATGGAAGCGGAGTCTGAACCGGAAAAACCGCCGGAGCTCCCCCTTAGCTATTATTGCAGTACATTATTTACAGAGACTTTGCAATTCTGGGAAAATTGGGTGGAGCAAATTGATTACGAAGGCCGGTGGATGGAGTACATCCGCCGCTCCGCTATCACGCTCAAGCTGATGACCTCCTATCGATATGGCTCGACGGTGGCTGCCGCTACCTTTGGGCTGCCGGAGCTGATCGGCGGCAACCGCAACTGGGACTACCGGTACTGCTGGATCCGCGATTCCGCCTTCTCCATGTTTGCCTTTTTGCGCTTAGGCTTGCGGGACGAAGCCAATGCTTTCATAGAATGGATTATGGAACGCAGCAAGGAGTTAGACCATGCCGGCAACCTCCGGCTGATGTACCGGGTGGACGGCAGCACCGATCTGGAGGAGCGGGAGCTTCCCCATCTGGAAGGCTACCGGGGCAGTCAGCCGGTACGCGTAGGCAATGCCGCAGTGGAACAGTACCAGCTTGACATCTTCGGGGAGTTGGTCGATACGGTTTACCTCTACAACCGCTACGATGATTCCATTACCTTCGAATTTTGGCAGGAATTGCGGGAAATCATTTCCTATGTGGCGGAAAACTGGCGGCGCAAAGGGCACGGCATCTGGGAGGTCCGCAGCCAAGAACAAGAGTTTTTGCACTCCAAGCTGATGTGTTGGGTGGCGCTTGACCGCGGTATCCGCATCGCTGCTGACCGCTCTTTTCCCGCCCCGCTGGAGCAATGGCGGCAGGTAAGAGATGAAATTTACGAAGACATTTACTTCAATTTCTGGAGTGAAGAAAAACAGGCTTTCACCCAAACCCGAGGCTCGGATGTCCTGGATGCCTCGGCTCTGTTGATTCCCATTGTCCGTTTGCTGAGCCCGTACGAAAAGCGCTGGCAGTCTACCCTGAAAGCGATAGAGCGGGAGCTGGCGACCGATACGCTGGTGTACCGTTACCGGATCGATCAGGGGGCCTTAGACGGATTGGACAGCCATGAGGGGACCTTCTCGCTCTGCTCGTTCTGGTACATCGAGAACCTGGCGAAGGCCGGGGAGCTGGACAAGGCGCGTTTGTACTTTGAGAAAATGCTGGGATACGCCAATCACCTGGGCTTGTTTTCGGAAATGATCGCTTTGAATGGCGAGCAGGTTGGGAATTTCCCGCAGGCGTTCACTCACTTGTCCCTCATCAGCGCTGCGCTGCAATTGGACTACATGCTCTCCAACGGCGTTCAATAAGGCACTTCCTCCCATCGTGCCCCCTTTTGCAGCAGGAATACGCTGCCCGCCGGCACTTCGAAGGCTTGCAGGAAATAGTGGTGCCCATGGTTGACAACGCGGTATCGGTCCGTTTCGTAGCCTCCTCCCAAGCCGATGCCGCGGTACCACCACCAGTTGCCCCACTGATCGAATTCTACCCGCACTTGCCCGCTGCTGTCTACCTGTGCGGAAGCGCCGTCCTCCGGGCTCGCCATATTGTAATAGGCTATTTCGCGTATGCCTTCGGGCTGTTGTATGTCTTCTCTTTTGATGTACTTCAGGGCGTGGTAGAAGCCGCGGTCGTTGCCCCCGTAATCTCCGAACAACCAAGCTCCCTGGTAATTATCGGGCAAGTTGAGGAAAAATAGGGCAGGAGCATCATGCCAGCGAAAGTCTTTTAATAAGCCCCGATAGATGTCGTTGGAAGCTGCCCAGCGCTGGGTGTTCTTATAAAGGAAAAAGCTGTTCCCGAGCAAGTAGACAAAAGCGGTAGCCAGCAGCCATTTTCTGGGCAGCGCACCGAGCAGGCTCGCCAGCAGAAGGAAGAAGAAGGCGGAGGCCAGGTAGCTGTAACGGTCGTTGGAAATGTGCAGCAGAAAGTTGAAATAAAGATTGGAGACCGGAGCAATGGTAAGGCCGTAGCCGAGGGCAGCCAACCAAGCCATTTTCCAGTGGCCCGCCATGCTGCGGAAGCGCCAACTTCCCCAAATCAGCAACAGCACCCCCAGGCTGGCGATGCCGTAAACCAGCGCGGGACTATTAAAGTAGCCGAACAGCGCCTCTTTCCAGGGATGCGGGTAGTGCCGCACCCAGGCAGTGAGCTTTAGGGCGTACCGCTGTACGTTGCCCAGTATCTCCAGGGGCTGTAAGCGGAGGTGCACCTCAGCGCCGTAGTGCCCCACCCAGCCGCCAAGCAGCAGGCGGTTGAGGAGAAAGTAAAGGGCAATGCCCAGAAACTGCGGCAAGCTTAGCAGCAGCCACGCCTTGGAGCGGGAAAACCGGAGGCGGGGCGCTACGGCTACCAGCAGGCTGGTGAGGAAAGGAAGCGCCAATTGCAACTCAAAGGTGAACAAGCCAAGCAAAAAAAGGGCGTGCAGACTCCACAATTGAGCGGGCCGCCTGTACGCAAGCCAGCGCCGGGCCAGCAGCAGCACGCCTAAGGTGCTGGTCCCGGAGAATAAAAAGTTGATGCACACCCGGTAGGTGACCGGCTCGGTTTGATAGGGGCAAAGGAGGAAAAACAAAGCAGCTGACAGGCTGATCCAAAGGGCATTTTGGGCGTTCCAGTCTTGTAGCAGACCCCGCCCAAACTGGAACAGCAACCAGGCATTGAGCGCGTGCAAGCTCGTGTACACCAAGTACCAGGGCAGGGGGTGCAATTCAAACAAACTGTACATTCCGTAAAGCATCGCATTGAGCACCTGCTGTAGTGCCGGAAAGCCGAAGCAATCGAGAATGCCGACAGCTGTACGCCCCTCAAAGCGCGCCATAAGGCCAGTGAAGTCGGCGACGAAGCCAGCATCCCAGGTGGGAAAGTAGAGGAGCTGTGTAAGTACCCAAAACAGCAGGAAATACAGTAGGTTGGGTGATGTTCTCATGCGCTTACCGGTGTGTTGCGCGGCTAAGATAAAGAATTGTATACGAGCTGGCTCGGCCGCTTTGCTTTATCGTCTGTCAGGACAGGCAGCCGTCTTTCCCCGGCAGCTCAAACCACAGAAGGTAGGGCTATCTACCGATAGACATCAATGCGCTGAAGCCAGCAAATCATCCTCTGCTGCTCCGTTGGCAGGCGGCAGGAGTCGCGCTTTGTCCAAAAAGTCCAAGACCTTTTCCTCAGGCATCTCGCAGGGTTTCAGCGTCCCGCCCTGCGCCGTATGGTAATAGTTGAAGCTGATGAAGTCATTCCCGCCCAGTTCTTTCGCGTACACGCTAGTGGCCCTGCCGCCCGCCCGGTCGGTGCGGTTGAGGCTGTAGCGCTTGCCTTGGTAGCGGGCCTCGGAGTAGCCTGGGGGGATGTGGTGGATCTGCATGGGGTAAAAAAAGAACTAGGTCAAAGCGCGGCGCAATGGATTTGCATGTCAAAGCTTGCCGCTTCAGTTGGAGCTGAAAGAGGGTTATGCCAGAGTAGGACCCGGACCAATCTAATTCCCTTCCTTTTCGAAGAGCGCCCGAAGTTCCTGCTCATCTGGTTTTTCTCCTTTTTTAACAGCCTCTACAAAGCCCTTGGACAAATCCATGACCTCAGCAATTAAGGCTGTTTCCATACCCTTATCGAGCATACGCTGGATTGCGGCTATAGTTTTTGCTCTGAATTGCTCATAGCCTTGTTCCAAGCCTTGTTCCAAGCCTTGTTCCAAGCCTTGTTCCAAGCCTTGTTCCAAGCCCTCCTTATGTCCGGCTTTCTCCGCTTCTTTCTTCACTTCTTTGTACCAGTAGTTCTGGGTAATATCTATTGTTACAGGCATGTTTTTGATAATTTCAGCGGTTAATACATCTAGTTTTCTGACTTGAGAAAACAAGTTAAGTTGATTCAGGAATTTTTGCAAGTCATTTTCGTTATCGCTAGCCTCTTGTAGCCTTTTGATAAGGAGGCGGATAATGGCTTCCGCAGGACGATCCTTGAAGTCGGCTAGAATAGCCAGCAAGATTTCCTCTGGCAGCTCAGACTGCAGAAAAGCGCGGCTGTCCATCCGGCTGATGTCGATGAGCTGAAAGCCTTGGTAAACTTGCTTTGGAGCCAGTTGGTTCCGCATGCTTATTTTTCTGCGTCCAAAGTACACTACAAAATGTCGTATTTCCAAGGCCGGATAGCGGCGCTGCAGCATAGCGTGGTATTCGCCAACGCGATGAACCATACTGCTGTCATTCGTGCTTTGGAACTCAATATGAAGCAAAAATTGCTCCCCCATGTCGGTAGTCACGCGCCTTATGAAATCTGCATTCCGCTTGTCGGTTCGTTTGAGTTCCTCGCCAACAGCCTGGCTTTTTTGTATTTTGATGCCCATCTGACGCTGCAGCATAGGCAAAATCGACCGCTCCAGGTTTTCTTTGAAAGCGGTGTCGTAGTCTTGATGGTTCTTTGGGGGGTCAGGCATAAATAAGAATTTTGTTTTAAAGCTAACAATTTAAAACAAAATATGCAAGTGTATAGCAAAGAATTGGCTCATCCCCAGGCCTCTGGGGGGGGTGCCAGCAACCTTGGCGCTATACAACGTCCAACCGAGTGATCATACCCTGACTTTATTGAGCTACAGAGCTTAAATCAAGAGGAGGGTGCGGTGCGGAGACCAGCTCAAGCCAATGCCGGAGGCAGCCCTAGGACGATACCTTCAAAATACCCGCGGATCCGGCCACTTAAACCGATAGCCCAGCTCGCTTTTTACCTTGTCATTGCTTACCACCCGGTAAGCTGAAGAGCTGCTTGCCTTAAAGGTAGGAGGCTCCAGCCCCAGTTTCTCCGCCTGGGCTTGGTAGAATTCTGCCCGAGTGGGGTGCTCATCGGCTACCACATTAAAAGTCTGCCCCCAAGCTTGCTGCCGGATGACCTCCTGAATGATGCCGATGCAGTCGTCCCGGTGTACCAAATTGACGGGGGCTTCCCCATTGGGGACTTCCTTGCGGCCGGCCAGGAAGCGCCCCGGCTCGCGCGAGCCGCCGATCAGGCCACCCAGCCGCAGTACAGTGACCGCCGGGCTTTCCTGAAGCGAAAGGAAACGCTCGATGACGGCCAGTGCCCGCCCGGATGCTGTTTCGGGCGAAAGGGGCGTTGCTTCGTCTACCGTAGTGTTGGCATTGCCGTAGACGCCGGTGGAGCCGATGAACAGCATGCGTTGAACTGGACTCTGATGCAATTCGTTGAGGACCGCTTTGATCTTTTGCGGATAGGCTTCCTCTACTTTTGGGTCTCGCCGCCCCGCCGGGGGGATATTGAGAAGGAGCAGGTCGGCATTGAAAAATTCAGCCTTTTCCTGGCCGATAACTGTTTGCTGAACTTCCAGAAGAAAAGGCTTAATGCCAGCGGCCTTAATGCTATCCAGTTTGCTGGCGGTAGTGGTAGATCCTTTGACGGCGTAGCCTTGCTCCGCCAAGGCTTGGCCGAGGGGCAGCCCGAGCCAGCCGCAGCCGAGTATAGATATGGTAGTCATTCGCGTATTTTTTATCCTTATGCAACAGTTGAGGGCATCGCTTGCTTATCCCTAAACGCTGCCTTTGGCCTGACAGATTATGGCAGGAATCTAAAAAAGCTCGAAGGCTGCTTCCCAATCCGTCTTCAATCCTCCTTCCTGTGCCATTTTCAGTAATTCCTTGCGGCGCAGCAAGCCAGCTGCCCGTTCGATATCCTCGGCAAAAACGCGGTCCTCTTCCGCATGGGGTATGAGGGCGCGAACCCGCTCGTGCATGGCTTCAACGATGGGGGTAGATGACAGGGGGCGCTGGAAATCCATAGCCTGAGCGGCGCAAAGCAGCTCTATGGCGAGTATTTTCTCCAAATTCTCTACGATGCGCAGCGTCTTGCGGCCAGCTATGGAGCCCATGCTCACATGGTCTTCCTGCCCAAGCGAGGTGGTGATGCTGTCGGCGCTAGCGGGGAAGCAAAGCCCTTTGTTTTCACTGACCAGCGCTGCCGCTGTATACTGCAGGATCATGAAGCCCGAGTTGGTGCCGGTATCCTTCATCAGCAATTTGGGCACTGCCCCGTCAATTCCCGTAAGGGACAGATAGGATCGCCGGTCAGAAATATTGCCCAGCTCTGCGGCAGCAATAGCGGCATAGTCCAGAGGCAGCGCCATGGGCTGGCCGTGGAAGTTCCCTCCGCTAATGGAGAGGGAGGCATCGAACACAATCGGGTTGTCGGTGACGGCATTCAGCTCGGTTTCCAGGCTGTCCCGCAGGTGTTGCCAGGCTGTGCGGGAGGCGCCGTGCACCTGGGGTATGCAGCGCAAGGAGTAGGGGTCTTGCACCCGGTCGCAGCCGCTGTGCGAGTCATTGATGGCGGAGCCAGCCAAGAGCTGCCGGATGCGGGCGGCTACGTGCTGCAGGGCAGGGTAGGGGCGCAGCTTGTGCAGTTTGGGGTGGAAAGGGGCGATGGAAGCCAGCAGGCCTTCGATCATCATAGCGCCGATCAAGTCGGCCTGGCTGAGGCAGGCGTGGAGCTTCTCCACCACCAATGCCGCGTAGGCGGCGATGAACTGGGTGCCGTTGATGAGCGCCAGCCCTTCTTTGGGCTGCAGAGCAATGGGGGCCAGGCCTTCGTTTTGCAGCACCTCAGCAGTTGGCTTTCGTTGGCCTTTGTAAAGCACTGCGCCTAAGCCCAGCAGGGGCAGGAACAAATGAGCCAGCGGCGCCAGGTCACCCGAGGCCCCCACAGAGCCCTGCTCGGGCACAAGGGGGATGATGTCCTGCTCAATGTGCCAGAGCAGCCGCTTCAGCGTGGCTGGCGCAATACCGGAGTAGCCCTGGCAGAGGGCGTGGACTTTTAGAATGAGCATCAGTTTGGCGATTTCTGCGGGCACAGCTTCCCCCACTCCGACACTATGGCTCATAATCAAGTTGTGCTGTAGTTTGGCAGTGTCTTCCGCCGAAATCTTGGTGCTGCAGAGGGGGCCGAAACCGGTATTGATGCCGTAGACGGCCGCTTCCCTCTCCGCAAGTTGTTGCACCGTAGCGGCAGAGTACTCCACCTTGCGCCAGGCTGCTTCGCTGATGCTGGCCAATCTTTCCCCCCGGCAGATTTGCAGGGCGGTGCTCGCTCTCAGATGGCCTTCGCCGTAGTAGAATGTGGTCATATTGGTTAGGCTTTTGGTCGGTGATTGAATTGGCTGCGGGCAGGTGCAACACGACTGGCCAGTTGTTTGCGCTGCATCAGGGCTGCCGGAAGCCCCGCCTTTGGTTGCCCCACCTCAAGCACTATTCGTATTGGTACTCGAAACAGCCGATGTCCGGCTGCATGGGGTCGCGCTCGTTGTTGTTGAGGTCTATAGAAATGCCCGGCAGGGGGCGCGCCTGCTCCTCGGCTATGGACAGGCTGTCGAGCAGGTAGTTGTCCTCGTTTGGATTTGCGAACAGGGTATCCTCGCGGGTAGCATTGATGCAGTTGATGCAGTCCGGCGAGCTCAGAAAGTCTTTGTACAGGCTGTCTTGCTGCTCCAGCAACTGGTCGACTTTGAGGATGCAGTGGCTGAATTGTACGTCAAACAGCCCGGGCACCTGCCCGCCGGATATGTCGGCGAAGCTGAGCTCGTCCCGGGCGGAGCCAAAAAATATGCAATTGCGGAAAACCGCTCGCAGCGGGAAGTCCTCCCGCACCTGGCACTCAAAGGGGTCGTCGTAACAGAAGAAGTTGGACAAGCTCAGGGCGGAGGCATCCACCCCGTAGCTGGCCAGGGTGCAGTAGTCGAACTGGTAGACCCCGCCCAGGGTGAGCTGTACGGAATTTCCGAAGTTGTTGTAAATCAGGCAATTGGTTAATCGGATGGTGCTGCTGAAACCTACGATGCCGTTGCTGTTAGAATTGTAAAACCGGCTGTTGCGGGCGGTCAGCTCTCCGAGGGAATCCACGTAGACGGAGAAGTTGGCGTTTTTAACCTCCGTATAGTCCATGGTGTTGCCGCGGCTGCCCCGGCCAATGATGATGCCCTGCCACTGCCCGGGCTCCTCCTGAAAGGGCTCTTCCAGGCGGTCGCCTTGCACGATGATCGGTTCCTCTTGGCTGCCGCGGAAGTTGACGCGCCCGTTCTGCAGGGTGTAGATGATGCCGTCGTTGAAGGTGCCGAAGACCTCATTTTCAGCAATGCCGCCGTGGACATAAATCCGTGTGCCAGCGGCAACTTGCAGCACGCAGCTGTCAATCAGGATTTGCCCGTAGATGACGTAGGGCTTGGGATCGTCCCATACGATGGTCTGATTGTCACAGGTGAGCAAGGTAGGCACTGCCCGGCTGAATCGGTCGGGGAAGTAATTGGCATTTTGCCCCCAGGCTTCCAGCCGTACGCTTTGTTGCTTGTCGCCCGTTTCAAAAAGGATTTGATCCTCAATTACGAAGGGGCTGGCCGAGAGCGGCTGGTCGGGGTCAATCGTTACTTCTACGAAAATGTAGATGCTATCGTTGGGCCAAACTTTTACATCCTCTACAACCTCTCCGGCGATGCCGTCTACATTCATGCGGAACCGCCCTCCTTCATTGCCTGCGATGCGAACCCGGCCGATGCGGATGGCTTCATCCAGGGGGTTGTAAACCTTGAAAGAGCGGGTGGCTGAGCCTAGCTCGGTGAAGACGGTATCAAAGCGCAGGGTATCCAGCGAGAAAGTGAGGTCGAAACTGCCATCCGTCACAAATTCATCTTCGTTGTCGCAGCTTATATAGAGCAGCCCCATGCTCAGCAGCAGGAGGTACAGCATGTATTTCATAGTCTGGATTTTATTGCAGTGAACGCAAACCGGCCAGCGGCATTGCGGTGGGCCAAAAATAAAACAATCCTGCTGAATAGCGAATGTCGCCCAAGCGAGGGTCACCCCCGTAAATGTTGCATCAGGGACAAATGGTTTGTTTATAATTCTGCTACCTTTGTGCTTTAAATCTTGTAATCTGTTGAGTAGACCAGTAATCGACCTCATTATTCCCGCCTACAACGAAGAGGCTTCCATCGGCAAGGTGTTGAAAGATATCCCGAGGGATTGGGTGCGGGAAGTCATTGTCTGCAACAACAACAGTACAGACCGGACAGCCGCCGCCGCTGCAGTAGGCGGTGCCACCGTACTCGATGCTCCCGAGCAGGGCTACGGAAGCGCCTGCTTGCGGGGCATGCACTATATCGCCAGCCGCCCAGCCAGCGAAAAGCCCGATATCATCGTTTTTCTGGATGCGGATTACGCTGACCATCCGGAGGAGTTGCCGAAGCTGGTGCTTCCTATCCTGGAACAGGACTACGACCTGGTAATCGGCTCCCGGGCGCTGGGGGAAATGGAGCCGGGGGCAATGCTGCCGCAGCAGGTCTTCGGCAATTGGCTGGCAACGACACTCATCCGGCTTTTTTACAACTATCACTTTACAGACCTTGGCCCTTTCAGGGCTGTCAAATACGCCAAATTAATCGAGCTTGGCATGCGTGACCCTGATTTCGGATGGACCGTCGAGATGCAGGTCAAAGCGGCCAAGCAAGGAATGAAAACAACGGAGGTGCCGGTACGGTATCGCCGGCGCATCGGAGTATCCAAAGTCTCCGGTACCATCCGGGGAACCCTCCTGGCCGGGCACAAGATACTCTGGACTATTTTCAAACTCATGTAGGTTAATGGCCTGCGTCCTTTGCATACAACAAAACGATTGGCAATGACATCTGTAATCGCCTACGCGGTACTTGGAATTTATACCGTGGCACTACTGTACATCACGATTTACTGCCTTATGCAGTTCAACCTGCTTTACCACTACAAAAAACGCCAAGGCCGGGCGCAGGCCGATACTGCTTCTTCCGAAAATGGCAGCAGAGCATACGCAGCAGCTCAACGGCTCCGTTCTTCGAGCGGGCTGACTGTGGCGCAAAATGCTGATTGGGGGGTGGGGCTGCTCGAGGCGGAGGAGCCGGAAGAGTTCCCTTTTGTCACCGTTCAGTTGCCCATCTACAACGAGAGGTACGTAGTGGAACGGCTGATCGACAGCATCGCGAATTTCGATTACCCGAAGGACCGTTTCGAAATCCATATCCTGGACGATTCCAACGATGATACGGTGGCCATTACCCAGCGCAAAGTAGAGGAGTACAAAGCTAAAGGGTATGCTATAGAGCAAATACGGCGCGCTGACCGCAAAGGGTACAAGGCAGGCGCGCTGCGCTACGGTATGAGAATAGCCCAGGGGGATTTCATCGCCATTTTTGATGCTGACTTTCTGCCGCGCCCAGACTTTCTGAAAGCTACCATTCCCTATTTTCAGGAGGAAGAGGTAGGGGTGGTACAGACCCGATGGGAGCACATCAATCAGGATTACTCCCTGATTACCCGCCTGCAGGCCCTGCAGCTCAACGTCCACTTCACCGTGGAGCAAGTCGGCAGGATGTCGGGCAACTACATGCTGCAGTTCAACGGCACTGCCGGCGTGTGGAGGCGGGCTGCTATCGAGGATGCCGGCGGCTGGGAAGCGGACACGCTGACTGAGGACCTGGACTTGAGCATCCGCGCTCAGCTCAACGGTTGGAAGATTTTCTATCGGGAAGAAGTAGGCTCGCCGGCAGAGCTGCCCGCCGAGATGAACAGTTTCAAATCCCAGCAATTCCGCTGGATGAAAGGAGGAGCGGAAACAGCCAAGAAAATGCTGCCAACCGTCTGGCGCTCCCAGCTTAGCCTGAAGAAGAAGATCCATACCAGCGTGCATCTGCTGGCCAGCACCATATTCGTATTTGTGTTCATCACTGGCGTATTCAGCGTGCCGCTCTTGTTTCTGCTGGGGGACCTGATCGAGCTGGGGTTCAGCAAAAACTTTTTTGCTTACTTTCTGGTGGGCTTGTTGTCCATCATAGCAGTGTACTACGTAGCGAATGTGCAGGCGCCGGTGCATGGGGAGTCTTTCGGCAGGGCACTGTTTAAATTTCTCTTCTTGTTTCCTCTGTTTTTAGCGCTGTCCATGGGGCTGTCTTTACACAACACAGTCGCGGTGCTGCAAGGCTACCAAGGCAAAAAGTCTCCTTTTGTCCGCACTCCAAAGTTTAATATTAAGAGCTTGCGCGACAACTTCAACAAACGGCAGTATTTGAGCCATCGTTTGTCTTGGACTACCATTGCTGAAGGGGTGATGGCGCTTTACTTCACTGGAGCAGTCATCGGCGGCCTGTACATTCAGAATACCACCTTTATTGTGTTCCACCTGATGCTGGCGCTAGGGTACGGTGCCATATTTTATTACACCCTGCGCCATCTTAGCTTGAAGTAATGCGCTGTATGCCGAGGCAGGAGTGGATAGCCGGGGGGATTTTGCTGGCCGCTGTCCTGGGGTTGGGGTACGGGCCGGGGCAGCCCGAATTTGCTGGGATTCTTGCCTTCTACTTGCCAGCTTTTGCGGTTTACATGTGGGTGCTCGCCCGGCCGAAGCAGTTCAGCCTGAGGTTTGTACTTGGCACAGCGGTGCTGTTGCGCTTGCTTCTGGCCCCGGCCATGCCTCAGCTTTCCGATGATGTCTACCGTTTCATTTGGGATGGCCGCCTGCTGGTGAATGGGATCAACCCCTTTGCTCACTTGCCTTCCTACTACCTAGAACTGCCCGATGCACCAACGGGCATCAGCCAGGAGTTGTACCGGAGATTGAATTCACAGGAGTACTTTACGGTGTACCCCCCGCTGGCGCAGGGGGTCTTTGCCTCGGCGGCGGCCTTGTTCCCCAAGAGCATTTACGGAAGTGCTATGGTCATGAAGGGATTTCTGCTGGCTTGTGAATTGGGAACCGTATTCCTGATGCCGAAATTGCTGCGCCGTTTTGGCTTGGAGGCAAAGCGCTCAGCTGTCTATCTGCTGAACCCTCTGGTACTGCTGGAGGTGATGGGGAATTTGCATTTCGAAGGCGTCATGATATGCTTCCTGTCGTTATCGCTCTGGTGGCTGTACGAGCGCCGTGTGGGCTGGAGCGCAGCAGCTATGGCTTTATCCATTGCTGCTAAGCTGTTGCCCCTCATGTTTTTGCCTTTCCTTTTCCGGCGTTTGGGCTGGAGGAAGAGCCTCGCTTACTTCGCAGCCTTGGGGGCTGGACTGATGCTGTTGTTTGCTCCGCTGCTTGGAGAAGCCTTCTTCAGCGGCTTTAGCAGCAGCCTTGAACTCTATTTCCGGCGGTTCGAGTTCAACGCCAGTATTTACTATGTACTGCGCTGGATAGGGTATCAGTACAGCGGATACAACCATATTGCGGTCATAGGGCCGGCACTGGCTCTGTGTACTTTCTTTGGCATAGTGCTCGCTGCGCTCTTAGAGAAAAGAATGTTTCCGCCGGCAGAGCCGGGCCCATACGGCGGCTCAGTTGGAGGAGGCAGGAGGGCAGCTCCCTACAGGACAAATGCCCTCCTCAGTGCCAATGCTCTCCCTTTGCTGTTTTTATACGCCATCACGCTGTATCTGCTGTTCACGCCTACCGTACATCCTTGGTATCTATGCTTGCCGTTGTTTTGCTGTGCTTTCACCCGTTTTAGGTTCCCGCTTGTGTGGTCAGGGCTGATTGTGCTTACCTACATCAATTACAGCTACGAGCCTTACTGGGAAAACCTCTGGGTGGTTGCTTTTGAGTATATACTGGTTGGCGGCAGCTTCCTGTACGAATGGAGAGCTAAGCACGAAAATGCTTTGGGCCTAAGCTAAGGGCCCGGTGAAGAATAACTTCCCCACCTGCCTGATTTACCGGCAGGTAGGCAGGTTG
>CAYNIT010000012.1:0-38305 GCA_964397205.1 uncultured Phaeodactylibacter sp. | reverse complement strand
TATTCTTGATCGCGAAGTCGCCCGAAGTCAGTGTGCCAGTCTTGTCGAAGACTACCTTTTTCACCCTCGAGAAAAGCTCCAGGGTTTGGCCTCCTTTGACCAGGATGCCGTTGCGGGCCAGCCGGCCCACGCCAACCATGACGGCAGTTGGGGTGGCTAGCCCCATAGCACAAGGGCAGGAAATGACCAGTACCGCAATTGCGTTCATCAAAGCCTGTCCAAAGGCCAGCCCGAAGGCAAAGTGGCCGAGCAGCAAGGTCAGCAGAGCGATGCCCAGCACGACCGGGACGAAGATGGCGCTGATTTTATCCGCCAGCCGCTGTATATCGGGCTTGTTCTGCTGCGCCGTTTTCACCAGTTCTATCATCTGGCTAAGCACCGTATCGCGGCCAGCAGCCGTGACTTCCATACGGATGTGCCCGCCGACCAGGATAGAGGCACCGATAACGCGCTCGCCAACGCTTTTTTCTACCGGCAAGCTTTCACCGGTCAGCATGGATTCATCAACGGCAGCCTCTCCTTCCGTTATGCGGCCGTCCAACGGGATTTTATCGCCTTCGTTGACCTGCAGTATATCGCCGATCTGCACCTCTTCGCGCTTGAGGGTGACTACCGCGCCGGAGGGCATCACTTTCTGAGCCGTTTCTACCTGCAGCTCGGTCAGCTCGCCGATGGCGGTAGTGGTTTGCTGCACGGCGCGCTTTTCCAGCCAGTTGCCTACGAGTACCAGCGTGACGATGGTCGCACTTGTCTCGTAGAAAATGTAATCGGCTTCCCAGAGCAGCGTGCCAACTAAGCTGTAGACAAAGGCGGCAGTACTGCCTACGAAGATCAGGACATCCATATTGGGCACCCCGCCTTTGAGGGAAGCAAGAGCCGAGCGGCCGAAGTGGAAAAAGCCGATCAAAAAAGGCGGTAGGCAAATGGCAAACTGCAGCCAGTAGTTGTCCATCAACGGCACGTTCACCCCCGTCATCATGATGAGATGGTGCAACAACAGCGGAAGGGTGAAAGCAGCGCTGATGGCCAATTTGCGTTCCAAGGTCCACCAAGGCTCCCGCTGCTCTTCGTCTTCCTCAACTACGCTGAAGCCCAACTTGTGGATGCCTTTCTTAACTTCTTCCTCACTGATGGAAGCCCCCGCTTGATGGTAGCGGACTTCTTTGGTTTGGAAATTAACGTATACGTCTTCCAGGCCCTTGCGCTCTAAAAAGCGGTTGAGGCTAGCGGCACAGTTATTGCAAGTCATGCCCTCTACCTTCAACTCTACAATATCGTCATTAGACATAGCAGCGGATTACTGTTTGCCAAATAAATTAATTACCTTTTGCCGAAAGCAGGTGAACCTGAAAGGGGGCCCACCTCTTTCCTAATTAGCAGCTTACCGAAGCAGATGTGCTTCGCAGAACCAATCACTTCGCTAAGGTAAGCCCGCATCATTCGCATTACAATATTAACACGTTAAACCAAAATCAGATTAACAATGAGAACACTGACCCTTATTTTCGTGCTATCCCTGCTGATGGCCGCTTGCCAGAGCAGTACTTCCAGCGACGGAGATGCCGGAGCGGAGGCCGAGCAGGATACTACGAAGACTGAAGCTACGGGGGAAATGCAGTACACCCTCACCCCTATGGATAAATCCAAGGCCTACCCCAATGCCGAGATCGAATCAGTCACCTATGAGAATGGTGTCTTCAACTTTGAAATCGCTGCGGAAGAGTACGAGCTAGGCGTACAGACACCGGATGCCGGGCAGAAGATGTGCGCCAATTCCGCTAAGGGCCAACACATCCACCTCATCATCGATGACAATCCCTACGCCGCTAAGTACAAAGCGGAATTCGATTACGAAATTCCGGCCGGCGACCACTACATGCTCGCCTTCCTTTCCCGCTCTTACCACGAGAGCATCAAGACCGATAAGGCTTATGAAGCCAGTAAGGTTACCATTAAGGACAACGGCTTTATGGCGGTTGAGGACATCACCGAGCCGCTGCTGTTTTACAGCCGCCCTAAGGGCACCTACACCGGCAAGGCAGAAACGGAAAAGGTCATGCTCGACTTCTTCCTGGTCAACGTGCCCAACTTCGGCACTGACCACATGGTGAAAGCGGACATCAATGGCGAAACCCACATGATCGACAGCTGGCAGCCCTACTACATCAAGGGCCTGCCTATGGGGGAAAGCACCATCACCCTGACACTGGTAGATGCTGATGGCAATACGGTAGACACACCGCTCAATCCGGTGAGCCGCACCATCACGCTGCAAGCAGACCCGGCAGAAGAAGCCGCGCAGTAAAAATAACCACCAACGCAATAGTTTGTATAGAGCAACTGCCCTGCAGGCCCGGAATTGGCTTGCAGGGCTTTGCCTTGTGCTGGCATAAAAAAGTGCTGCACGCACGAGTGCGGCAGCACCAAAAAGCCAGTAAACCAGTAGCCCTTTGGCTACTAACAAACAAACTATTGTAGTCTTGTATCCAAAAGAGAAAAACAGCCCGCCTTAGCAGCTACCTTGCCCCAAACTGCTTCCCCAACACCAAGTTGAAAGAACGACGGGCTGTGCAAGTGATTCCCGATTGAAGTTGGTTTCATTACGGGCCGGATGGCCGGCTAGGGCCAAATGCGGCGCCTTTGTATTTTGATGTAGTTACTTTTTTAGGTCCATTTATTTACATCCAACAACTGTGCCAAAAATGAAATTTGCTGGCAAACTCCTGATTTTTTTGTGGCTGCTCAGCGCCTGCAGCGCGGAGCATGCTCCACCCGAGCCCGGCTATCGGGCAGAGAAGAGCGCGATCGGCAACGAAGCGGCGGTAGTCACTGCCCATCCATTATCTACAGATGTAGGCATAGCCATCCTGCAGCAGGGCGGGAATGCAGTAGATGCCGCTATCGCTGTGCAATTTGCCCTGTCGGTGGTGTATCCCCGGGCGGGTAATTTGGGCGGGGGCGGATTCCTGCTGCTGCGCCTGCCCGATGGCCAGGTTGATGCGCTGGACTACCGGGAGAAAGCGCCGCTGGCTGCCGAACGCGATATGTACCTTGACAGCAGCGGGCAAGTTATGGAAGGGTTGAGCCGGGAGGGTGCCCTTGCTATAGGCGTACCAGGCACCGTAGCGGGTATGGAGGCGGCCTTTCGCAAATACAGCCAGCTGAAGGACTGGAGCAAGCTGCTGGAGCCGGCTATAGCCTACGCTCGGGATGGTTTCCGCCTCTCTCCTACCGAAGCCGAGCGCCTCAACCGCTTCCAGGATGCGTTCAAAGCTGCCAATCCATCTTCGATTCCCTTCGTGCGCGATAGTTTCTACGCTGGTTACCTGCTGAAACAACCCCAGCTGGCCCGCAGCCTGCAGCGCATACAGCAAAAGGGGGCCGCCGGCTTTTATGAGGGGCCCGTGGCAGATGCTCTGATGGAGGAAATGGAAGCCAGGGGAGGCCTGATGCAGCGCAAAGACTTACAGCAGTATACAGCCCAGTGGCGGGAACCAGTCTCTGTAGGCTACCACGGCTACACAATAACCTCCATGCCGCCTCCTTCTAGTGGCGGAGTGGCGCTGGGGCAGATCCTTAACATGCTGGAACCCTACCTCTTGTTTGAGCAGGATGCCCACTCCCCCGCCGCTGTGCATCTAATGGTGGAAGCCGAGCGCCGGGCCTACGCCGACCGGGCACAGTACCTGGGGGACAGCGACTTTTACGAGGTTCCCATTGACTCTTTGCTCGGCGAGGCCTACTTGGCGCAGCGCATGGAAAACTTCGATACTGCCCAGGCTACGAAAAGCAGCGCGGTAGCGGCCGGCGATTTCAAATGGCAGAAAGAAAGTTTTGAAACCACCCATACTTCAATCGTCGATGCGGAAGGCATGGCGGTATCAGTGACGACAACGCTCAACTCGAACTTTGGCAGCAAAGTATTTGTGCAAGATGCCGGTTTCTTTCTCAATAACGAAATGGACGACTTCAGCGCCAAACCTGGCGTACCCAACCAATTTGGCCTAATCGGGTCGGAAGCCAACGCTATAGCTCCTGGCAAACGTATGCTGAGCTCCATGGCACCTACCATTATTGAGCAAGACGGCCGCCTGTTCATGGTGCTGGGGGCGCCGGGTGGTTCTACCATCATCACTGCGGTACTGCAGGTGTTTCTCCATGTGTCGGACTTCGGAATGGGCTTGGAGGAAGCCATCGAGGCGGGCCGCTTCCACCACCAATGGCTGCCGGATGAGATTTTGGTGGAGCCGGGCGCATTGCCCGACAGCACCCGCGCAGCGCTGGAAGCGATGGGGCATCAGTTTCGCGAAGTAAAACGCATGGCAGTAGTAAAAGCTATCCTTCGGGAAGAAGATGGGCTGCTGCGGGCGGCAGGCGACCCGCGCAACCCGGATGATGATGCAGCAGGGTATTGAGCAGCCTGGCATTGGGTAGTAGCGGTCTTTTTTCACTATATTAAGCGCCGTAATGAAAAACAACTTTCCCTATGCGATTACTGCCCGTTTTACTGTTCCTGTTGCTAGGTCAAGGGCCTCAGCTTGCTGCTCAGGCAACTGAAGAATTGCCACAGGACACCATCACTATAGGGTACTACGATTCCCCGCCGTTTGTGATCAACGCGACGGGGGATCAGCCCGAGGGAGTCAGCATCTGGCTCTGGAAGCTCATTCAAGAGGAGCTGCGGCTGCCCTATCAAACGAAGCGCATGCCGCTCGACAGTTTGCTTGCCGGACTGTCTTCGGGAACAGTAGACATAAGCCTCAACCCCTTAACCATAACCAGTGAGCGTTCCGTGGATTTCGATTTCTCCTCGCCCTACTACATTTCCAATGCTAGCGTTATGGTGGATGCTGCTACGCCCTGGGAGCAGGGATTGCAGTTTTTGCGTTCCTTTTTTTCCATCAACTTCCTGCGAGCTATCCTGGCCCTGTTCGTGGTCATCTTCATTTTCGGATTCATCGCCTGGCTCTTCGAACACCGGGAAAACCCAGAGGAATTCCAGCCGGGCTGGAAAGGCATCTGGAGCGGGATATGGTGGTCGGCTGTAACGATGACTACAGTGGGCTACGGCGACAAGGCTCCCCGCTCTACCGGCGGCAAATTGGTTGCCCTGATCTGGATGTTCGCCGCTATCATCATCATCTCAGGGTTTACGGCTAGCATAGCTTCTTCGCTGACGGTCAACCGGCTGGGCGGCGACCGCTCCGACATCTTTGCCTTTAAAGAAATCCCCTTGGCTACAGTAGCTGGCTCTGCTACCGAGGAATGGCTGCGGGAGCACTTTTTTAAAGAAATAGAAACTTTCAGCAGCCTGCAGGAGTGCCGCAGCGCCCTGGAAAAAGAGGACGTCAAGGCAGTAGCCTACGATGCCCCCCTGCTGACCTACATGGCAGAAAAAGATAGCCTGGCACGCTTTGACGTGCTGCCGCTGAGCTACAACCTGCAACTCTACGCCTTCGGCTTCTCCGAGCAACTTTCGGATGAGCTGAAGGAGCAAATTTCCGTAGAGCTGCTCCGCGTGACGGAAAGCAGCGACTGGGAAGTGCTGCTGGCCGAATACGGCTTGAGAAAGGAATAAACTGCTGTTTTGGGCGGGCCACAAGCAGCTTTACCGCTGTTGGTCCTTGGATTTGCTATTTTTTTTTGCATCGGCGGGCGAAACAGCTGGATCATTTTCGTTCTCTGCTTCTTCTTCATTCATGTTGTCGTAGATGCGCTTGTTGAACTCAGCGCTGATCACCTCCGGATCCGTTCGCACCTGCTCCAGCATCTGCTCTGGTGTCATCAGTTCGTCGTTGTAGGAGAAAATCCAGTAGCCGGAATCATTGAGAGGGCGCTCGAAGAGCATGTCCGCCTGGGAATACTTCTTAGCCCAGTCTTCCGGGGCTATCCCCTGCTCCAACTCCACCAGCAGTTCATCTGGTATGAGGTAATCCGGCACATTATCTTGCGGTGCTTCTTTGAGTATCCAGCCCTTGGACTGAGCGATGCGGTCGAGCTGGGTCTCCAGCCACTTGATGGCATTGGGCCGGATCTCTTTACCGGTCACTGACTTCTTTTTGCCGCCTTCGCGATACGTGATCGTAACACTCTGCATATCCGGTATCCGCCCTCGGTAACTGTCGCGGAATTGCCAAATATTGGCGCGCTTAAACTCACCGAGCAAACGCTGCATCTCGCCCTTTTCAAGCTTTTTCACGTAAGTGCCTAAGCGGTCAGTATAGCGCTCGCCTTCGTAGCTGGCGATGCCATTTTCATAAACCGTCAAGGTAAATACCGGGCAGCGCCCGTAACAGGGCCCTTTGCTCATTTCAATGAGCGGGTCAAGCCGGCTGAGCTCAACATTGGCGGTGGAGCCGCAGTTGGTCAACAGGGAATTTGCCGTTAAAACAAACAGGAGGAAGCCCAGTATCCTGGGGGGTACAAGATGATTAATACTCATCAGGAACAAGGTTTGGTTTAAGCTGTGGATTGTACTGTTCCGGGGTTGGAGGTTTTGCTCCTTCACAACCGCATAATACACGAAAGCGGAATGGTTACAGTCTGAAGAAAGTTCCATTCTCCAAACGCGAAGCCATCTACTGGGCAATAATAAGCTTTTTGAAATGCAAATGCGCCCCATGACGGATTTTTATATAATAAACGCCTGCATCCCAATCCTCCACATGCAGGCGGGCAAGCCCGGCGGGAAATTTCCGGGCGGGCATTACGGAACGCCCGGCAGCATCAAAAACAGCCAGCTGGCAGGGCGCTGGCAGATCCAGGCGGGCTTCTGCGGCTACCGGATTGCCGAGCAGACGGGGCAGCGCCGGCGCTGCCGCTGCTTCTGCGGCTTTCACCGGATCGCAGCTGCCCTGCAGCAAAGTACTGCGGTAAGTTGCAATAGCAGCATGCATCGCCAGCTTCTGCCCGGGAGTAAAGAGCGCCATGCAGGCATCATCGGTATAATTCATAAAATTCATGAACATGTCGGGAGAGCCGCAGGAAGGCAAGGGGGCACTTGGGCAGGTGTTGCGGTAATTGGAAGCTTGGCGGGGAGTATCGGCGATGCCATCGTCCTTTTCGCACTCAAGGTTGTCGTTGCCCGCCCCCCAGAGGTGCTGCAGGTTGAAATAGTGCCCCATTTCGTGGGTGCAAGTCCGCCCGCGATCGTAGGGCGCGGATACGCTTCCCATCTTGCCAAAAACATCGGGCCGGATGAACAGGCCGTCCTCCAAGGGGTTGTCTTGGCCTTCCTCCGGGAAAGTAGCACTGCCCAGTACGCCATCGCTGCGCCCGGCCACCCAGATGTTGATGTAGTGGTCGGGGTCAATAGCATCTCTGCCCCCTAGATCCGTATGGCAAACGCGCCGCCGCCCGCCCTGAAAAGCATTGGTGATGCCGTCGACCGGAGTCGGAGTCCGGGTAATGGCGGTCAGGCAAAATTCGATTTCGGTGTCCGCGGCTAAGTCATCGAAAAGCGGGTGCACTTCCGGCACCTCCACATTCAGGCGGCGGAAATCTTCGTTGAGCACCTCAATCTGCGAACGGACCTGTGCTTCGGAAAGGTTTTCCTCCGCAGTATGCCAGACGATGTGCACAACCACCGGCAAGGTAAGCGGGCTGCGCAGCTGCAATGCCGGAGGCGGCGGCAAAGGCGTAGGTTGGTGACGAAGCCCGCAGCGTTCCTGAGCGGAAGCGTGCGAGGCAAGCAAGGCAAGGCAGAACAACAGCGCCATTCTCATGCAGCAGGATGTTAATTGCTGAGCAGATCGTAGATTTCATCCAGCTTTGGAGAAATGACGATTTCGGTTCGGCGGTTTCGAGCGCGGCCCTCAGCGGTTTGATTGGACGCAACCGGCATGTACTCGCCCCGGCCAGCGGCAGTGATGCGTTCTGGGTTAAGACCGTAATCGGTAAGAATGTCTGTCACCGCTACCGCGCGGTCCACGCTCAGCTTCCAGTTCATCAGAGCACTGCCCTGAGAATCTGTATGCCCCTCTACCAGGATATCGATGTCCGGATTATTCTTCAGAGCCTCCGCTAGCTGCCGCACCGCGCGGCGGCCCTCGGCATTAATATTGGTGCTGCCGCTGGGGAAAATCAAATCGGAACTCAGGGAAACGTACAATTTGCCGCCGCGCTCCTCCACGCTTAGGTCGCCAGCTGAAAACTGAGCAACCACATCGTCCAGGTCAGCCCGTACGGTGCGCATGCTCCCCTCTTTGAGGCGCAGCATTTCTTCGAGCTCCTGAATACGGATGTTCTTATCGCGTATGTCCCCCCGCATAGCGGTGTAATCGTACTCCATGGCGGTAAGGCGGTTGTCTTTCTGGTAGAGTTCGTACTCCAGGCTTTCCATCCGCTCCCGATTGCCATCGAGCGAGCGCTGTTGTTCGGACAATTGCTGCTGCATGTTCACCTTTTCGTAAGAAACCGTCTCATCCAGTTCGTTGCGCTCCTCCGTAGTGCGTTCCAGCCGGTCGAGCGCGTCCTGATAACTGCGGTAAAGGTTTTTATTGGTGACCGCGTACTCCTCCAGCTCCATGCGCGTGTTGCGGATTTCTATCTCGAGTTGCCGCTTCTCTTCTGCCAAATCGTTGTACACGTTGCGGAGCGAATCAGCAGTCTCGGCTTCTTTTTTGTAGTAGGCCTTTTCATCCTCCAGTTCCTGATAAGCCTTTTTGGATACGCAGCTGGACAGCGCGAGCGCCAGGATAAGGATCGGAAAAATGTATTTCATATCGGCATTCGTATTTTGGGTTGCCAGGTTGATGAGAACAAATTTAACACAAATGATCAGTTTCTTTACAATGAGGCTCGCCGAGGCCTTTATTTTCCAGCAGTTCTTTACCTTTGAGGGCAAAAATGCCCGTATGAAAAGAATGACCTTAATCCTGATGGGAACAGCCTTGCTCGCCCTGGCTTGCCAAAACGATGATGCCGGTTCAGGTACCGCTCAGAATGCCGAAACCGCTCAAATGGCAAAAGCCGAAGAGCAAAGCTCCGTTGGCCAGGGACAAGCAGAAGAAGACCCAGCAAAACAGGCCAATGGCCAGCGCCCCTCCCTAAACGGCGAGACGCTGGAACTCCAATTTGCCGACCGCAGCGTTGACCAGGGCGCGGAAGTCTGCGTGCCCGTTCAGGCTAAAGGGTTTACACGGCTGCTTTCCAATCAGTACACCATCAAATGGGATCCTGAGGTGCTGAAATTCAAATCAGTCAAGGACTTCGGCTTGCCCCGCCTCAGCCAGCAAAATTTCGGATTGCCGAGGGCTGCTGAAGGCTTGCTGCCTTTCGTCTGGATCGACCAAAGCTTGCAAGGCATCAGCCTGGAAGACGGCAGCACGGTCTACGCCATCTGTTTTGAGGCCATCGGCTCGTCCGGGCAGCAAAGCCAAATCACGCTGGTTGAAGAACCCACTCCCTTTGAAGTAGTCACCATCAAGGAGGAAATCCAGGAACTGAAACCGCGCGCCGGAACCGTTACGATTCAGTAAAGATGGAGCCCTCATCCGCTGGCCAGCGCAGCATAGCCGCTACCGGGTAAACTTGATGGTGGACAAGTCGACTACGAAACCTTTGATCTTGTGCTTCTTGAGGAGGTTTTTACGGTAGTTCAATGCAGCGGCTTCCTCCTTGAATGGCCCGAGCATTATTTTGTAAGTGGGAGCAATACGGCCCTCTTCAATACTGATGAGGATGTTGTCAAACCATTTGCTCTGCAAGTCGGCTACCTGTTGGAATACGTTCTCGTAGTTGGTCAGCGAAGCCACCTGTACAGCGTAGCCCTGGGGGTTGGGTTTCTTCAGAGCAATTTTATACAAGCCGTACTTCTGGTAATTTTTGCTCACGAGGCGGACGGCTGCACCGCCTTTTTCCTGAGTATCCGCCCGGCGCTCGCCGGGCTCGCTCTCGGATTTTTCCGCCTTGGATGCCTGGGCCTCTTCCCGCTGTTCCGCTGCTTCCCGCCGGGCTGCCCGTTCGGCAGAGCGCTGCTCATCCTCCCGGGTGATCCGCTGGCTTTCCCTGGGTTCGTAGGACTCCGGCCGCTCGTCGCTGCCCTGCCGGCTGCTGCGGCTCTCAGATACCGAACTGCGGCTGCGGGATTCCCCTCTCTCGAGCACTTCGACTTTGACTTCCGTCACCCCGTCTTCGAGCAGCCCGATGCGCTCGGCAGCCGCCTTAGACAAGTCAATGATGCGGCCGCGAACGTACGGCCCCTTATCGGTCACTTTAACCACCACCGACTTTTTGTTGTCGAGGCGGGTGACGCGCAAACGGGTGCCGTAGGGGTGCAGACGGTGGGCCGCCGTGAGCTTGTTCTTGTCGTACTCCACCCCGTAGGCCGTTTCGTTGCCGTGGAAGCTTTCGTGGTAGTAAGAAGCCATGCCGAACTCCTCCTCATCCTGGGCTAAAGCCACGGAAGAGAAAGAAAGGAACAACAAGGCGCAGAGGGATGATGCGAGTAATTTTCTCATGGTGTTTCTGTTTTTTGGAAGGCTGGCAATAGGGTCCGCCGAATCAAATATAAAGATAATTCCTAGTTTTCCTAACGCACTTTTGCCTCCCCAAAGTGCAATAGGGGCAAAGGATTGAACTATTCGCACACCAATTTTGTAGCTTTGTGTGTCAAATCTAGAGCAGAAAATGAGTAAGCACGGAAGAGTTCTGGTAGCCATGAGCGGAGGCATTGACAGCACCGTTACGGCTATGATGCTGCACGACCAAGGCTACGAAGTGGTAGGCATAACCATGAAAACCTGGGACTACGCCAATTCAGGCGGCTCCAAAAAGGAAACAGGCTGCTGCAGCCTCGATTCCATCAACGATGCCCGGCAAGTATCAGTTGATATGGGCTTCCACCACTTCATTATAGATATACGCGACGAGTTTGGCGACTACGTCATCGACAATTTTGTGGAGGAATACCTCGCTGGCCGCACGCCCAACCCCTGTGTGCTGTGCAACACGCACATCAAATGGAACGCGTTGCTCAAACGGGCGGATGCGCTCGACTGTGAGTTCATCGCCACCGGGCACTACGCCATCATCAACGAGCAGCACGGCCGGCGCTACATTTCTAAAGCTGTAGACCGGCACAAGGACCAATCCTACGTGCTCTGGGGGCTCAGCCAGGAATGCATGGCCCGCAGCCGGTTCCCCCTCGGCCCCTACACCAAACCGGAAGTCCGGCAAATGGCTGCCGACTGGGGCTACGATAATCTGTCGAAAAAAGCCGAAAGCTACGAGATCTGCTTTGTGCCCGACAATGACTACCGGGGATTCCTCAAGCGCCGCGTCAACGGCTTGGAAGAGCGGGTCGACGGCGGCAATTTCGTCAATACCCGAGGCGAGGTTATTGGCCAACATAAAGGTTATCCCTTTTACACCATCGGGCAGCGCAAAGGGCTGGGCGTAGCCTTCGGCGAGCCGATGTACGTGACTGAAATCCGGCCGCAAACCAATACCGTAGTGCTGGGCAAACGGGACGAGCTGGTCCGCAACGGCATGCTGGTCGGCCAGGTCAATTCCATGAAGTACAGCCAAATCCCCGATGGGTTGGAGGCAGTTACCCAAATCCGCTACAATGATCCCGGCGCCATGAGCCAGTTGTCTACAGTAGCTGACAAGGTGCAAGTGGATTTCTTCGCTAATGTACGCGGGGTTGCTCCGGGCCAATCAGCCGTTTTCTACGAAGGCGATGATGTCATCGGCGGTGGCATCATCCACGGCAGTTTTATGGATGAGCTGCGGCAGGCTGCTGAAACGGCGCCCTCCTTCAAAACCACAGAAAACGCCTAAGCGATGGAGGCCCGCCTGAACCCAATGCGGCAACGCTTGCTATGCCGAATGCTAATTGCCTGGCTGGGGCTGGCTCTGCTAGCCCCGGCCTGTTCTAATGAGCAGGAACTGGCGCAGGTGGACCTTAATTTTGGATACGAATATTTTCCGCTGGCAATCGGGCGCTCCTGGACCTACCGTATGGACTCCGTAGTATTCTCGCCTGCAGCAAATGGTGTGAGGCGGGACAGCAGCCGCAGCCTGATGCGGGAAGTGCTGGTAGACACCCTGCGGTCGGCCGCCGGTGAGCTCATGTTCCGGGGGGAGCGCTACGAACGAAAAAGCGACACGCTTCCCTGGCAATTCAAAGAGACCTTTGCCCTATTCCGGACCGAACGCCAAGCCATACGTCAGGAGGGCCATTTTCAAATTGTCGTTCTGCCCTTCCCCATCGAGCTCCAAATCGCTTGGGACCCGGCTGTCTACTTCGATGATCAAACCCTGTTCGCGCTGGGTGGTGAAGGCATCGATATCTTCCGAGATCTGAAGTTTGCCGTAGTGCAAACCGGCTTGCCCTATGACTTGGCGGACAGCAGCCTTCAGCAGGTCATCCGCGTGGACAACTTGCAGAACGACAACGCCAACAAGGACCGGAGCATGACTGCCTGGTTCGCGCCAAATATCGGGCTAGTGGAGCGGCAGTGGAGCGTATTGGAACTGAACAACGATTGCCTGTTCTGCTGCGACTTCAACAACAACAACATCCTAGAGCCCGAAGAAGAAGAGGCCTGCTTTTCCGCAGAGCCAACCGCTTTCGCAAACAGCGGTTTCTTGCTGCACCAACGTTTGATCGACTACCAATGAACCTCATCCCCATAGGACGATTGGGCAAGCCCTACGGTACAGCAGGTGCGCTGAGAGCCCGGGTGGAGGAGGAATTCCTGCCCTTTCTGCTATCTGCAGATGCCGTATTCAGCCCGGTAGATGGCAAGCCAGCTCCTTTTTTTGTTGAGGAAATCCTGTCTGAGGAACCGCCAATCCTGAAACTAGAGGAAGTAGACAGCAAAGAGGACGCTCGCGCGATCAGCGGGCAAGAGCTGCTGCTGCGCGAATCCGATATAGCCCCCGAGCAGGCCGATCCGGAGGGATACCGTGCTATGATAGGCTATACGGTGCAGGAGGAAGAAGCCGGAGTGGTGGGCCCGATAGAGGAGGTAGTAGAGCTGCCGGAGCAAATCATGGCAGTTGTAGATTACAACGGAAGGCAGGTCTTGATCCCCATCAACGAGCACTTTATGCGCTCCTTTGACCCTGAGCAAAGAATAGTATACATGCGTTTGCCGAAGGGCCTTCTTGACCTATAGCTTGACCACTTTAGTGCTCCAGCGGCGCTTTTGTCCAGTTTGGAAGCTGATAAAATAAACGCCTTGCGGCAGCGCGGACAAGTCTACCCGGGCCCGGTTCTCGCCCCGATGCAGGGTTTGCTGCTTGGAAAAGACCGCTTCTCCATCCGCATTGAAGACAGTAAGCCTGGCTTCCGCATCGTAATTGCTGATGACCCGAATGGCTTTTTCCCAGGGCTTTTCTGACTCCATCAGCTCGAAATTCAGTTTGCGCTCCTGCAGCTTGGTGCGTTTTACCGGGCTGTACTCATACCCGCCTTCGGTATCTAGGATTTTGACCCGGTAGGCCAGCGCTTCGTTAGGGAACACATCCCGATCGAGAAACAGGTAGGAAGCAGAAGCCTCCCCATTGCCGAGGGGGCGCAGGCTGCCGATCTTTTCGTAGGGGCCGCCGGAGACGGAGCGTTCCAGCTCGTAACCGAGCACTTTGCGCTCGTAGGCGACCTCCCAGCTGAGCTCTATATAGTCCGCATGGGGGTCAGCACTGAGCGCAACCCGGCTGGGCATCACCCGTTTGGCCCTACCCTGTATCCAAATAGAGTAAGAATGCGGCGGCAGCAGCAGCTCCAGCGCGTTGGGCACGGCAGCTGCGGAATCGTAGGCCTGGACGGTAGCCCGAGCCGTCAAAGATTGCCCAAGGATATCCGTGAAGTAATCCTTCGGCTGCACATTGGCCATGTTCAGCTCTTGCACCACCCGCAGGGTGTCCCCGCCGAAATTAATCGCCACCAGGGCATCTTTGCTGCCGGAGGGATGGTTCGCCAAGCCCGCAGGAGTGCTATTTCCGTCCATTTGATAAATCAGCACCCGGGTAGAATCTCCGCTAGCGTAGCGGCTTGCCTTATCCGTCCCGCGTCGGTTGAGGTACTCTACGGAGGTGGAATTGAATAGGTACTCCCGGTGGGCGGCGATTATCTGATCGATCTGCTGCCGCAGCGGCACCTTGTCCAAGTAGCCCTCCAGCTCCGACGCTCCGCCGTAGTAGTCGGCGTAGAAGACAGACGGCAGCCCAATTTGGCTGTTGGTGAGAATGTAGGCGTAAGCCAGCAGCGGGAAGAGGATGACATCATCGCGGTCGCCCCTTTCGCCGTTTTGGTTTTTGTAAGCCGGATGATTGACCAGAGTGACGATATTGTGGCCGGATAACGCACTGTTGTCCCGCAGGCTGCGCTCGAAGATGAGCCGTACGTCGTAGGTAGAATCGGCAGAGGCTCTGCGCAGTGCCTCCCGCAGTTCATAGTCATAAACCCTCGGGCTAATCTCGGAAGCCGCCTTTTCGGGCAGGCGCTGCAGCAGCTCGATGAGCCATTGTTGCAGTTGCGCCTCTGCGCCCAGGCTTGGCGATCCTTTGATGAGCAAGTCCGGGGATAAGCTTTGCCGGTACAGGGTATGAATGGCACGGGCGTAAGCAGCCGGGGAGAAATCATCCCGGCTGATGACGCTGAAGGATTGGAGATCAAGGGCATCCTTCAATTGCTCGGCCTGGCTTTTCAAGGTGCCTGCGCTGTCGGCCCGCAGGTCAATTTCCGCGATCGGCTGAATGCTGTGCTCCCGCAGTTCGCTGAGCAACCTCTGCACAGGAGCTGGCGCGGGCAAGTTAAGCCGGGGCAGCCACAGATAAGTGAACCCAGCGTGGGAAAGCTCCGGCGCTTGCCGGGCCATGCGGCCGGTCCAAAAAGCGAGGGTGGAGGAATCTGGCATGCTGCCGGGTTCGTCCTCCGGGCAGCTCCAGTAACATCCCTGAAGGATAAAATCTTGTGCAGGTAGCAAGGGTGCTAGCAGCAACAGCGCTGCGGCAGCCACAAAAAATTGTTTTCCCATTATAATCGGCCTGGCTTGATTGGATGTATGAATGCGGAATCTGTCCTAGGGTTGGACTAAATTTACAAAAAAGCCCCAAAAATCTGGGGCTATACTGCCAGAAATTGCGCTTTTTGCAACATAAAGCGGTGCAGGAATGCCGAATTTCACTCTTTCCATACTCATCCCGGTCTACAACTTCGACATCCGGCCCCTGGTGCGGGATTTGCAGCAGCAGGCTGCGCAGTTGGCTATGCCGGTGGAAATCCTCTGTTTCGATGATGCTTCGGAATCCAAATTCCAGGGCCAGAACGCGGCGGTGAGCGAGCTGCCCGGTGTGTATTACCACCTCTTGCCCAACAATCTCGGCAGAGCGCGCATCCGGAATCTGCTGGCACGGGAAGCCCAACACGACTATTTGCTGTTCTTGGACTGCGATTCTGCGGTGCCCGATTCTAGCTATTTACGCACCTACGCGGATGCCTTGGCACCGGATACGCTACTGTACGGCGGGCGGGTGTACCAGGCTGAACCGCCCTCCGACCCGGCCTTGCTGCTGCATTGGGAATACGGCCGCCGTAGGGAAGCCCTGTCCGCTGAAGAACGCCAGGAACAGCCCTACCACAGCTTTATGACCAACAACTTTCTGATTCCAAGGCAGCTGTTTCAAGCTATTGGTTTTGACGAACGCCTGCGGCAGTATGGCCACGAAGACACCCTATTCGGCATGGAGCTGCGGCAGCGGGCTGTTCCGATAAAGCATTTGGACAACCCCCTGCTGCACAGCGGGCTGGAGCCCGCCGAGGCATTCCTCCATAAATCCCAGCAGGCGCTGGAGAATCTCGCCTTTCTGCATCTGCAGGGCAGTGGCATCGAGGCACGGCTTCTGACCTGGGCGCTCCGTTTGCGGCGCTCATCGGGTGCCCGGCTGCTGCTGGGCGCCTGGCCATTGCTGGAACCGGCCCTGAGGCGGCAGCTTTGCTCCTCCTGGCCACAGCTGCGGCTGTTCGACCTTTACAAGCTCGGCTTGCTGCTGCGTTACCTGCGGGGGTATCAATAGAGCCAGGGCGATTCCTGATGCCAGGCCTGCAGCAGGCGCTCCCGCCAGCCCCGTAGAGGTATCGAACGGCCGCCGGCCTCTATGCGAATTATGTCAAATAGGAAAAACCGGCGCGAGCTGGATTGCCAACGGTACTTGGCCCAGACCGTAGCCCGATCCGCAGCGCCGTCGCCGGTAAAGTCGTAACGAGGAGACAAATCATGCTGGTAGACGATGACGGGAGGACTGGCTTCGGGCCGAGACCGCTCCCGGTCAATGCGCCCAAAGAGGCTGAACAACTTCCGGTAGCCTTCGCTGTACCGTTGAAAAACGCTGCCGGTGCAGCCGCCGGAGCCACAATGGTACGGAGAACGCACCTCTACGAAAAACAAATCCGGGCGGGGCAATTGCCCTTGCAGCATTACCCAATAAAGCTCGCAGTCCGAGCAGGGGACATTGCTGCCGGAGACGGGGCCCTTGGGCCGGTATTCCCGGCACAAGCCCGCCATATCGGCCAGGGACCATAGCTCCGGCTGCTGCGAGAAGCCAGCCGTAGCAAGCATAAGCCCTAATGTTAATATGCCTGTTGTCCTGTACATGTCCATTGGGATGATGAAAAAAGGCGGGTAGAAGGTGCCAAACTGCAAATATAGCCATTTTAATGGCAGACTGCTCGATATCGAGTATATTTGATGAAAAACATAGGCTATGGAAAAAATTGCGGTTTTGACAGGTGCCGGCATGAGCGCGGAAAGCGGCATCAAGACTTTTCGAGACGATGATGGATTGTGGGAAGGGCACGATGTGATGGAAGTAGCATCACCACAGGCCTGGGCCGCCAATCCTGAACTCGTTCTGGACTTCTACAATCAAAGGAGGCGGCAACTGCACGAGGCAGCCCCCAATACCGGGCACCAGCTGCTGACGGAACTCGAGCAGCAGTACGAGCTGAGTGTGATCACCCAGAATGTAGACGATTTGCACGAGCGGGCAGGCAGTCAGCGGGTCATCCATCTGCACGGGGAGCTGTTCAAAGCGCGCAGCACCGGCAAGCCGGACTTGGTGTACGAGTGGAAAGAAGACTTGCACATCGGCCACACCTGCGAGGAAGGGCATCAATTGCGGCCCCACATCGTTTGGTTCGGCGAGGCGGTGCCCATGCTGCAACATGCCGCTATGGAAGTACACCAGGCTGATGTCGTCATCATCATCGGCAGTTCCATGCAGGTATACCCGGCGGCTGGGCTGGTTGCCCTGGCGGACAACGCCCGGAAATTCTACTACGTCGACCCCAAGCCTTCCATCAACTACGAGCTCAGCCAAATTGCCGAGCTGGAAGTGATCGACGCGCCCGCTACCGAAGGCGTGCCCAAGGTGATTGAAGAGCTGTTGGGATAAAAAAAGCCGCATCGGCGCCTGCCCCAGTCTTACTGTTAAAGCATCGGCCGATACGGCGGTATCCCTATACTATGAAAAAACTGATGAAAATAAGCGTAAAAATGAGGGGCAAAACAGCTTGACAAACAGCCCGTGCTGTACCGAAGTGCTTATAGCAAGCAGTGCACAAGTGCTGAACGCCCGCAGCCTTACGCCCCTCCACTCGTAGTGTATGGCTTATTTGATGCGGTAGTTGAAACTGGCACCTCCGAAGAGGTACCAATCATTGCCCTGGGGATTGCCCGCCTGGCTCACGCCATCGAGGTAATCCGTGAACGGCGCCCTCATGCCTATTTCCAGGGCTCCTACCCAATCTTTATCTAAACGGACCTTCAGGCCGGCTCCCAATGGCATCGCTATCTGGACTTGGCTGTAGCCCGCTTCTAGATCCTCCTGTACGCCCTCCTGCTCCGAGCTCCCTCCAAAGTCCACTTCCGGCTGTATGACCGTAAGCCCAATCCCACCAAACAAGTAAGGAGAAAGGCGACTCTTGAATGTCGGGTTGGAGCGGTGGCGGTTTTCGCCGATCGGCTCCCATTCTCCCATTACGGAAATCTCGAGTAGCGTGGTCTCAAACTGATAGCCGCGCTGCCGCCGGTTTTCGTAATTCACATCCGAACCGCTGATCTTCCCGTAGATGAGGTTTGCCCGTATGGAATGCTTAAAATCCAGGTAGTGCCGGGCCGACAAGCCAACTGCCAGATTGTTCTCAGACAAATTGGGAGCAGCCGTACGGGTGAACTCTCCTTGATAATTCGCGACCCCTAAAAACAACCCGCCTTCTAAAAGCGGCTGGGCAGACAGGGCGAGGGGCATCGCCAGCATGGCCAACACAATCGATAAAGGTTTCATATCGGTATACAGGTTTAAGTATTAAAATGGTACCAAAAGGCAGCATGTAGATGGAGGGGGATATACCGATGAAGAAGGAACAAACTGCAACAACCGTTCTCCAGTTCGGCAGAAAAGCCCTTCGCAAAACTCTTGCCCACTCCTTGTACTCCGGGAAGGGAAGCGCGAAGCACAGTGGGATGTCAACTTTGATGGGGTTGATGACAATTCTTGCAAGAGTTTACGGCGGGCCTGTTCAAATGGTTACAGATGTATATTGTTTTTTTTCAAATTTATCTCGAAGGCCCCTGTCGCTTGGGAAGGCCACAGGAGGACATACAAAGGACTGTTGTTCCCCGCTAGCCCCCATCCCCCGCCTCTTATCGGGGAAATGGCCAACCATTTATGCATCAATCCACTGGCTTTATCCTAAATTAGCTAGCAAAAAACCAGCTTTCATGAGACCCACCAATTGTTTATTGCTCGCTTTCTCGGCACTGTTTGCCCTGAGCAGCTGCCGGCACGAAGGCGGCGAGCCTGATGCCATCCGCCTGGACGCTCCCGGAGGAGAAGCCCAACTGCAGTTTTTTTTAACCGAAAACGGCAGCCCGGCCTACCGGCTGCTGGTGCAGGAAGAAACAGTCATCGATACTTCAAGGCTGGGATTTGAATTCAAAGACGCTGCCCGTTTGCAGGAAGGCTTTGAGGTCATATCCAAAAACAGCCGAATGGTGGATGATGAATGGGAAATGCCCTGGGGAGAGCAGCGCAAAGTACGCAACCATTACCGAGAGCTTTCCGTACAGCTGCGCGAAATACCACCTCCCGAGCGCGAACTGCGCCTTACTTTCCGCCTGTACGACGATGGCCTCGGCTTCCGCTACGCCTTCCCCGATCAAGAGGGCTGGGAGGAAGCTGTCATAACGGAAGAACTCACCGAATTTCAGCTTACCGGCGACCACGACTGCTGGTGGATTCCCGGCGACTGGGATATTTATGAGCATCTCTACAACGAGACCAAAGTATCGCAAATTGACGCTATAAGCCAACGGGGCCACCCCAACCTGGCGCAAACTTACATTCCCCATAATGCTGTGAATACGCCCGTCACCATGCGCACAGCATCGGGGCTGCACCTGAGCTTCCACGAGGCCAACCTGACCGACTACGCCGGCATGACCCTTAAAGTCGATACCGCTGCCCTCCGCCTGAGCAGCGCCCTCGTCGGCTCCGAGCGGCTGGGGTACAAAGTGAAGCGGCAACTGCCTTTCCATACCCCCTGGCGCAGTGTGCAATTCAGCCCCGATGCCGCCGGCTTGATCAAAAGCCGCCTCATCGTCAACCTCAACGAGCCTAACCAATTGGGCGCAGTAGATTGGTTCCAGCCTACCAAATACATCGGCATTTGGTGGGAAATGCACCTCGGCAAGTCCAGTTGGGATATGGCCAGCGGCAAACACGGCGCTACCACCGAAAACGCCAAGCGGTACATCGACTTTGCCGCCGCCAACAACATAGGGGCGGTACTGGTGGAGGGCTGGAACACCGGCTGGGAACACTGGATTGGCTTTGAAGACCGCGAAGGCGTCTTCGACTTCATTACCCCCTACGAAGACTACGACTTGGAGGAAGTGGTGCGCTACGGCAAAGCAAAGGGAGTTGACCTCATCATGCACCATGAGACCTCCGCTGCTCCCCGCACCTACGAGGAGCAGCTAGATACCGCCTACCGGTTGATGGAACGCCTGGGCATTCACACCGTCAAAACGGGTTACGTAGGCACAATAATCCCCAAAGGCGAGTACCACCACGGGCAGTGGATGGTCAACCACTACCGAAGGGTGCTGGAAAAAGCAGCAGCGCATCAGATAGCCATCAACGCCCACGAGCCCATCAAAGCTACGGGCCTGCGGCGCACTTTTCCCAATGCCATTTCCCGGGAGGGGCTGCGCGGCCAAGAATTCAACGCCTGGGCTGATGATGGCGGCAACCCGCCGGATCACTTGCCTACGGTTGCCTTCACGCGCATGCTGAGCGGGCCCATCGATTACACGCCAGGTATTTTCAATATCAAGTTGTCGCCCTACAAAGCGGAAAGCCAGGTCAATACTACTCTCGCCCAGCAACTGGCGCTGTACGTTGTGATCTACAGCCCGGTGCAGATGGCGGCAGACCTGCCGGAGCATTACGAAGGAGAACCCGCTTTCCAGTTCATCCGCGAAGTGGGCGTAGACTGGGAACAAAGCCGGGTACTGAATGGCGAAGTGGGCGATTACGTCACCATCGCCCGGCAAGAACGCGGCACGCGCCGATGGTTTCTGGGCAGCATCACCGACGAAAACCCGAGGGCACTAGAAGCACCGCTTAGTTTTCTGCCCGAGGGCCAGGACTACATCGCCCGCATCTACCGGGATGCCGATGCCGCGCACTGGGATAACAACCCGGCGGCTATCGTCCTCGAGGAATATCTCGTAGACGCGCAAACTACCCTGCAGCTGCAACTTGCGCCGGGAGGCGGCGCCGCTGTCAGCCTGCTGCCTGCCAATGCAGCGGCAAAGGCAGGTGTAGAACCGTATCCAGAACAGTAACCGGCCCGCCGGGCCTTTTCTCTATTTAACTAGCCCAAGGTTTCCAAAGCCCCGCAAAAGGCGTATATTTGCGGAGTTTTCTCCGGCTTTGCCCCAGAAAGCCCTATTTATCAGCGGGTTAGGGAGGCCTGAGCAAAACAGATGCTCATTTTATTTTAACATTTTTTCAAAAGTTTGATCGAGTTATGCAAGGAAAAGGAGTTGTGAAATTCTTCCTTGTCGTGATGACCATCGTAACGCTCGTTCAGTACTTTTTCATCTTGCCCACCCAACGGATAGAGAAAAAGGCTGATGAGTACGCCGAAGCGAACTCACAGGACAAGACAGAATTCAAGATGAAGCGAGCGGAGTATCTGGACTCCGTATCTTCAGAGGAGGTCTTTGAGATACCTCTGCTGAAGAGCTACACCTATCAGGAACTGAAATCGCAGCAGCTGGCCCTAGGCCTTGACCTGAAAGGGGGCATGAGTGTAGTATTGCAAGTAGACCTGCGGAAATTCATAAGAGCATTAGCCAATAACAGCAAGGATCCAACTTTTGAAAAGGCGTTAGAAAGAGCATCTCAAGCGCAAAAATCTGAGCAGGTCGACTTTGTATCTCTATTTTACGATGCCTGGCGAGAAGTACGCGGCGACAAGCGGCTCGCCCCCATCTTTACCCGCAACGAAGCCCTGCGCGATGAAATCAACTACGAAACCGGCGACGGGGAAGTAGTGCGCATCATACGAGAAAAAGCAGACGAAACCGTTGACCTGACCTTCAAACTGCTGAAGGAACGCATCGACAAACTGGGGGTCACCCAGCCGAACGTGTCACTGGATCAAGGCAGAGACCTCATCATCGTAGAGCTGCCGGGCATTGACAACCCGGAGCGCGCCCGCACCTTCCTGCAGGCAGCAGCCAAACTGGAGTTTTACAATGTCTTCCGCATCAACGACCCCGGCATTCAGGAAGCATTGATGGAAGCCAACGAACGGCTCGCTAAAAGCATGGGCGATGGCCTGGATCGGCAGATTGCCAGTATCGATACTACCTACGCAGTAGATTCTCTGGGCAATGTAGACAGCACGCAAATCGCCCAGATCGACACCAATTACACCGAGGCGCCACAGTCCGGCCCGCTCTTTGATGCCCTCACCCTCAACTCTACCGGCGCCCAAGGCCTGGCAGTACTGGGGCTCGCTAAGAAAAACCAGCGCAACAACATCGACTCCATGCTGGCTAAGCCGGAAATAAAGTCGCTTTTCCCGCGGGATATCGTTTTCCGCTGGTCCAGAGAGCCCGTTAAAGACTATGAAACCAACGAATTCACGGACAACTACGCCCTGTACGGCCTCAAGCTGGGGCCCGACGGCAAACCCGCCATGACCGGCGAACGCGTAGTGGATGCCAGCGCGAATCCAGATCCGCAGACCAATGAGGTCGCCGTTTCCCTAAAAATGGATAACCGGGGAGCTAAAATCTGGAACAAGGTAACTACCGAGGCAGCGCAGGACAACAACCGCGAAGTCGCTATCGTACTGGACGACGAAGTGGTTTCCGCGCCACGGGTCAACCAGCCCATCCCCTCGGGCAACTCTCAGATCACCGGCAACTTCTCCATTCAAGAGGGCAAGGACTTAGCCAATATCCTGCAGATCGGAAAACTGCCGGCGGAAACGGAAATCATTCAGGAAGCCTTGGTGGGCCCGTCGCTGGGAGAGGAAAACATCCGCAACAGTACCATAGCTCTGGTGGTGGGCTTTCTGCTGGTACTCGTCTTTATGATCCTTTACTACGGAGGCGGCGGTATCGTTTCCATCCTGGCGCTGATCCTCAACATCTTCTTCATATTCGGAGCGCTGGCTTCCTATGGTACCGTACTGACCCTGCCGGGCATCGCCGGTATCGTACTGACCATCGGTATGGCAGTGGATGCGAACGTGATCATCTACGAGCGGATACGGGAAGAAATCCGGGAGGGCAAATCGATGCTGATGGCCATCAGTGACGGTTTCCAAAACTCTTACTCCGCCATCATCGATGCCAACGTGACCACCCTTCTCACGGCATTTATCCTGGCTTATTTCGGCCTGGGGCCTATCAAAGGCTTTGCGGTTGTATTGATCATCGGTGTGCTGTCCTCCCTGTTCACAGCGGTATTGGTCGGCCGGTTGATGATTGACAGCTGGGTGAAAGGCAACCGAAGCATCAGCTTCTTCACCGGTATTTCCAAGAATGCTTTTTCCAAGCTGAAAATTGACTGGCTGGGCAAACGCCGCCTGGCTTACATCATCTCCGGGGCGCTGCTGATAGCCGGGCTAGCTTCTATGGCTACCCGCGGCTTCGAGCTTGGCGTGGACTTTAAAGGCGGCTATTCCTACAACGTCACCATTGAAGGCGATGATGTGGAAGCCTCGGAGCTGCGCGATGCGCTGACGACAACCTTCGAGAGCAATACCCCCATCGTCAAGTCCGTCGATACGGAGAACACCTTCAATGTGGTGACCTCCTACCAGGTGGATAACAGCGGCCAAGAAGCCGATTCCATGGTGATGGCGGCTCTTCACGCCGGTGTCAACCAAGTCACCAGCACTGAAATTGACTTAAAGCAGTTCAAGGCGCCGGATGCCGAGGGCGTTACTCACGTAGAAAGCTCCAGCAAGGTGGGGCCAACGATTGCCGACGACATCAAGACGAGCGCTTACTACGCCGCCAGCTTTGCACTTTTGCTGATTTTCCTCTACATCTTCATACGGTTCAGCAAATGGCAGTACAGCCTCGGCGCGGTTGCAGCCCTCTTCCACGACACCCTGGTAATCTTGGGCTTGTTCTCCCTCCTGCACGGCGTTCTGCCCTTCTCGCTGGAAATCGACCAAGCCTTTATCGCTGCGATTCTTACCGTGATTGGTTACTCCATTAACGATACGGTGGTAGTGTTCGACCGCATCCGCGAATTTCTCAACAACTACACCAAGAGCTCAAAGGAGGAAGTCATCAACATGGCCATCAACAGCACCGTGAGCCGGACGGTGATCACCTCTTTGACGACGCTGTTCGTCGTAGCCATTCTCTTCTTCTTCGGCGGCTCCAGCATCCGTGGTTTTGCTTTTGCTCTGATGATTGGCATCGTAGTGGGTACGTACTCTTCTATCTTCGTAGCTACCCCCGTAATGTCTGATTTGACCGGCGACTTGAAAGCCAAGGAAAAACAAAGCGAACGGAAAGGGTTCTCCAAAGCGGCACAGTCCGCCAGATAGAACTTCTGCGGAATATAATTGGTTTTATAAGGGTCAACTCCGACGGAGTTGACCCTTTTTGTTTAGATTTGTAGGAACATCTATACCCCCCTTCAAATAATGCCGCATCAAATTTGGGATTACTCCCCAGATGGTATTATTTTATGGATCCCGACTTATTTAACGCATACCTGATGCAATATGAGATTACAGCTACTACTTTTTGTCCTGTTTTACAGCCTATACAACACACTACAAGCTACCGAGCCAGTGGTTATCAACCTGGAAAACGACCACTCCCGGCACCTGCTGCAGGTAGAGGGAAAATTGCTCAAAGTCAAGCTCTGCCAGCTCAAGGTAGGCGAATCCTACATGGTACGCAGCGTGATGCAGAGCGGCAGCGAAGTACTGCTCCTTCCCGAAATTGGTGGCACCGCCACTCCTGTTCAATCCTTCACAGCAACGACTTCCTGCCAGTCTCTGCTCCTGCAGCGTGCGGACCCACAGTCGCTCCCCTCGATGGTTTACCTTTCCATCAATTGCATGAGCTGCCCAATACAGTCTGTGGCCCGGCCACCCAACTTACAGGTGGATCCCGGCGGTTCCGCACTGTCTCTGGTAGAGGATGTGCTGATCGGCGGCGGTTGCTTTGATATCGAGAACGCCAGCTTCATCGGCAACAGCGATGGGGTAGGCACCTTCAGCGCCGGCGAAGCCAGTATAGGGCTGGAGGATGGCGTCATAATATCAAGTGGCAACGTGACCAACGCCCCCGGGCCCAATAATCAGGAGGGTGCCGGCAACGACTTCGGTGGGGGAGGCGACCCCGACCTTGCCCAGTTGGCCAACGGCGGAGAGGTCAACGATGCCACCGGGCTGCAGTTCGAATTCACACCCACCATCGGACAAATCGCCTTCAACTATGTCTTTGCTTCGGAGGAGTACTGCGAATATGTAGGCTCTCAATTCAATGACGTATTTGGGTTCTTCATCAGCGGCCCGGGCATTAGCGGCGGCTTTACCTTCGATGGGGAAAACATCGCTGTCATACCTAGTACGAACACCCCTGTAGCCATCAACACCGTCAACCAAAACATGAATACCGGTTTCTTTGTTGGCAACAGCAACAACTGCGGAAGCGTCGCTAATTCCACTGATATCCAATTTGACGGTTACACTTCTGTACTAACCGCGGTGGCTAATGTAGAGCCCTGTCAAAAATATACCATCCGATTGCTCGTAGGGGACGTAGGGGACGGCATATTTGACTCTGCGGTGTTCTTAGAAGCCAACAGCTTTAGCGCCGGTGGTTCTGCTACTGGCGAAGCCATCTCTCCTACTACCGGGACCAACGTCACGTACGAAGCCTGCTCCGACGGCTACTTTGTACTGGAAGCCGCGGGCAACATCAATGAAGACCGCATAGTAGAATTCTTTGTTTCTCCTCTTAGTACAGCTACCGCTGGAGCAGATTATGCCCCTCTTCCCACTTCTGTAACCATTCCGGCCGGGGAGTCACAGGTCATTGTGCCGATCACGGTCTTCGAAGACGACTTAATAGAGGGGCCAGAAACCATCATACTTGGTTTTCAAAACCCCTGTTCGTGTGTATCAGATTTTATTGAACTCGTCATCGAAGATGTCCCTCCAATGATAGTAGATGCTTTCAGCAGCCAAGTCTGCGCTGGAGAAGAAACCACCCTGGAAGCCATCGTAACCGGGGGGTTACCGGGCTATACTTACAGTTGGGAGGACGATGACGGTTTCACCTATTCAGGCTCCACCATCACCGTCTCCCCTACTGAACCCACCGCCTATACCGTAACCGTGACGGATGAGTGCGGCGACTTTGAAATTGCTCAGGCTTTCGTCAATGTTTTTCCTCTACCCGAAGTACAGATGTTCGGAGGCGGCCAGTTCTGCGGTGATGACTTTTCGACCGACCTGCAGGTCAATTTCAGTGGTTCTGATGGCCCCTGGTTGTTCACTTACTCTATCGACGGGGTATTTCAGCTGCCCATCGAGGTAGACACTACGCCTTATTTCATAGAGGCTACTGAGGGAGGGTTGTATTTACCGGAGAGTGTTCTGGATGTCAATACCCTCTGCGAGGGCCCGGTAATGGGGGCAGCCTTTATAGAAACGCTGGATTTTGAAGTTGAATTCAATTCCACCAATATCTCTTGCCCCGGAGCGGACGATGGCACCATAGAGGTCAATGCGCTGAATGGCGTGTCCCCCTTCAGTTACAATTGGCAAAATGTCACCGAGGGGGTGCCCATATTAGGAGGCGGAGACGAACAGACCGACCTGGCGCCGGGCGTCTACGCCATTACTGCCGTAGACAATCAAAACTGTATAGATTCGGCTCAGATTGAAATAGTAGAACCAGACACCCTGCGAGCCAACGCACAAATCCAAGCCGTGCCCAACTGCTACGATACGATGGGCGGCAGCGTCGGGCTTGACCTGCAAGGGGGCACCCCTGGTTTCTCCTTCCAGTGGAGCAATGCCGATACCACTCAAAACCTCAACAACCTTGGCCCCGGCGAATACACGGTAACCGTAACCGATAGCCAGGGCTGTCTGGATTCCACCAGCGTGCTCGTGGAGGAGGACCTCGAGCCTCCATTGGTTGACATCTCAGTGGAAGATACCCTTACCTGCGAACAGAATGAGGTCCTCATTGACGCAACCAATTCCTCTGCGGGCAGCCAATTTTCCTACAATTGGACTGGACCGGGTATTGTAGTGGGCCAAACCAATCCGGTAGTGGTAGTCAACGAGGGCGGCACCTATACCCTGGAAATTACCAATGACGCTAACGGCTGCACCGCCTCGCAGAGCATCACGGTGGAGGAAAATACCGTAGTTCCCGTTGCCAACGCCCAGGATGATATCCTCAATTGCTACCAGCCCGAGCTCAGTATTGATGCCACGGGCAGCAGTACGGGCGCCAGCTTCAATTACCAATGGAACGGGCCCGGCATACTCAACGGCGGCAACACCCTCACTCCACTCGTAGACGCGGCAGGGGACTATCAACTGGTAGTGACCGATGAGCGCAACGGCTGCGTCGATACCATCTCTGTCACCGTAGACGAAAACTTCGATACGCCTCAGGCAGAAGCCGGCACAGGGGGGCTGCTCACCTGTGACGAACCGGAATTCACCCTCAACGCCAGCGTGCCGGGCAGCACCGATAACCTGCGCTACGATTGGTCCAGCGCTGATGGAAACTTCGTCAGCGGCGCCGATGGCTTGAATCCGGTCGTAGATGCCGATGGTGTCTACGAGTTGGTAGTAACCGATACGGTGAGCGGCTGCAGCGCCAGCGACCAAGTTGTAGTCAATCAGGACCCCAACCTTCCCATCGCTATCGTCAATGGTGGGGGAACGCTTACTTGCAGCATTAACAGCATTGAACTGGATGCAGAAAACTCCAATCTTGCTCCCGATGGGCAGTACGAATGGTTTAGCCCGAACGGGCAGTTTGCTTCCGGCGCCAATACGCTATCTCCAGTTATAAACGAGCCAGGGGACTACTTCCTGGTCATCAGCGGCGGCCCCTCCAGCTTATGCCAGGACACAGCGGTCGTTACTATACCCGAAGACACAACGCCTCCGGATATTGATTTTTCTACACCGGAGGTATTGACCTGTGAGACAACCTCCTTCGGGCTGCAGGCAGCTATCAATACTTCTACCGGCCAGTTTACAACGCAGTGGAATGGCCCGGCCGGCACCATTGCCGGAGCACCGGACGCTACGGCCATCACCGTAGAGGAGCCGGGGGCTTACTCCCTGGTGGTCACCGATACTGGAAACGGTTGTACCTCCGCCGGCTCCGTACCAGTCACCCAAGATGTCACACCTCCGGTAGCGGCTATCAGTACGCCGAGCACCATTAATTGTGGCACCGCCACGGTAGATTTAGATGGCAGCGGTTCCAGTACCGGCGCCGAGTTTTCTTACGAATGGCAAGCCCCCGACGGCTCCAGCTTAGCGGAGACTTCCAGCGTGCTGCCGGCCGTAAGCGATACGGGCACCTATACCTTGGAAGTCCTGAACACCGACAACGGCTGCCGCAGCAGTACCAGCGTTGAGGTCTTGGAAGACATCAACTATCCGGATGTATCCATTGCGGCGCCGGATGTTTTAGACTGCGCCAATACAGAGTTGTCGCTGAACAGCTCCGCTACCGGCACTTCGCCTGAGCCCGACCTTGTCTACGCCTGGGGCACCACTGACGGCAGTTTTGTTTCGGGCTCCGCCAATCCTGACCCGCTGATCGACGAGCCTGGCACCTACTCCTTGACCGTTACCGATGCCAGCAACAACTGTGTAAGCACCCAGCAAGTGAGCGTTACAGAAGATGTCACTGCCCCTACCGTCGATGCTGGCCCCGGAACTACCCTGGATTGCCAGAACACCAGCTATACGCTAAGCGGCAGCATAAACGGCACCAGCAACTTCGACCTGCAGTGGAGCACCACCGACGGCGACATCGCCAGCGGCACCGATGGTTTAACGCCGACGGTGACCTCCGCTGGCACCTATAGCCTGGAAGTTGTCAATCTGGACAATTCCTGCAGCTCCATAAGCACCGTCGTCATCGAGGCTGATACGGACCTGCCTGACATCAGCGTCAACACCGGCGGGCAAATCGATTGCGGCAACCCTACAGCATTGATAGATGCCTCTGCCTCTGACGATGGCCCCAGCTTTCAGTACACCTGGACGCTGCCGGATGGAAGTACGGTTCCAGATTCTTCAGCAATCGTGGCTACTGCTGCCGGCAACTATAGCCTGGAAATCGTCAATACCGACAACCAGTGCACCAATACCAGGGACATCCTGGTTGAAGAAGACCTGGAAGCCCCCGTCGCTGAAGCGGGAGCCGATGCCATTCTGAACTGTTTCAACCCCAGCCTGCAATTGAACGGCAGCGGTTCTAGCCAGGGTGCGGATATGGCTTACGAGTGGAGCCGCGACGGCGCCCTCGTCTCCACGGATATAAGCCCCGTCATTGACCAGCCGGGCACTTACGAGCTCAGCGTGCGCAATGAGGATAACCAGTGCCTTTCTACTGATGTAGTGGATGTTCAGCTAGACACTGTCGCTCCGCTGGCAGCGGTAGCAAACCCGGCGGAAATAAACTGCGATGTCACGCAAATCACCATAGACGGCAGCGGTTCCAGCCAGGGCAATAACTTTGCCTACGACTGGACCAGCCCGGACGGCAATATACTGAGCGGCGGCAACACACTGAGCCCGACAGTAGATCAGGGCGGGAATTATATCCTGAATGTGCAGAATACAGAAAACGGCTGCGAAAGCAGCGCCAGCGTACAGGTACCGGAAAATGCCGATTACCCCACCGCCGAAGCAGGAACAGCGGTAGTCATCAACTGCGACAACCCTACTCCCAGCCTCAATGCCTCAGCATCCAGCCAAGGTGCTGCCTTCACTTACGAATGGCAGGGGCCGGGGCTCCTGAGCGGGAACACTTCCCTCAGCCCGGCGGTCGATCAGCCCGGCGAGTATACCCTTACCGTTTTCAATAACGACAACGGCTGTGCCTCCACGGATGTGGTGATGATCGAACGGGACACCGCACGGCCGGAGCTGCTTATCGCCAGCCCGGAGGAACTCAACTGCGGACGTACATCGCTCGCCATTGATGCCAGCGCCGGCAATCAGGGGCCAGAATTCCAGTACAGCTGGAACACCACTGATGGCAACATCCTACAGGGAGACGATACCGCTACGCCGCTGATCGATGCCCCCGGCACCTATACCGCAACGCTGCTCAACACGGACAATGGCTGCAGCCGCACCAATAGTGTACAGGTGGAAGAGGACATCACGGCGCCTACCGCTAGTGTAACTCCTCCGGAAATGGTAACCTGTGCCCAGCCAACGGTAAGCATTGATGCTTCCGCCTCCAGCTCCGGGCCAAATTTCACCTACGAGTGGACTACCACCGACGGAGCAATTGACCAAGGCGCAAACACGCTTTCGCCCGTAGTCAGCCAAGGCGGCACTTACCAGCTGCTGCTGACCAATACCTCTAACCAGTGTACGGAAACCATCGAAATCGTTGTGGAGCAGGATACCCAGCTCCCCAGCGCCGAAGCGGGCGAGCCAGTGGTCATCAACTGCTACGAGCCTAACCCTACTCTCGACGCTACAGCCTCCAGTCAGGGCGCAAACTTTTCCTACGAGTGGGATGGGCCAAGCGTCACCTCCGGCGGCAATACCCTCAACCCCGCCGTTGCAGAACCCGGAAACTACAGCCTACTCATTACCAATACCGCCAATGGCTGCACAGCTTCCGATGCTGTAATGATTGGCCTGGACACCATGGCGCCATCGGTACAGATCGCCGAGCCGGCTGTCCTCAATTGCGCACTGACAGAGCAGACCATCAATGCCTCTGGCAGCAGCCAGGGAGCGGAATTCGAGTACGAATGGTCAACGGTATCTGGAGGGAATATACTAAGCGGCGGCAGTACTGCTACTCCGCTCATCGATGCCCCGGGAGCCTACAGCTTGCTCATTACCGATACGGAAAATGGCTGCTCGCAAAGTAGCAGCGTAGAGGTAGAACAAGATATTGAAACGCCCGAGATCGACATCGACACCCCGGACACCCTTACCTGTGTGGTAGAGGAAGTCAGCATAGATGCCGGCACCTCCTCCAATGGGCCCACTTTCACTTACCAGTGGCAGCCCATCGGCGGCAACATCACCGGCGGCAGTACGAGCCTTTTCCCTACCGTAAATGAGGGAGGCGTTTATGAATTGACGATACTGAATACAGAAAACCAGTGCAGCAGCACCGCTGAGGTGCAGGTCATTCAGGATGTGGAGACACCAGTAGCCGAAGCTGGCAGCCCCCAGGAGCTGAATTGCGATGCCCCCAGCTTACAGCTCGATGCTGCCGGATCGAGCCAGGGCGACTTCTCTTACAACTGGACCGGGCCAGGGGTGGTCAGCGGTGGCAACAGCATGAGCCCAATCGTCAACCAACCCGGCGCCTACCAGCTTCTGGTCACCGATAATTTCAATGGCTGCACCGCCGAAGACCAGGTAAGCATCACCCAGGACACGGCCCTGCCTACGGCGAATATCCTGGAGCCGGAGCTGCTGACCTGCGCGGTGGAAAGCTTGACGCTAAACGCAAACGCTTCCAGCCAGGGCAATGAATTCGTTTACCAGTGGTCTACCAGCAACGGCAACATTCTCAATGGCGCCGATGGGCTGGCCCCAACCATTGATCAACCTGGGCTGTACACCCTTTCCGTATTCAATACCGATAATGAATGCGAAAATACGGATCAGGTCGAGGTCGGGCAGGACATTGAGCCGCCGGTGGCAGAAGCCGGAGAGGGCTTCCTGCTGGACTGCTGGGAGGAAACCGATTTTCTGGATGCCTCCGGCTCTTCCGAAGGCCCGGAATTCCAGTACAGCTGGTCCACTGACGATGGCATCCTCGTAGCGCAGCAGACTACCATTCAGCCTGAAATCGGCGAGCCCGGCACTTATACCCTTACCGTGCTGGATACAGACAACGGCTGCTCTTCCACCGACGAGGTAACCGTTACCCAAACCATCCCGGTATCGGAGGTAGCGCTGCAGCAGCCCGACTGCTTCGGGGACTTGGGCAACCTCTCCTTTGTGAATATCGAAGGAGGCACGGCTCCTTTCCTGTACTCAATTGACGGCGGCGACAACTTCCTGCCCTCTCCTGACTTCCGCAACCTGCAGCCCGGAGATTACGATCTCGTCGTCCGGGACATCAACGGTTGCGAGTTCCGGGCGCCGGCGGAAATCATACAGCCGGATTCCCTGACCGCCATTATAACAGAAGCCAGTGCGGAGCTGGAATTCGGGGATACCTACCAGATCAACACCATCGTCAACTTCCCGGAGGAAGAACTGGCCGCCATCCATTGGACCAACGACAGCACCCTGTCTTGCCAAGACTGCCTGCGGCCGGTGGCTAAGCCCCTGCGCACCACCGTCTACCGGCTGGAAGTCGCCACCGAAAACGGATGCTCGGACGAGACGGAAATCCGGATATTCGTCAACCGGGACAAGCCGATTTATGTGCCCAATATTTTCTCTCCTAACGGAGACGGCTCCAACGACCGTTTCTACATCTTTTCCAAGGAAGGGGTGGTAGAGCATATCAATACCTTCCAGATCTACAACCGCTGGGGAGAGACGGTATTCGAGATTTACGACTCCATGCCGAACGACCCAAACCAGGGCTGGGACGGAAGCTTCCGGGGCGATGTCATGAACTCTGCCGTATTCACTTGGTACGCCGAGATTGAGTTCGTAGACGGCAGCGTTGAGCTGTTCAAAGGGGATGTCACCCTGCTGCGCTAATCGGCCCGGTTTCCAGCTAGGGTGCTTTCGGGAGCCTTTCTTCCTTCGGGAAGGAAGGCTCCTGACATTTCGAGCAGCAACAAAAAATTTGATCCTGGCGTTGATAATAAAAGCCTTCATCAAACTAATCACCAAAGCTATGATTCGATCCTGCACGCTGCTCCTGCTTCTGCTGTCCCTTTTGGCCAGCTGTACCTACACCGAAAAAGTAAGGGATGGCCGCACCGCCATTGACGTTAAGCAGTACGCTGTAGCGGTAGACCTGCTGCAGAAAGAATACGAGAAATCCAAAAGCCGCGTAGAGCGGGGTAAAATTGCTTTCCTGCTGGGAGAAGCTTACAAGAACCTGAACCAGAGCGAGAATGCCATCCGTTGGTACCGCATCGCTTACGACAACCAATACGGTTATGAATCCCTGCGCGAATACGCTTACGCCCTCAAACGAGCGGAGCGTTATCAGGAAGCCAAACGGGCTTTTAAAGACCTCGGCATTGAAATTGGCAGCCCCTACGAATACCGGCGCGAGATCAGCGCCTGCGAGATCGCAATGGGCTGGAAAGAACTGACGCCTGAGTACGAGATTGAGCTGATGGACTTCAACTCCAGCGGCGCCGATTACGCCCCTATGCTGTACAAGGACAATCAGCTGGTGATAACCTCCGACCGCAGCGCGAGCACCGGAGAGGACACCTACAACTGGACGGGCAATGCCTTTTCTGATCTCTTCGTAGTAGACCTTTCTTCCAACAGCGTTTCCGGTTTTACCAAAGCGCTGAATACCCCGGACAACGAAGGCACTGCCGTTTTCAACCAAGATTACTCGGAAGTATACTTTACCCGCTGCTACGGCGGCGGCAAGTGGGGAGAAGACAATTGCAAAATCATGGTCAGCCAAGTGCAGGGCAACAGCTGGTCCGTGCCTCAACCCCTGCCATTCATTGAGGAAGGAGTCAACTACGGCGGGCCTTCCCTGACATCCGACGGCAAGCGCCTTTACTTCTCTAGCAATCACCCGGACGGATGGGGCGGCCACGACATTTACTACGTGGACAAACAAGCCGACGGCAGCTGGGGCTTCCCTCAGCTCATGACCCGGGTCATCAATACGGAGGGGGAAGAAAAATTCCCTTTCATCGATCAGGATACGCTTTACTTCAGCTCCGATGCTCATACCAGCATGGGCGGGCTGGACATCTTCCGCTCCTACAAGCTGCAGGGCCGCGGATGGTCCTCCCCCTACAACCTGAAGCCTCCCATTAATTCTGGCAATGACGACTTCGGCTACGCAATCGATTACGATGCCCCTAAGCAGGAGGAAGACATCATCTCCATCGGCTATTTCACTTCCCGGCGGGAGAACGGCATCGGCAACGATGACATTTACCGCTTTGTAAAGCGTACCCCTCCGGAGGAGCCGCTGGCGCAAGAAGAAGAGGAAATGCCTGAAGAGGAGGACTACAAGCTGTTGCTGACAGGCTACGTACTGGAGAAAATCTACAATGTGCCTACCGACCCCAACAGCGAGGTGCTGGGCCGCAAACCACTAGAGGGGGCCACGGTACAAATACAGTTTGGCCGGAAAAAAGAAAAAATAAAGGTTGGCGAAGACGGCCGCTTTCAGCTGGAGCTGGAGGAAGAGACCAAATACAACTTCCTGGCCTCTAAAGAAGACTACCTCAACAACGCGGAAGTGTTTTCTACTAAAGGCATCGGCCGGGACCCCAACAACCCGGTGCAGGAGTTCGAAATCGAGATTGTACTGGATAAAATCTTCCTCAATCAGCAGATCAAGCTGGAAAACATCTACTACGACTTCGACAAGGCAGACATCCGGGAAGATGCCCAGCCGACCCTGAACGAGCTGGCCCGCAACCTGGAACTCAACCCGGACATCCGCATTCAGCTGGGCTCTCATACCGACTGCCGGGGCAGTACCCGCTACAATGAAGACTTGTCGCAGCGGCGCGCGCAGTCAGCTGTCAACTATTTGATTGAAAAAGGCATCGACCCTGGCCGCCTGGTAGCGCAGGGCTACGGAGAGAGCGAACCGGCGGTAGACTGCATCTGCAGCCGCTGCACCGAGGAAGAGCACCAAACGAACCGGCGGACGACCTTCGCAATTATTGAATGAAAAAGAGGAGGGGTGGGCTGCACCCGAAGCCGCTTTAGCGAGGAAATTACAGTCCGACGACCCAAAATTTGTGAATGCTGACTTTTAGCCTAGAGCCAGTTACGGCAGCTTGGTTTGCGCCCTCCGTCCTTCGGCCAAGATCAATGGATATTGTACAGCACCACCCGGTGGTTCCCCGTATCGGCGATAGCTAGTATTCCGTTATCAATAGCGAGGTGGAATGGCCAGTACAGGCTAGTGGGGCTCGCTTTGATGCTGTTGCGGTTCTCTATGCCCAAGTTAAAGGTGCCCTGTCCCAGTAAGGCATCGGCAGGCTGGTTGTTTTGTTGGGGCAGGCTGTCAAATCGAAGCACCCGGCTATTGCCCGTATCGGCTACGTAAATACCACCTTGGTGAAAGACAGTGTCGTAGCACCAGTTCAAGGTGTTGGCTTCGGGAAACCAGCGGAATTGGTTCTGTCCGTTCGCATCAATTGCCGGCTGGCCGATAAGCGTGGGCGAGGCGTCGGGGTCAGTTGCGCTGGCCAGGCTGTCGAAGAGCAACACCCGGTAGTATTGGGTGTCGGTAATGGCTATCTCGCCGTTAGGCCCAACTTTAACGGAGTACGGCCAGATAGGCTGGGTGTGATCATAATCCCGGTCTGCAAAATCCTTTTTGCCGATGAGCTGATCCGCTGCTGTGAAGTTTTCGGTGGGAAATTCGTCAAAGACCAATACCCGCCGGTTGCCCGTATCGGCTACAAACAGCTTGCCGCCGGCACAGTCGACGCCGTAGGGCCAGTTTAAACTTCGGGCGGAAGGTGTTGCCCCCACTCCTTTTACATTGGGTTCATGGTGGTTGAAATCCGGCTGCCCCAAAACGGTATCGGCCGGTTGCCCATCGGCAGTGGGCCAGTGGTTCCAAATCAGCACCCGGTGGTTCCAAGCATCACAAACCACTAAACGGTTGCCGTCACTCCATAAGCCGGATGGGTACATCAGCGTTGCCGCGTTTACTTTCCCTCCGCCGTTGCGGTCGGTATGCTGTTTTGCGGTTTGCCCAAGGACCAGGTCGGGTTCTTGGTAGCGTTGAGTGGGGAGGCCGTTCCAGATGAAGACCCGGTTTTGACCCGTATCGGCTACGAGCAGCTTCCCATTGATTAGATGGACGCCTCTCGGGGCGAGCAGAGGATTATCCTTGCCCCCGAGAAACACCTGGCCATCGGGTTGCTTATTGGCCTCCTCATCCGGCTTGTGTCTGTCATTGGCGCGGGATGGCGTATCTAGCATATTCTAGGAAGTTGTTCTCCGGTGAGCATGCTGACGACCCGCTTTCCGCCGATGCCGGAGGTCATGACGACCTTTTTGGGGTGTTCCTCAGTAACTGTCCCTATGACTTTGGCAAAATGGCCGGCGGGATTAGCCTGGCAGGTTTTCAAAAACGGGTCTACGGCTGCTTCAGCGACGACGGCCAGGCATAAGCCTTCATTGGCGACGTAAAGGGGGTCTAACCCCAGGATTTCACAGGCGCCGGCCACTTGTTCGTTAATCGGCAGATCGTACTGGGCAATACGGATGCCCAAAGCCCGGTCCCTGGCGATTTCATTCAACACCGTAGCCACCCCACCCCGGGTGGGGTCCCGCAGGAGCTTGATGTCGGTGCCGACTTCATCCAGCAAGTCTTTCACTAAATGATTAAGCGGCTGGGTATCACTTTCAATCTGGCTTTCAAATTCCAACCCTTCCCGCACGGACATGATGGCCATGCCGTGCGCGGCCAGCTCGCCGCTGAGGATGACTTTGTCGCCCGGTTCTATACGGTTCAGGTCAATGGCTGCTTCGGGGTGTAATTCGCCAATGCCCGTTGTGTTGATGAATACCTTATCTCCTTTGCCCCGTTCTACCACCTTGGTATCCCCTGTGACTACCTGTACGCCGCTGGCGATGCAGGCATCACGGATACTGACGAGGATATCCCAGAACTCGGTCATAGGCAGCCCCTCTTCAATGATGAAACTCAGGGACAGGTGGCGCGGGATAGCCCCGCACATGGCCAGGTCATTTACGGTACCATTTACCGCCAACTCACCGATATTACCACCGGGAAAGAAAATTGGGGAGATAACAAAGCTGTCGGTTGTAAAAGCAGTTTTCCCCTTGAGGTCGAGCACCGCACCATCGTGCCGCTTGTCTAGAATATCGTTTTTCAAGACTTCGAACACCCCGCTATCCAAGAGAATATTGGTGAGTTTACCACCGCTGCCGTGGCCTAGCGTGATGGTGTCGAAATCCAGTTTTGGCATTGGGCAATTCAGGTTCATACGGCTATGCTTCCATTTCGGCTAATAAGCCACTAAAGTGGTAATAAGCGGCACAGGCACCTTCCGAACTTACCATTGGCGCGCCTAGCGGCCGTTCTGGGGTGCACTTGGTCCCGAAATTCGGGCAATCGTTGGGCTTGGCCAGCCCTTTCATGATCGCTCCTGATATGCAATCCGGGTTTTCGGGGGCTTCTGCTATATCGACACGGAATTTCTTGGTCGCATCGTAGTCCGCGTAAGCAGTTTTGACCTGGTAACCGCTTTCGGGGATGTTGGTCATGCCCCGCCAAGTCCGGTCCGTGACCTCGAATACCTGGTTGATTATGTCCATGGCGTTTTGATTGCCTTCGGGCCGGACCATACGAGTGTATTGGTTTTCCAATTTGGCTTCGCCGGCCTCGAGTTGCTTGACGGTCATCAGGATGCCCTGCAGCAGGTCGATTGGCTCAAAGCCGGTGACCACCATAGGGATGTTGTATTCTGCTACAAGCGGGTGGTACTCGCCCGTGCCCATAATGGTACAGACGTGCCCGGCCGCTAGAAAAGCCTGGATTTTGCTTTCCGGGTCGCTCATCACCGCCCTGATCGCCGGGGGCACCAGTACGTGGCTGGCTAGAATGCTGTAATTATGGACGCCCATACGTTCGGCGTGTAAGACCGACAGGGCATTAGCGGGGGCGGTGGTCTCAAAACCCACGGCGAAGAAAACGACCTCGCGTTCCGGGTGTTGCTCAGCAATTTTCACGGCCTCCAAGGGCGAGTAGAGGACTCGGATGTCCGCGCCGTCCGCTTTGGCTTCCAGCAGGCTTTTCCCCGACCCGGGCACCCGCAGCATATCGCCAAAGGAGCAGAGGATTACATTTTTTTCTTCTGCCAGGTAGATGGCTTTGTCAATCAGGCTCGTCGGGGTCACGCAGACCGGGCATCCCGGGCCGTGTACCATATTGACCTCTTTCGGCAGCATATTGAGGATGCCGTTTTTGACTAAGCTATGGGTTTGCCCGCCACAGACTTCCATGATGGTCCAGGGTTGGGTGACCGTCTTTTTGATTTCCTCTAGGTAGCGTTGGGCAACTTCTGGGTCTCGATATTCTGACAGATACTTCATAACGGTAAATTGTAAATAAAAAAAAGAACGGATCAGACTTTTCGCCAACCAGCGGCTTCGACCTGGCCGGGCACATAGTCCCCCTCGGTCAGCTCATCCGTTTCTCCCATTTGCTCAAGGTACTCAAAGACCCTTCTGGCTTCTGCTTCGTCGACTATACTTATAGCGACACCGACGTGAACGAGGATGTAGTCTCCTACTTCCGCCTGCGGCACCATATCTAGCGTAGCGTCTTTATCGATGCCGAATTCCAAGGATGCGCGGATAAAGAGGCCGAGGTCCGAGTTC
>CAYNIT010000011.1:0-38663 GCA_964397205.1 uncultured Phaeodactylibacter sp. | reverse complement strand
TACCAAGCAAAATGGCCTAATCTCACATAAGTGCACACAGCTGGCACCCGCCGGAACTGCAAAGCACTACTACAGCAGTGACCTTATCGCGTGAACCAGTCTGCCTTAGCGATAGCGCTGCCACGCACCAAGCACACAACTGCAAGGCCTATTCCGACGTATGTACAGCTTTGAGTTTCGAGCGGCTCAGCTATAACGGTGCGCCACGACCTATCTGTGCCTACAGGCACACCATTGTTAACGATAAAAAACCTGCGTATGAAGACCGTCCTTTGTCTACCCAATACCGATCACTGCTGCCACTGCACCTGGGGCGGCCAAAAGTTCATGCATACTCCCCCAGAGGGCAGGTAGCCATAGATCAAGGCTATTTTACTTTTTACACCCTCTAAAAATTCAGAATTATGGATAAGTATCAATCCTTTACGCTACGCAACTTTCGCGACATACCGCAAGTACAGCAACACTTAACAGAAGAAGAGCGCTTCGCTATAGAAGTGGTAGGCCATGTGCTGCCCTTCAAGGCCAATAACTACGTGGTTGATCAGCTGATCGACTGGTCGAATTATGAAAACGACCCTATCTACGTTCTCACTTTCCCGCAGCGTAACATGCTGCAGCCAAAGCACTTCGATGAAATGGCCAATGCCCTGCGGGGAGGAGCCCGCAAGCCGGAGCTCAAGCTGATCGCGAACAAAATCCGCATGGAACTCAACCCGCATCCCGCCGGGCAGCTTTCTCAAAATATCCCCGCCATTGAGGGAACGCCGCTCACCGGGGTGCAGCACAAGTACCGGGAGACCATGCTTTTCTTCCCCAGTCAAGGGCAGACCTGCCACGCTTACTGCACCTTCTGCTTCCGCTGGCCGCAATTTGTGGGTATGAACGAGCTCAAATTCGCCATGCGCGACACAGAGCTGATCATCAAATACCTGAGGGCTAATCCACAAGTGACGGACATTCTGTTCACCGGGGGAGACCCCTTGATCATGAAAACCAAGATTTTAAAGGGCTACATAGAGGCTTTGATTGAAGCCCAAATCCCCAACCTACGCACTATACGGCTGGGCACTAAGGCGCTGGGGTATTGGCCGCAGCGGTTTACGAAGGACGCAGATGCGGAGGAGCTGTTGCGCTTGTTCGAACGGGCTAAAAAGGCGGGCGTGCACATTGCCTTTATGGCGCACTTCAATCATCCGGCTGAGCTCCGGACGGCGGAGGTGCGATCCGCTATCGAGCGCGTAGTAAATACTGGAGCCGTCATCCGCACCCAATCGCCCATTATGCGGCACATCAACGATAATGCCGAAGCCTGGGCGCAGATGTGGCAGGAGCAAGTGGAGCTCGGCTGCGTCCCGTACTACATGTTCGTTGCCCGCGATACCGGAGCTCAGGACTACTTTGCGGTGGAGCTGGAGCGCGCCTGGCGTATTTTCCGCAACGCCTACCAACGGGTAAGCGGCATAGCCCGTACTGTTCGCGGCCCCTCTATGTCGGCGGGTCCAGGAAAGGTGCAAATCCTGGGTGTCAGTGAAGTGGCGGGAGAGCGGGTCTTCGCCCTTCGGTTCCTTCAGGGGCGCAAGCCGGACTGGGTAGCTCGGCCGTTCTTCGCTAAATACGACCCCAAAGCAATTTGGCTGGATGAGCTATACCCAGCATTCGGCAAGCGTTCCTTCTTTTTTGAAAAAGAGTACCCGATACACCGGCCGCAGGCTGCCACAAGTAGCACAAAAGCGAAAGCAGTACTGAACTGATCCAGAAGCAGTCACTGGGATATTGTAAAAATTAAGCCCCGGGCCGCTTCGGCAGCCGGGGCTTTTTGCATTTTTTTAGATACCTTGCCTCCTTGTTTCATCAAATCCACTGGACTGTGGCAAAAAAAAATAGTGTACGCATAGACCTCAACCTCAATATCCGGGGGTTGAAGAAGTCGGCAACGCTGGCCATCAACGAAAAATCTCGTGAACTGCAAGAAAACGGCCGACGGGTTTTCCGGTTGGGGTTCGGGCAGTCCCCCTTTCCGGTGCCGGAGCCGGTAGTGGAAGCCCTGCGGCAGCATGCGCATGAAAAAGACTACTTGCCTGTAAAGGGGCTGCTGCCTCTGCGCCAGGCCATTGCTGAGTTTTACGAGCGTCAGCAGGGCTTGCGGCGGCGGGCGGAAGACGTGCTGATCGGCCCGGGCTCTAAGGAGTTGCTCTTTCTGCTTCAGCTGGCCTACTACGGCGACCTTGTCATCCCTACGCCGAGCTGGGTTTCTTATTCGCCTCAAGCTATTATACTAGGCCGGCGGGTCAATTGGGTGAAAACCCATGGCGAAAACGACTGGCGGCTGATCCCGGAGGAGCTGGAGTCCATCTGCAGCATAGACCCGGAGCGCCCTCGTATCGTTATCCTCAATTACCCTGCCAACCCTACTGGTGCCACCTATACGGTGGACCGGCTCAAGAAGTTGGCGGAGGTAGCCCGCCGGTACAAGGTCATCCTGCTATCCGATGAAATTTACGGCGAATTGCACCACTCGGGGCAGCATGTCAGCATTGCCCGCTTCTACCCGGAGGGCACCATCATCAGCAGCGGTTTGTCCAAATGGTGCGGCGCCGGCGGCTGGCGGCTGGGGATGTTCGTCTTCCCAAAAGAATTGCGCTGGCTGCTCGATGCGATGGCCATCGTGGCCAGCGAAACCTTCACCTCCACCAGCGCCCCTATTCAGTACGCAGCGGTGGAGGCCTTCAAACCGCACGAAAGCATAGACCGCTACCTTCGGGATGCCCAGCGTATACTCCGTACAGTAGGCCGGTATTTCTATAGCCGCCTGAACGATATGCGCATATTCGTTCCAAAACCACAGGGCGGCTTCTACTTGTTTCCCAACTTTGCTTTCTATCAGGACCATCTCAAACAACGGGGCATTTCTAACAGCCATCAGCTCTGCGATCAACTGCTGGAAGATACCGGCTTGGCGTTGCTGCCCAGCTTTGATTTTGGCCGCCCATCTGATGAACTGACCGCTCGCCTTTCTTATGTAGATTTCGATGGAGCCAAAGCCATGGAGCTGGCTCGCACGGCCTATCGGGACAAGGCGCTAGATGAGGCTTTCATTAAGAAGTGCTGCGGCGACATGCTGGAGGCCTTCGATACCTTAGAGGGATGGCTCCGGCAACAACGCTAAAAAAGCTGCCCCGAACATAGATGCCGCGGGACAGCCTTCAAATTGGGATAAAATGTCCACTAAGAATTTACTTCGTCGATCGAGGGCGGAACTGATAGGTGTTGCGTTGCTCCATCGCATCATCCGCAATGTCCTCAAAGTGGAACTCTAACTGACTGCGGTCGAAAATGTCAAAGAACTCCTCCCACTCTAAGTCTTCTTCACCGGCGTACTGCTCTTCCGGGAAGCGGAACTGAACCTGCTGGTGCGGCTGTTCCGCTTCAAAATTGCGGACCCTTACCGGCCGTGCGTTACGGGCTTCCGCCCAGGATTTTATGTCTTCATGTGCGTGTGTTGACACGCTGCTTCCGTCTCTTATCATACTTTAAATGTTTGATTTTCAGTGATTTGTTATAGAACAGCTCACCGCCGCAGATGCTCACTTCAGCGAGAGGAAATTTGAAAAAGATAAGCGAGGAGCCGCTGTTCAGCCAGCGAATTGGTGCCTGAGGGGCTCTTAAAGAAGTAGCGGCAGGCTGGCCCAGCGCCAACTGCCAGAGAAAACACACTGTCGTTAATGAACAAGAACATAACTGCCGTCAGCGGGTGGCTGCTCCTGTTCCTGCTATTGTCGGGCTGCACTAAGGAGCCGGCGGAGCCGCCTAGGATCGCTGAGCAAGAGCCCACCCCAGCTCAGCTATACCTGCAAATGAGAACGGGCAATTCCTGGGTGTACGAGACGTACCAGCGGAATGTCGCCACGGAAAAGTCTGTACTGCTCTCTAAAACCGACAGCCTTGCTGTGGCTTCCGACACTACGATCAATCGAAGACGCTATCTGCGGCTTTCGGGCAGCCGGCTGGGGAACTCAGTAGACCTGCTGCTCTGCTTGGTTGGCACCGATGCGCTGGGTAAGGATGGGCAACTGTACTTCACCACTGAGCGGAGCCGTTCTCCATTTCCGCTTCCTGAAGCTACCCTGCCGGATGGAGCGGTATCGGCGGAAGCCAAAGTAGAAGAAGGCGGCAGGGTGGAGGTGCCGTTCGGAGCCTTTGAGACGCTGGTATTGCAACAAGACCTTCAATTGTTGCCGGAGTACGGGGGAGACGGAAGCGTTGCTACAGACCGGATTGACCGGGCGTACTACGCCTCGGGAATTGGAATGGTGCAGTACACGCGGTACTACCCTGAGCAGAACCTGGAAGTAGGCATGCGGCTGCTGCGCTGTGATTTGCATTAAAAAGGCTGCCAAAAAGCCTACCTTAGCGCCATGCAATTGGAATGGCTGCATCTGTTTATTGTACTCTTCGGCAGCATGCTGGCGGGCAGTGTCAATACACTGGCGGGCAATGGCTCGGCCATCACCCTTACTATTCTGACTGAGCTGCTCGGCCTGCCCGGCAACCTGGCGAACGGCACCAACCGCATCGGTATATTCACCCAAAGCATAGCTGGCAGTTTTGCGTTTTACCGCAACGGCAAGCTCGACATCTACCGCAGCCGCTGGCCTATACTGCTTACGATTGCTGGGGCTGTTCTGGGAGTCTTGGTGGCGGTAAACGTTAGCAATGAAGCCTTCCGGAATGTATTCCGCTTTCTGATGGTGGTCATGTTTTTCATCATCCTTGTCAAGCCCAAACGGTGGCTCCGGCAGACCGACCCGAGCAAGCAGACCAATCCTTGGATTGCCGTGCCGCTCTACCTGGGGCTGGGCTTCTACGGCGGGTTCATTCAAATGGGCATGGGGGTGTTTTTCCTAGCCACCATGGTGCTCTACGCTCGCTACAGCCTGATTGATGCCAATGCTGTCAAGATTTTTGTGGTGGGGGCATACACTTCTATCGTTATCCTTGTGTTCCAGTACCAGGGGTTAATCGACTGGCGGATCGGCCTGATGATGGCGGTGGGCCAAACCATCGGAGGGTACAGCACGGCCCACGTTGCTTCCCGCTTTGAGCGGGCTAACGTCTGGGCGCACCGTCTGTTGGTGGTTGTCGTACTGATCGCCATCGCTAAGCTGTTTGACTTGTTCTGAGCGGAAAATGTATGCCAGGCTTGAGCACCTGCTTAAGAAGAAGCCTCGGCGGGTACCGCTTTGGCTGCCACCCGAATCACTGGCAAGTCAAAAGACTTTCCTCCCACCACCAATTGGATGCGCTGCTCCGAAAAGCTAATTTCCAGCTGCTCTGCTTCCTCAAACAGCAAGCTGGCGATTTTCAGAAAGCGCTCTTTGCTCGGCATCGCTTCGTGTTCCTGCATGCTGCGGTAACACCACCTGAAGTAGTTGTCAATGGGCAGAGCCTCCATCAGGGCATTGTGGTAACGCCGCCGGTTGAAGTAAATTTGCTCTTCGTCCAGTGCGGCCGTTTCTGTTTCCTGCAGTACAATATCGGCGGGGCGGCGCTCAAATTGCTGCAGGAAAAGCTCCAGCCCCACGCCTATGTTCTGGCCGGTGAGGCTGAATAGCCGCCGGGCGGGCATTTCCGGCAAGCGATGCAAGAACGGGCGCTCTAGAAAATGCAGCCAGCCGCTGAGTATTTCTGACTCGGTCTGCAGCCGTTCGATCAGTGGCAACAGCTCGCGGGTCACGATGTGGGATTGCCGTACGATTCTGGCTTCTGCTTCCCGCAGCAATTCGTGCAGGCGCTCTAGCCGCTGACGAATACCGCTGTGGGGGTGCTCGAAGCGCTGCACATTGATGTAAGCAGAAATCTGGGTCAGCAGATTGGCAATGGAGGCGGGCTGTTGTACGTCAAGGATGCGATTCAGCGGCTCAATGTAGTGCTCAATGAGGTGGCGGGCGCGGCGGACTCGGTCGCTGTAGGGGATTTCGCCTTTATTGGCTTTCAAGTACTGACTGTTCTTGAGCAGTTGGCTGGTGTTGCTTTCCACATTTCCCAGAAACTGCCGCAGCTCTTGGTACAGGGCATCGAGGCGCTCGGCGAGGATGAGTACGTCGCCGTCCCGGTTTTCTTGGATGCGGGTGTAGAGGGCTTCGAAGGCGAGGCGGTACTTGGCCAGCTCTTCGGGCAGCAAGGGTTTGAATTCGTTGAGCAAAAAGGCTAGGAAGGCGCGGACTGGCTCATTGAGGCGAAAGCCATCGGCTTGGGGCAGCAACAGCTTGTAGTCGAGCAGCCGTTTGACAACCACATCGGCTTTTTCCCGGGTCAGGCGGTTGAATTGCTCCTGGCTGATGAAGTTGTGCTCCAGCTGCCAACGGTAGAGCGACCGGAGCAGCGCAAAGTTGTCTTCCAGAAACCGAAGGGCCTTATCGGGTGCTGCTTTTAGGATCATGGGGTAGCTACTTGGATGACGTGTTTCTGTTCGTCTACTACCAATTGCCCGCCGGGCTGCCGCTGCAGCAGCAGGTACTGGTCGAAGCCGTCTACGATATCGGGCGCCGCGAAAATAGGGTAGAAATGATGTTCCCGGCAAAATTCTACGAGCTGGGGCCGGTTTTTGCTGTCGATGGTCGCGATTTCGTCAATGAACAGCACCACGCGGTTTTCCGGGCTGCGGTCCGAGAGGCGGCTGATCACTGCCATGACGATGAGGAGGCGCAGCATACGGTCGGTGCCATCGGATTCCACCTGCCGGCCGAGGTTGACGGCACGGATTTTGCCATTGATGCTGAGCCGCAACTGTAGGTTGAACAGGTCGTTGAAGGCGATGGCTTGTCCTTTCTCCAAGTATTCCCGCAGGATATCGAGCCGCTCGGCGGTGTGCTCGGGCATCCGGAACAGGCCATCTGTGGTCAGGGATAGCTCTGCGATGGCACGCAGGTCGGCCTGCAGGCGTTCGTTGGGCTGCAGCAGCACGCTCAGAGATTCCAGATTAGAAATTTGAATCTCGCCCAGGGTGCGGTTGAATTCATGATGGACGAATGCCTTGAATTCTTCGTAGGCATCCAGGAAACGCTGGGCGGGATTGGCAAACTGCAGGGCGATGCTCTCCAGCAGGCTCTCGATGCTCTGCTGTTTGTCGCTGATGGACATCATCTCCTGCTCCAGCTGCCGGGCGAATTGTTGTTCGTCCGCCAGGTCGTAGTGGGTTTTGTCGCGCAGCTGCTGGAACAGCCGTTGGCGGGCTTCCCGCTTCTGGCTCAGCTGCCGCTGCTGTTGCTTGAGCTGGCTGAAGAGCTGCCGCAGCGCTTCCGGGTGGCGCACTACTTCTGATGCATCTGGTTCGAGAGCGGGCAGGTTCATTTCTTCTACTTCTTTTTGGTCCCGCTCCAGTTCGCGCTGGGCCTGGGCTTTTTCCTGCATCTCTTCTTGCAACTGGGCGATGGCCTGTTGGCGGCGGCGCAGCTCTTCCTGTACCAGGCGGTAGGCATCTTCCTGCTCCTTGAGTTGGCGGTGCAGCCGGCGGAGGCTGCTTTCCATTTCTTTAATTTGCTGCTCGATCTTGGGAAGTTGTTGCACTCGCCGGAGTTGCGCTTCCAGCTGCTGCCGCTGGTTTTTGGCTTTTTCCAGCTCCCTTTGCAGGCCTTTGTAATTGCGGGCGGTGTCCATCAGCTGCTGGAAGCGGCTCCGCTCTTCCCGGAGCTCGGCTACTTCTTCTGCCAGTTGTTCAGGGCTGCTGAGGTCTTGCAGGGGGAAATCTTCCGGCAGCTCCAAACGGCCGTCGAACAGTTCAATCAAGCGGCTTGCGTTTTGTACGGGCTTTTTGATTTGTTCTTTGGGCAGGCGGGTGATTTCGGGGTGCAGGATACTGTTGAGCAGACGGCGGTGGGCTTCCTCTTTGGCCAGATGGCCCACCAGCCAATTGCCGGCATCTTGCTGCTGAGCGGTTTTGCGCTCTATTTCCCGCTCCAGGCGGTCCACGCGTTGTTGCAACTGCTCGGCCGATTGACTGCTGAGGGCAGTGTACTGCTGTAGGCGGAACCAGAGCTGCTCTTCGGTTTCTTGTTGATTCTGCAATTGTTGTTCTAGCAGTTCTTGTGCCGGGAGTCGCAGTATGCTGGCTTGCTCTTGTTTCAATTCGCGCAGCTGTTGTTCGGCGGTTTTGGCCTCGTAGTCCAGTCGGCCCTTTTGCTGGTTGATGCGGTCGTTTTCCACCAGCTTCTGCTGCAGTTCGGCCTGCAGCTTGTCGATCTCCGCTTGCTTTTCCCGCTCTTGTTCCATCAGCTGCGCCCGGCGCAGGTTGGCGCTGACAGAGAAGGCAGCAGCTCCCTGGCAGAGCGTTTCGTACAGGCCTTCTACTTCTCCAACGAGCTGCTTAAACTGGTTGAATTCTGCCTCTATGTTTTTGAGCACCGCCAATTGCTGGCTCTGATGCCGGAGCCGGTCGATTTGCTGTATGTTTTGGCGGCTATAGCTGAGCTCATCCTGATCGCGGCTGTCGGCAATCAACAAAATGTCCTTCAGGGCTTTATTGTCGATCAGCTTGGAGTTGATGAGATAGCGGTATACCTTGTTGAAGCTGTTGTAAGTGCCGCTGATCTTACACTTGTCCGTTAGCCAAACCACCGCATCGTTGCGCTGGCCAACCTGATAAATATGGCGGAGGACTTCCTGCACCTGCTCCATCTTTTTGACTTTGATCCCCTCCTGCTCGAAGACTCGCATCAGCTCTTTGTAGGAGCGCAGGTGCTGCCCGTCCGCCTGAGGTTCGAAAAACAAGGAGCGGCGGTAGGGGTGCTCAAGGCGGGTGTAGAGCAAGTCGCTTTCGCCATTGCGGTGCACGAAAATGCTGTAGCGTTTGCCACGCTTTTTTACCTCAAATAGGATGAAGCTCCGCTCCGGGCTGGGGAAGTAGTGGGCGAGGGTCTCTTTGTCAGCTGTGCGCTGCCCGCTGAAATTCATGAGCCGTTTGTTGACCAGAAACAGGAAGTTGAGGGCATAGATAAGAGAACTCTTGCCTACATTATTGGGGCCTACCAGCTGTAGAGAATGGCCGTGCTCGAAGCTGACTTCGGCCATCTTGTAAGCACAGGAGTTGATGAGTACGAGTTTGGTCAGCATAGCCGACAAAGATAAAAAACCCACTGCTCAGCTGAGCAATCGGGGGGTCGCAAATTGGCATCCTCAAGTGGATTTTTAAGCTTATTTCTGAAGTGCTTCCTGGCATCTCCCTGCCTGCATATTCCGTTCTTGTATCTTAACCATTGCCGGCTCGGATACGCTTTGGGTTTTATTTTTTGGATCATGCAAAAACCCTGGGATCAGGCTATCATAGTGCAACAACTCAGGACTTGTAACGCAGCGAGATGGAAACCCCCCCCTGCTGTGCCAGCGGCCGGCGTGGAGCAAGTTTTTTAATCCCAGACGCTAACGGCCTGGACTGTAAGCCTGACATTTATCGTCAGGGGGTCAGAAATCACAAATTTTGGGTTGGCGGACTATAAAGTTCAGTGAATAAGCGTAACTTAGTTGCGACTTTCTGCTGATACAAACACCCTAAAGCAGTGTTTTCCTGGTCACACTGCGCCGTATAGATTTTTCAACCCTATAACTTCATAAAATGAAACGACTGATTGTAATGGCAACCGCCTTATTGGTTGCTCTATTCTTTACCACTTCCCCGGTTTTAGCCCAGGGCGTTTTTTCCATTCACGGAGGCCTGTCTTTGCCGGCAAGTGATTTCGCAGACGATGATTGGCTCAACGATGAAGAGGCTGGCGGTGCTGGCATTGGTTTCGGTGCTGGATTGCAGTACAATTACCCCATCTCAGATGCTGGGCTGGACATTTATGGCGGACTCGATGTGATTATTAATGGTTTGAGCGGAGATGTCGTCGACGATATTGAGTCCGGCGGCGCTGATGTGGAAAGCAACTCCCTATACATCAACATTCCTATCTCAGCCGGCTTGCAGTACACCATCCCCTCCAACGGGAGCGCTAACTTTTTTATTAAAGCCGGCGTAGTTGGAAGTGTAATGCGGCAAACTGATCTGGAGCTAGAGGACAACGCGGGGAACAATGCTACCATAGAGTATTCACCGAACACAACCATCGGAATCAGCGCTGGGGCTGGCGTCATCCTAAACGAAAACGTCACCATTGCCGTAACCTACTTCAGCATGGGAGAAAAGGATGTCGATGTAGAATTTGATAATGGCCAGGAGGGCGACTTTGAGTTGCCGGTAACCCTCGCTACACTAACCGTCGGCTACCGCTTCCTACAGTAGAGAAACCTGCGAAATAGGAGTCATCCCGAATTTTTATAAGCAAGTCCAAATTGGCTTCGGAGAGGCAGAGCGCAATGTAGTGCTCACCAGATTAATATGCGTCCTTTCGGAGGTCTTTTGCATACATTTCTGAAAAAATCGGGATGACTCCTGTTTATTTCAACCGTTCTTCTCCACGGTGACACTGCGGGGTTCAGGCAAACACCTCGCTTGTACTGCTTTCACATCACCTTCATCAGGGTACGAAAAGCCACAAATTTACCTTTGTAGCGCTCCGTGTGCTCTTTTTGCAGGCTGTAGGCGTGCTTTTCCTGGTACAGCTGATAGGTGGTCATGTTTGGGCAGAGGTACTGAACGGCGTAGGTGATGCCGTCCTCTTCATCTACACCCATCAGGCGGCAGAGTTTGTGCTCAGAAAACATCCCGGTATCCATCACTGCTGGGATGTGGACGCGCTTCATCCAGCGCAGCCAATCCTCATGGACATCGTGGTCTACTTTAATGGTAACGTTGTATAAAACTTGTTCCATAGGTCTCGATTGGTTCAGGCTTGCAAAGCCAACGGTATAAAAGGCCCGGATGGGCTTGCGCTGCTCCGGGCCTTGCAGTTGCTCAGCGGGCGTAAGCGATGGCCCGCTTTTCGCGTATTACGGTTACTTTGATCTGCCCGGGGTACTGCATTTCATCTTGGATTTTCTGAGAAATGCGGAAGGACAAATCGTCAGCGTTCTTATCGGTCACTTTTTCGGACTCAACGATGACGCGCAGCTCCCGGCCGGCCTGCATGGCGTAGGCTTTCTGAACACCTTCGTGCTCCATGGCCAGTTCCTCCAGTTCGCCGATGCGCTTGAGGTAGCTTTCCAGGATTTCGCGGCGGGCGCCGGGGCGAGCGCCAGAAATAGCGTCGCAGGCCTGCACGATGGGGGAAATGATGTTGTTCATCTCGACTTCGTCGTGGTGGGCACCTACGGCATTGCAGACGATTGCGTGTTCCTTGTGCTTTTCGCACAGCTTCATGCCGAGTATGGCGTGGGAAAGCTCGGTTTCTTCTTCTGCCACTTTGCCGATATCGTGCAGCAGCCCGGCGCGCTTGGCCATTTTAGCTTGCTTGCGGCTGAGGCCCAGCTCGGCGGCCATGATGGCGCAGAGGTTGGCTGTTTCGATGGAGTGCTTGAGCAGGTTTTGCCCGTAGGAGGAACGGAAGCGCATGCGGCCCACCATTTTGACCAGGTAAGCGTCCAGGCCGTGCAGGTCCAGGTCGATCACGGTGCGCTCGCCGATTTCGACGATTTGCTCATCCAACTGCTTGCGGACCTTGGCGACCACCTCTTCGATACGGGCGGGGTGGATGCGGCCGTCCGCTACTAGGCGCTTCAGTGCCAGCCGCGCCACTTCCCGGCGGATGGGGTCGAAGCTGGATATGACGATCGCCTCGGGCGTGTCATCTACTACGATTTCTGCTCCGGTAGCTGCTTCCAGTGCCCGGATATTGCGGCCTTCCCGGCCAATGATTTGGCCTTTCAGGTCGTCGGAATCCAGGTTGAAAACGGAAACGGTGTTTTCTATGGTGTACTCGGCGCACATGCGCTGAATGGACTGAATGATGATCTTCTTAGCTTCCTTGTTGGCGGTGGCTTTCGCCTGCTCTACGGTATTTTTCACCATGGCCATGGCATCGGTTTCGGCTTTGGCTTTCACCGCTTCCAGCAGTTGGTCTTTTGCCTCCGCTTCGCTCAGGTTGGCTACTTTTTCCAGCTCTTTGATGTGGCGCTCGTTGGCGGCTTCTAACTCTTCCCGCTTTCGCGTCAGCACCTTCATCTGCTTCTCCAGGTTTTCTCGCAGAGCAATGGCATCTGCTTCGCGCTGCTCCAGCTCCGACTGCTGGTTTTTGAGCGCCTTTACTTTGTCGTGGTAGCGGTCTTCTTTTTGTTTCAACTCAGCTTCGAGGCCTTTGATTTCCATCTTGCGCTCTTTGACCTCCACCATTTGTTCTGCTTTGTGGCTTTCGAACTCCGACTTGAGGCGGCTGAATTTTTCTTTGGCTTCCTGTATTTTCTTCTGCTTGATCCGCTCGTTTTTGTTTTCAGCTTGGGAAGCGATTTTATCGGCTTTGATTTCGGCTTCTTCCACTAAGCGCTGGGCTGTTTGCCGAGCTTCTTTCACCTCTTGGTCTACCGTAGCGTTGATTTCCTCTACGCGTTGTTGCTTAGCCTTTTTCAAAGCTAGCTGAATAGCCAGGTAACCGGCTGCGGCTCCGATGAGCAGGCCAATTACGACTCCAATTCCAATATCCATAGTTGAAATGGTTTAAGCATGAATGTTTAGTTTGTTTATGTTCCCGGCTCGCTTGCGGAGCGAGGCAGGACGGCAGCGCAACCAGAAGGCGGTGGGATGGTCAATCAGAGGGGAGGGCTATTGCTGTTCGAGCAGTTCATCGAGCAAGGCGTCGAGCTGAAAAAGTTTGCCCGACAGTGCCGGGTCGTTGCTCCCGGAGGTTTTTGCCTTGTGCAGGTTTACCGCGTAGGTAAGCAGGGCCATTGAAATGCAGTCCTGCTTATCCTTATTGGTATAGGTCAATTGAAACCGGTTGATTTTGTCATTCACCTCTTTGACGATGCGGCGGATTTTAGGCTCGTCGGCCAGGTCGATCTTCAAAGGGTATGGCCTGCCGGCAATCAATACCGTTATATGTTTCATTTCCTTTTCCTGCACGACAATTTATTGTTGGTGCAACCACTCAATACACTTATTGATCTCCTCGATGTATTGTTCTAGCTGTTGTTCCAGCTTTTCTGAATCCTCTGGCTGATTTTCCCGCTGCGATTCTAAGTCTCGCTGCGATTGTTCCAGTTTATTGGTCAAGGCCTCTACTGCACCGTTTTGCCGGTCCAGTTCGGCTTTTAACGTTCTGTTTTCTTCTTTGAGTGCGGTATTTTCCCGTTGTAGCCGCTCCATTTTCTGAACGAGCTGCCGCACCTTCAACTCTATACTGTCAATCCGCTCGGTGATGTTCATTTTGGGATCTTGGGCTATCTTTATTTCCTGATCGACGCCCCCAATTTTGATTCGTATTCGGCGATCAGCTTTTTGACCACCTTGTCTACTTCCTTGTCCTTGAGCGTCTTTTCGGGATTCTCAAAAGTAAAGCTGAGCGCGTAGGATTTTTTGCCGCTGCCCAGCTGCGCTTCGTTTTCGTACACATCAAAGAGGTTGATGTCCTTGATGAGTTTTTTGCCCGCTTTACGGGCAATCGCCACAATATCATTAAATTTTACGGAATTATCAATCACAAGGGCTAAATCGCGGCGCACGCTTGGGTATTTGTTCAGCTCTTCGAAGGAGACCCGGTGCTTGCGTCGGGACTTGAGCAGGGCATCCCAGCGCAGGTCAGCGTAGAAAACGCTGCCGCGGATGTCCATTGCCTTGGTGAGTTTTGGGTTCACCTTTCCGAAGCGGGCCAGCACCTGCGGCCCCCGATGGTACTGCATTCCGTAAATGAATGTTTCTTCCTGCAGCTCCGTCTCCTGATATCCCTGCAGCCCCATGCGGCCGAGCACTTGCTCGACTTGGGCTTTGAGGCTGTAGTAGTCGAACTCTCCCGCGCGCATATCCAGCCAGCTTTCGGCATGGCGCTGTCCGGCCAGAAACAGGCTGAGGTGCTGTTGTTCTTCAATTTTGCCTGCTTCGTGCTGGTAGGTGCGCCCGAATTCAAATAGTTTCAGCCGCATTTGCTGCCGGTTCTGGTTGTGCACGATGGCTTCCAGGCCACTGAACAGCATATCGGGCCGCATGATGTCGAGCTGAACATTAGAGGTATTGTTGACGAAGACGAGTTGCTCGGGCTGCAGCCCCTCGTAGATGTCCTGGTAGTATTGAGAACGGGAGAGGGACAGGGCCATCATTTCGTGGAAGCCATTGGCTGCCAACAAGCCGCCGATTTTGTCCTGAAGCAAGGTAGGGTCAGGCTTCGGCGCTACGTTCAGGCTCGTACGGATTTGCTCGTTGATGGGCACCTCGTTGTAACCGTAGATGCGAAGGATTTCTTCAATTACGTCAGCTTCTCGGGTTACATCTGTCTTATTGGTTGGCACCGCCACGGTAAAGGCTTGCCCGTCGTCGGAGCGCAGCTCCATCTCCAGGGCTCCCAGTAGGCTGTGCAGGGTCTCCCGGGGAATTTCGACCCCAATCAAGCGGTTGACGTGGGCGTAGCGCACCCGGACCTCCGCTGGCTGAACGGGTTTGGGATAGAGATCGACGATGTTGCTGGAAATCGTGCCGCTCGCCAGTTCTTTCATGAGCAGCGCGGCCCGCTTGAGGGCGTAGACGACGATGTTGGGGTCGCTGCCCTTCTCAAATACCTTTGCGGCATCGGTGCGCAGGTTGTGTTTCATGCTCGTTCGGCGAACCCACCTGGCATTGAAGTGGGCCGATTCCAGGAATATGTCGGTGGTGGCTTCCGTCACGCCGGAGCCAAGCCCGCCGAATACGCCGGCAATACACATGCCTTCGCCTTCGCCATTGCAGATCATCAAATCTTCACCGCTAAGCTCCCGTTCTACTTCGTCCAGCGTTTGGAATTTTGTGCCCTGAGGCAGCGGTTTCACAATAATTTTCTGCCCTTTTACCTTTTTGAGGTCAAAGGCGTGCAAGGGTTGTCCCAGTTCGTGCAACACGAAATTGGTGATGTCCACTATGTTGTTGATCGGCCGTACGCCAATTGCCCGGAGCCGGCTCTTGAGCCAATCGGGCGACTCGGCGACTTTTAACCCGCTGAGGGTGAGCCCGGCGTAGCGGGGTGCTGCTTCGGCATTTTCTACCTCAATTTCCACCGGCAGGCTGTTGTCGTCTGCCTGAAAGGCCCCTACATCGGGCATTTTTACCCCTTCCTGGTAATTGCGGTTGGCTTTCAGGTAGGCTGCCAAATCCTTGGCAACGCCCAGATGATTGGTCGCATCAGAGCGGTTGGGCGTCAGGCCGATTTCGTAAACGTGGTCAATTTCTATTTGGAAATAGTCGCGGGCGGGCGTACCCACCTCCGTATCCTTTGGAAGCACCATGATGCCGCTGTGGTCACGGCCGATGCCGAGTTCGTCCTGCGCACAAATCATGCCTTCGCTGAGCTGCCCGCGTATTTTGCCCTTTTTGAGCTTCAGCGGTTCTTCGCTATCGAGGGGATAGAGCGTGGTGCCTACGGTGGCTACCATGACTTTCTGCCCCTGTGCGACATTAGGCGCGCCGCATACGATTTGCAGGGGGGTGTCTCCGCCTATGTCTACTTTAGTCAAGGAAAGCCGGTCGGCATCCGGATGCTTGCCGCACTCCAGTACATGCCCAACGACAACACCGTCCAGGCCGCCTTCGATGCTCTCCACCCGTTCCATGCCTTCCTCTTCCAGGCCGATGCCGGTGAGGATTTCGGACACCTCCTCCGGGCTAAGGTCCTTGATCTCGATGTAGTCTTTGAGCCAGTTCAGCGATACCTTCATGGTGGTCGTTTCGTTATTTGAGCTGGCAAATATAGGGATAATGTGGGCAAAAAATAAGGGGAGCCCTTCTCGCTTGGAGGGCAATGCCTACAATCTGGGGCTCGGCGGCTATCGGGCTTTTGCAGGCATCAATTCCAGAGCCCGTCATCGTCTGGGCCGGGGTCGAAGTCTCGGAAATCCAAGAAGCGGTTGTCGTCGAGCTCGTCGTCGTCGTCCCAGTCGTCTTGGTCTTCGTCTTCTTCGTCCTTGTAAGGGTGGCCGTAGGTACTGCCGGCCTCTTCCAGCCAGTCGTCGAACAGAAAGCCGGGCAGCCGGTAGGAGGTATTGTCCGTGCCGTTAGGGGAGGCTTCCTCGTCGTCCTCCTGCAATCGCCCTAGCCAGCGCTCGTACATTTGGCACTGGCAGTACTGCCCGCCGAATGGGCAGGTCTTAGGGTTGTAATCGCAGAAGTCGATTTGCCAGGAATTGTAAGTCAGGATAGGGACTTCCTGTTGCAGATAGTCCGTAAGCACTTGGTAGCGCTCCCGGGTGGGCAAGCCGTCTGGGAAATTGGCCACAAAATTGAAGGAATGCAGGCAAATCAGCAAGGCATCGACCACGCGGTCCTGATGCTCTTCGGTAAGCCGGTCGGCGGGAGGAAACCATTCGGACCGGAGCTTGAGCCGGTCGGAAAGCTTCTGGCGGGGGGCGAGTTGCTCCTCTTCTTCCAAGGAGATGAAGTCTTCCTCTTCGTCGAGTTCGCTGAGCGCAAAGGCCGGCACATTAGCAGATGCTGCGGCAATATCAGCCAGCAGGTAGTTGATGTACTTATCCATGCAAATCTTTAGTTTGCTTGATCAAAGTGTTGCTTTTATTGCAAGTTGAGTCGTCCTGCAACACTTTCAAAAGCAATTTAGGCATAAAAAGTTAGCGATGCCAGTATACCAGGGATAGTTTTCCACATTTGGCTCATTTTTGGCTTGCACTGAGGAAACATGCCTTGTTGCCCTTTAGAAAGTTGTTGCTGTTTTGTTGCAATGTATTAATTTTATTTTTGCTATTATGCTGTTTTGTATTGCTTTATTTTAATTAGTTCTTGCCAAGCATTCATTAAATCCTTATATTGGGTGCAAAAGCTGGGAGGCTATCCCGAAACTCCCTCAACAAGAAGTAGGGGTTAATTTTAAATTTTTTTAATCATAAGGTATTTATCATTGCTCATCGCGCTAATCTTCGTCGGAGGATGGCTCACCTCTTGCGAGGAATCCGTCAACGAAGTGGAGCTGCAACCGGAGCTTGAAAAAGAGGCTCGGACTTTTTCCAAACAAGATTTCATGGATATGGCGGAAACAATGGTGTACTTTGCTCCGAAGGGGGACGAAATGAAAGCGGAGGGCATTACCCGAGCAGCCATCACCTGGCGGTTCGAGTACGGCAGCAACAGGCTTTTCCCTGAAACAGATTTGGAAACGTATACTGAAGGGGATGGAGAACCCGTCCGTCTACGGATAGATGATGGTACGGATAGTGCAGGCAGAACCTGGGAAGAATGCAAAAGCTTTTCTGGCGCGTTTAAAACAATCTCGCTAGGCAACTGGCTCGACGACAACTTTGGTGACTGTGACTGTGTGGAAACCAGGACAGAAGTGCAGGACGATGGCTCCTGGGATGTTTTTGGCGAGAGTTGCCACACTAAGCACAGTCGCCAAAGGTGATTTTCCGGAACCCCGCACAAATGCTCGGCTTTTTGTCAGGATGTTTAAATCCACTGTGTCAAGCAAGCAGCCACTCTTGCTTGCTGGAAGCTTGACGACGGAGGGTTCGTCAACTTTTCACCTCTGGCCACCGAGGGGGGGAGCTCCACAGCTTCCAAAAAATATCGTAGAATGGGTGGGCAACCGCAAGGATTTTGCTCAGCCATCTTAGTCGAGCGTATTCAAAGATCTGTGTTGCCCGCAGAGACGCGCCTACCTGTTGGTAGGCAGGTAGGAAGCAGAGCGTGACTATCGGTAGGCACAGTTTTTAGTTTATACGCTCTCTTGGGGGGCACTTGCCTCTTCCATCAGCCCCAGGAAATCCTCCATTTTCTCATTTGGCACCATTACTGCCAGATCGTAGTGCTGGATTTTCCAGCCCTCTGCGGCCTGGCTGAGTACGCCGGGGCCCCGGCAGGTGCCCATGTTTTCCGTATCCAGCATTTCTTCAAACCAAACGGTGCCGCTGTCCGCTGATTCATACAGCTGCCGCTGGTAAGGGCGAAACGCCCAGGCTACGTCCCGCTCGAAGGCAAAGGCCGCCCACTCCCGGACTTCGTCCCGTTGCCAGCGCTCGCTGGCATCCGTACCCAAGTATATGGCATCCTTGCTCATAGGGCCGAAGAAGGCTGCGGCATTTGTGTGGCTTGAAGCCCTGCTCCTGCAGCGCCGCATCTTTCAAAAAGCAGCGCCCGCCAAAACGTTGGGCAAATGCATCTGTTTTCTGTATGCTACCCTACAATATAAAATGATAACTTTAGCACTAAAATTAAGGAACTTCATGATAAATCGCCTGCGATTGCCAATCCTGTTGCTTGCCTTGTCTGCTTTGCTGTCCGGTTGTTCGGAGGAAGCCCAGCGGGGTATGAGAGCTGTACCTACCGCCTTTGGCCAACTCAACGAAATCGTCGTTATAATGGACCAGGACCTCTGGGAAAGCCGGTTGGGGGACACCATCCGCTATTACTACTCTTCCGCTTACCCGCTGCTGCCTCAGCCAGAGCCAGTATTTGACCTGCGGCATTTCACCCCTACCGACCTGAAGAAAGACCCGCTGCGCCGGGAACTCCGCACTTACATGCTGGTGGGCGACCTCTCGGATGAGGACTCCCCAACTAGCAAAATGATACGCCGGGACATCGGCGCTGAAAAGGCCCGCCGGGCTAAGGATGACCCCAGCGTCAACAACGCCGCCGGGCGCGATAAGTGGGCTAAGGGGCAACTGCTGCTTTACCAATTTGCTTATTCTAATGAGGCACTGATCAAGGCCCTCAAAGAAAACTACCCGGCCATTAAGAAAAAAGTCAACAAGTTTGACGAGAAAAAGCTGGAGTCCTACATCTACCTGGATGGTGTGGACAATCAGCTGATCAAAGAGCTGAAAGATAGCCTGGGCATCAGTATGCGGATTCCCAATGATTATTTCGTTGCCATCAACGAAGGGGATTTCGTCTGGCTGCGCAAAGAAACGGACAAGACTTCCCAGAATCTGATGGTGAAAAAAATGAAGTACGAGGAGGAAGATCAGCTCAGCAAGGAATACCTGCTCAACCTGCGGGACTCGCTGGGCAAGGAGTACGTCTCCTCCACCATCAAAGGTTCTTACATGCGGGTCAACCGGGAGGATTTGCCGATCATCTATAACACCACCCGCGTCCGTGGCCACTACGCAGTAGAGGCCCGTGGTATTTGGGAAATCGTAGACGACTACATGGGCGGCGCTTTCATCAGCTATCTGGTGCTGAACGCCAATACAAACGAGCTGCTGTTCATTGATGGCTTCCTGCACGCGCCCGGGGAGGAAAAGCGAGACCTGATGGAGCACCTCGATTACATCATACACACTTTGAAATTTAGGTAGAAAAACCGAAGAACAGCTTCGCATCTGCTCAATATTCTTTATTTTAGGGGGATGAAGCTCTTCGTACGCTCTTCTAAACGACCAGACTTGCATCAGTGGGAGGATGACCGCCTGCTGAAGGCTTGGCGCATTGGGGGCAATCGTGACTGCTTCGATGTCCTGTACAACCGTTATGTGCACTTGGTTTATGGGGTCTGCCGCAAGCACCTGGAACATGCGGCGGACTGCAAAGCGGTGTGTATGGAGGTATTCGGCGCGCTCTTGGAGCTGCCCCAGGAAAAGGCCATTCGATCCCTGCCTAGCTGGCTGTACGCCACAGCCCGCAATAGCTGTATTACCTACCGAAGACAGCTGGCTCAAGCTCCGGCAACGGAAGCGGAGGAAAGTTTTTTTGAAGAAAATGCCTCCGAGTTTATGGAAAATGAGGGCCTGGCACGACTACTTAATAGAGAACACCCTCAACTGCTGGAGTTGCTTCCCAAAGCGATGGCAGAACTAGAGGAGAACCAGCGGCATTGCCTGGAGTTGTTTTACTTGGAAGACTACAGCTACCGAGCGATCAGCCGGGAAACTGGTTTTTCCTTGAAACAGGTCAAGAGTTATCTACAGAATGGGAAGCGCAAACTTGGCATCATTCTAAAACGCTACCTGGCAGAAGGGAAATAGTCCGGAATATGAAAGAAATTTTTGAAGCGCGCAGCTGCCTGTCTCGGGGGGAGATCAGGCAATACCTGCGCCAAGAACTGAATCACGATCAACGGCGCTCCGTAGAGCAGCACTTGATAGACTGCCCCCTGTGTGCTGATGCTGTGGAGGGGCTGGATTGGGCGGAGCAGTCGGGGCAATTGGCGCAAGAGCTTAATTCCGTGGGTTTGGCCAGCTTCCCTCAGCTACAGCGGGCTTCCAGGCGGGTTTGGTTCAACCGCGCAGCTGCCGTATTGCTTCTGCTGATGGGAATTTACAGCGTACTGCAGTACCGGGCTGCTACGGTGGAAGAGCGGTTGTTTTGGTCTTTTTTCGAGGCAGAACAACCGGAGTACTTCGCGCTGCGCAGTGCGTACGACCGAGAACATGCCGCTAACCGGCCGGAACTGAAGGCCGCGCTCGAATTTTACCGCGGGGAGCGCTTTGAACACAGCCTGCCGCACTTCGAGCGGCACTTGGAAGCGCATCCGGAAGATGAAGAGGCGTACTTCTTGTTCGCGACGGCTTTGCTCGGCGCGGAACAAACCGAAAGGGCTAAGCATATGCTGCAACAACTGTGGCAGGGGCAGGCTGAAATAGAACGGGGGCGTATTTTGTGGTACTTGGCGCTAGCGCATTTGCGCTCTAAGGAAGTGGATTTGGCCCGATCGCTCCTAGAGGATATCCCCGCTTCTTCGGGCAACAGCTTCAATGCGAAATCGCTGCAAAACCGCTTGCAAAAGGTAGATTAAACCATGCGCCAACAGAGGCGGAGAAACCGCCTGCTAGACGCAAGGTAGGCAGTAGGGGGAAGTTGTTCTTCACCGGGTGCTTATTGCTCCAAGCCTTTGAGTTATATAAAAAACCGCCGGGTAAGACCATGGTGCCCGCCCGGCGGCGCTTCGGTTGCTTATGAAGCCTTACACTACTTTAGAAAAGCAATGCTCTTGTTGATAAAGGCTGTCAAATCGGAGCCGGTCAGCATGTTCTGATTCAGCAACGCCAATTTGTAGAGGTAATCCGCCATCTCCTTGCGGGCATCCTCTGCTTGCTCCTCCACCAGCTTGTTGGCGATGAGCGGGTGGTTGGAGTTCACCACTACATTGATGCTGTCCGGGAAGTCGCCAAATTGCATGCCTTGCAGGGACTGCATCTCTTTCATGCGGCGCATAAACTCTGGCCGGGTGATGGTTACCGGCTGATCGTCGGGCGAAAGCGCCTTCATCACCACCGTACTGCCAGCCTTGTCAGCGACTTTTTCGAAAAGTTCTTTGACCGTATTTTGCTGTTCCTCGCTCATGACCGATTCCGTCTCCTCGTCTTTCTGGACCAAGTTGTCTACGGTATCGGAATCTACTCGCACGAAAGTGACATCACCGAGCTTTTGCTCCATGTGCTGCATGAAGTGGTTGTCGATGACGTTGTCGAATAGAAGCACATCGTAGCCTTTGTTCTTGGCGGCCGTTACAAAGCTGTCGTGTTGATCGGGCGCATTGGTGTAGAGCATGACGATTTTGTCGTGCTTATCGGTTTGGTTTTCTTTGACGCGCTCCTTGTATTCCTCAATGGGGCTGTACTGCCCTTCCGTATTTTTCACCAGCGCAAAGGGCAGTGCCCGCTCGTAGAATTTATCGTCAGAAATGATGCCGTATTTGATGAATACCCCCAGATCATCCCACTTTTCTTTGAAGCCTTCGGCATCTTTCTTGTACAGGTCGGAAAGTTTGTCGGCTACCTTTTTGGTAATATAGCCTGTAATTTTCCGCACATTGCTGTCGCTCTGCAGATAGCTGCGGGAAACGTTCAGCGGAATATCCGGCGAATCGATGACGCCGTGCAGCAGCGTCAGGAATTCCGGGACGATTTCCTTCACATCGTCGGTCACGTATACTTGATTGCTGTACAGCTGGATTTTGTTCTTCTGTACTTCAAAGTTGTTGCCCAGCTTCGGAAAGTAAAGGATGCCGGTCAGGTTGAATGGAAAGTCTATATTGAGGTGGATCCAGAACAGGGGTGGCGTGCTGAACGGGTACAGCTCGTTGTAAAAGGCTTTGTAATCTTCGTCGCTAAGCTCAGCTGGCTGTTTGCGCCAGGTAGGATGGGTGTTGTTGATGATGTTGTCGACCTCTACCTGCTTTTCTTGGGCATCATCGCCCTCGCCCTCGGTTACGGTTTCTGTCTTGGTGCCGAATTTGATGGGCACTGGCAGGAATTTACAGTACTTGTCGAGCAACTGCTGAATGCGGTGCTGCTCGAGGAACTCTTTGTTTTCTTCGTTGATGTGTAGGACGACATCGGTGCCCCGGAAGTCTTTGTCGTTTTCCTCCAAGGAATATTCCGGGCTGCCCTCGCAGGTCCAGGTCACGCCTTTAGCGCCTTCCTGATGAGACAGCGTCTTCACTTCCACCTTGTCGGCTACCATAAAGGAAGAATAAAAGCCCAATCCAAAGTGCCCTATGATGGAGGCGTCATCCTTGTATTTTTCCAAGAACTCCTCAGCGCTGGAAAACGCCACCTGATTGAGGTACTTCTCGACCTCCTCTGCCGTCATGCCGATCCCCTTATCGCGCACAGTGAGGGTCTTGGCTTCTTCGTCCAGCAGGATTTCGATGGTAGTATCGCCCACCTCACCGCTTACTTCGCCGCGGTTGGCCAAAGCTTTGAGCTTGGCGGTTGCATCCACGGCATTGGAAACGATTTCCCGCAGGAAAATTTCGTGATCAGAGTACAGGAACTTTTTAATGATGGGGAAGATATTCTCCGTTTGTACTGATATGTTGCCTTTAGCCATAATTGAATGGTTTTTATTTACGCTTCGCAGCACAAAGCTTGTGCCAGGCAAAAAAAACTGACATCTTGACGCAACCTCCTGCATTTGGTGCCGTAAAAAGAGTCGAGAGTGCTTAAAAGCCCCACCAAACAGGCTGTTTACATAAATTTGGGGCACGGTATTGAAATTCCTAACAGAAATACCTAATTTGCGCTCTCGAAAGAGCAAAAGGGGAAATTCCCCCAAAGAGAAGAGCTGCTACGGCAACGCAAGAAAAGCATACTACTTTTCAAGGCTGGAAAGCCTCCTGTCTACATACCATTTTCAATTTAAAATCTGTTGGGGAGCGGTTGCTGCCGTTCCTTACCCTGTTGTCCGGCTATTGCAATAGCGGTTGATTCACAGGGTGCTAAAGAGCTGATGTACACCGCTTCGGCAGTGTGCAGAAGTCTATTGTTGTGGGCAGTGTGGCTGATACTGGGGGGTAGTCAGTCCGCTGCTCGCGCAATAGGTTTTCAAGACATACAAGAAGTGACCTGGCCCTTTCTTTCTGGGGGGTAAGATGGGCTGGGGACCACGCAAATTGGGTGGAGGGAGCAATCCCTTCACCCTTTTGTGTTTTTAAGAAGGAACAGAGGCTGCTTTTTTTATGATGGACCAATAGCCCGGAGCGAGCAAGCCGCGCTCGTAGAATTTACGCTCTTTCAGCAAACGGTGCATCTGCGGGAGCCGATAGGGAGGAACCGCCATCAGCATGTGGTGCTCGCTGTGGTAATTGACATGATACGGTGCAAACAACAGCCGCTCGAGCCAGTTGGCTTGTGTGGTCCGGGTATTGAGGTAGGGGTCCTCGGAGTCTTCTACTACAGAATGCTCCGCCATCGAGCGCACCCGCAGGCAGAACTGAAAGCTGGTAAGGTAAGCGCCAATCCACAGCAGATAAAGCCATGGGGAAGCCAGCCCACTCAACAGTAAGAGCAGCAGCAGGTTGGCGGCGATCGGCCCCATGAGATTGTCCCGAAAGGCCTGGAAAAAAGCAGCCCAGGACCGATCCCGTTGATCTACGCGCTCAATTTTTCCGCCTAAATTGTACTTGAGGTAGCCCAAATGCATCATAATCAAGCCAATAAGGGCTTTCACCCCCGTCTGCCCGCTCAGGTCTCGGAAAAACTTACGCATCATGCTCTTCTTGGTAGTAGGATAGCCCCGCGTCAGCAGCAGGTCGGGGTCTTCGGCCAGCCCATTCGTAAGGTGATGTTTGAAATGGTAAGGGCGGTAAGCTGCCATGCTGTTGAAAATCGGGTAGGCTCCAAGCCATTGCCCGACCATATCGTTCCACTTTTTACTGGGAAAGACGGCATGATGCGCCGTATCGTGCATCAAAATAGCGCAGGCCAGTTGCTGGCCTCCCAGCAATAAGAGCGATGCCAGGATGATCAGCGGGTTCGGAAACTGATAGGCTAGCGTAAAGGCCAGCGCGATAAGGCTATAGTGCAAAAGAATGCTTCGCCATGCAAGGGCAGCGCTCTTCTGCATCAGCTGCTGACGCTCCTCCCGGCTCAAATACGTTGCTGCAGGTACGATTTGCATGATAGGCTTGGTTTGGTTGTATCTTTAAGGCTATGTTGGGATTTTGGCCTTTCAGCCGACAATAATCCATTTTCTGCTCAAAATAGGCGCAAGCCGGGATCATAGTAGCGCTATGAAGCCCGCTTCTGCAAGGACACATAAGCAGAAAAGGGACATTGGCAGACCAATTGCCAAAGTCCCAACGTGGTATAAATATAAGGTTTTGCCGCAACCAATTCAACACCCGCTTTACCGCCCTGGGTTATTGGGGAAGTTTTCGGTAGACTCCAACTTGTAGGGTTCAAACAGATCTGCCAATTCCTTAGCAAATTCGGTATCTCCACTCTGACGGGCAGCCTGCATGATGTCGTCCATCGTGCGCATAGCCAGCATGTACTCTTGCTGAAAGCCTTGTTCCAGCTTAGACGGGTTGATGGAGTTGAAAAAATCCAGGTTGTCCGCTGTACGTCTGGCCAGTATCTCCAGATGCGGCTTTGCCTTGTCGAAAGCCGAAGCCCGGAGGTAGACATCAATCATGTAGAACGCCCGATAGTCGTAGGGGAAGTTCATGTCCGGGAATGCCTCGAAGTACTGATCGATCAGTTTTACGGCTTTTTCCTCTTCTCCGTCCTTCACCATTTGCAGGGCAGCCCGCCGCATCGCCAACTGATGGCTCTGCACGCTCGGCGCATAGCTGCGGTCAACGAAGAGCCGTTTTTTGTCGAAATGGCCCCAACGGAACTTTTCCATTACGTTTTCATACAGCTTATCGGTAGCTACCCGCCCACTTCCAATGATGCCGTACTGCGATTCACTCTTGGACTTGACGGGCACGAGGCGCAGGGCAAGCCCTTCCAGCTGCATGTAATCGTCTAGCCCAAACAGCTTGTCCTGACGGCAGGTGACCGCGAAGTAGATCGGCCGCTCCCAGATATTGGAAGCGATCACATCCAGGATAGCCATTTCATCTTTGATCAGGTAGTCCTTGTCTTGCAGTTTCAGAGGGATGGAAGACACGATGTTAGCGGTATCTTCTACGCCGACTACCCCGGCATCGAGCACCTGCTGCTTGTCGACGGGCAGGAACACCTTACGGGATTTGAAGTAGCTCTTCACTTCCCGGGTGCCGGAGGAGAAGGGCAAGTTGATGGGATGGTCCTCCCCGATAAATTTCAGCAACTGTTGCAGGGGCATCGGCTGATCATTGCCCCGGGGGTTGTAGTAAAAAACTTGGTTGCGGGAGTCTCCGCGTATAGCTTCCTGCGGTATGGTAAGATTGATGGGCGGAGACTCATTGACCTTGCGGCGCAGCAGATTGATGTACCAATCCACTGCGATCAGGCTGAGGTTGACCACCCGCACATCCGGGCGTATGCCTTCTACCTCCTGCGCGTACCAGAGCGGGTAGGTGTCGTTGTCCCCGAAGGTGAAGATGATAGCGTTCTCTTCTACGCTATTCAGAAAGTTGGAAGCGTAGTCCCGCGCCCCAGTATGGTGGCGGCGGCTGTGGTCGTCGAAGTTTTCCATACCCATCAGCAGGGGGGCAGTAAGTACGACTAGCGCTGCAAGGCCGCCCGATACGGAGCTGCTCAGGTTGACCCTTTCGCGCAGGATATCGAACAGAGCCAAAACGCCCATGCCTATCCAGATGGCAAAGGTGAAAAACGACCCTGCCAGCACATAGTCCCTTTCCCGGGGCTCATTGGGAGGCTGATTGGAATAGATGATGATGCCTATACCGGTAATGACAAACAAGGCGAGCAGCCCCACCGACTCATGCTGCCGGCGCCGGATGTGGAAGAACAGCCCCAAAAGCCCGAACAGGAAGGGCAGCAAATAGTATTTGTTGCGAGCCTGCTCATTGGCCAGGGATTCGGGTATTTTATCCTGATTGTACAAGCGGGCTTCATCCAGCGGTTTGATGCCAGATAGCCAGTGGCCCGATGATTTATCCCAAGGGTAGTAGCCCTGCTCGCCGTTTTGCCGGCCGCCGAAATTCCACATGAAATAACGCCAGTACATCCACCCGAGCTGGTAGTTGAACAGGAAGCTGATGTTGTCCAACTGATTGGGGCGGCCCGGCGGCAGTTTTTTCTGAGGGTCTAGTCCCAGCCATTGCTTGTACAGGCGGGGGCGCCCTTGCGTATAGTCTCCTATGCGGGGGAAGAGCATCTTATCTTCGTCCCGGTAGATGTAGGATATTTTCTGGTCGACGATGGCGTATTTGTCCCCTTTGCGGCCATAGCGCTCCTCCACTTCGGTATCAATCGGGCGGGCTGCGAAGTGGGGGCCACGGAGCAGCGGGCGTTCGCCGTACTGCTCGCGATTGAGGTACGGCAGCAGGCGCATGGCATCCGTCGGGGCATTCATGTTTACCGGCGGATTAGCGTTGGCGCGGATCACGACGAGGCCGATGGTAGAAAAACCAATGATGACCAGCGCAGCGCCTACCGCAAAAAGTTGTGCCTCGCGGCGGTACTTGCTGATGATGGTATTCATGAAGTATCCAAGAGCACCGATTACGGCTGCCCTGGCGAGCAAACGGGGCAGGCGGCCACCGCCCATACTGCTTTCGGCGTACAATGCAATCAGCACAAATACGCCCGCCAGAATGTACATAGGTGTCGGGGAGGTAATCTTTTCGTGCACGTACAGCAGCAGCAGCACCACTATGCTGGCGACGACCAGGAAGGTGGGAATGATACCGGTGTGGAAAGGCAGCCCCAGGTCATTGACCATAAGCAGTTCAAAGGTGGACCACAGGCCGGGAATGCCTACAATGACGAAGTTCTGAATCGCCACAATGATAGCGATGCCTACGATAGCAGCAATGAGGATGCCCCGCCAGCTGGGCGAGTTATTCTTTTTGAAATAGTAAAACAGGGCGAGTGCCGGGAAAGTCAGAATACTCAATAAGTGAACCCCAGTGGACAATCCGGCAGCGTACACAGTGAACAGCAGCCAGCGGTCAGCCTTCTGGCTATCCGGCATGCTGTACCACTTCATCATAGACCATAGCGTGATGGTAGTAAAGAAGGTGGACATGGCGTACACCTCCCCTTCTACCGCAGAGAACCACACGGAGGTAGTGAAGGCGGTAGTCAGGCCGGCTACCACCCCGGCGCCGGCTAGGGCGATGTTCTGCCCGGTATCCAGCTCGCCCTCTCGCCCTACCAGGGCAAACTTGCCTAGTATGATGGTGACCCAGCAAATGAATGCGGCAGCAAAGGCAGTACATATGCCCGACATGAGGTTGACTGAGAACGCGATATCGGCGGGGTTGTCGGACAGCAATTCAGCAAACCAGGTGAATATCCGTCCTATCAGTATGAAGAGCGGCGCGCCCGGAGGGTGGACTACCTGCAGCTTGTAGGCACCGAGGATGAACTCTCCGCAGTCCCAAAGGCTGCCGGTACGTTCGGCTGAAAAGAAGTAGACGGTCATCGCAACAGCGAATACCAGCCAGCCGGCTATTGAGTGTAAGCGATTTTTGGATGCCATGTAGTTTGTTGTATTTTGCGAGGCAGCGGCTAGTCTGGATCGATGTATGGCTTCCTCGGGTTTGTTCCCTTTGCGGGGGCTCCACCGATTTCAGCTGGGGAAATGCCCAACCCTATAATTAAGCGGGTTCATGCATCAATCCAAGTAGTTGGTCAACTCACTGCTGCCACTGCCTGTTTTACGAAATGCAAAGCTAAAAAATATTACCAGTAAATGGTAAACCACAGGCCGCGCCGGGTTCAATGCACCGGCTGATTTTTCAGCTGCCTTATTGGCTAATCTACAACTTCCCACTATGCTAAAATTACTTATTACCGGATTGCTGGTATACGCTCTTTACCGCTACTTCTTTGGTGCCAATTCGCTTGGTTCGGGCCCGCAGGACGGAGAAGGCAGGATACGCTACCGAGACAAAAAGAACGCGCCGCCGCAGGAAGAAGACGATGGCGACTACATCGACTACGAGGAGGTAGATTGAGGTGGCCGAAAAAAGCTGGGCCGTCATAGAAAAAAGTCTGCCGATTCCCGTCGCTGCCTTAGATTAGTTCTGCATGAAAAACGCCTCACTTATGATCAGACAGTTGCTCCGGCACAGCTTTCTTGCTCAGGTTCGTTCCCCCTTCTGGGAGCGGGGCTTGATCGTCAATATCCTGATAGGGCTGCTTGCCCTTTATTTGCTGCTCAACTTTCTGGCGGCTGGCTACTTTCTGGATGTCATCCTGGGGGAGGCTTTTTCCGGCCAGGACATTATAGAGGTGGCCAATGGCTTTCTGTTGTATACGCTGCTGGCGGGGCTGATCACCCGTTTTCTAGCGCAGAGCTTCCCGGTGCTGCATATCCGGCCCTACTTGTTGCTGCCCCTGCGGCGCAGCCGCCTTTACCATTATGTGCTGATCAGGTCGATCTTCAATGTTGTTAACCTAATGCCCCTAGTGGTTGCCCTGCCGTTTGCCTTCAAGGCGGTCTACAAGCAGTTGGGCAGCGCGGGCGGCACCGCCTGGCTAGCTACTGTGCTGGCGCTCAGCCTTTTCAACCACTATCTGGCTTTTTACCTCAAGCGGCAGTTTAACCTCCGGCCCCTTGCTATCATCGGGCTGCTGTTGCTCCTGGGTGGCCTGATTGCCATCGACTTGCAGGGCTTCCTCCCGCTCTCCGAACTCTTCGGCCAGGGTATTTCGGCCATCACCGCTCATCCAGCCCTTGCGCTGCTGCCCTTTGCGCTGCCCGCTATCGCCTACCGGCTGCTCTACCGGGCGCTCCATTACTACACCTATCTGGATACTGTGGAGGAGAAAAAATCGCGGGTAGAAAGCAGCGATGGCATTGCCGCCCTGCGGCGGCTGGGCGCAGCGGGGCACTTCCTGCAATTGGAGCTGCAACAAATCTGGCGCAACAAGCGGCCCAAGACCATGTTGCTGACCGGAGCCATTTTACTGCTGTACCCCTTCTTTTCGCTGGACTACATCGCCGAGGGCGGGACGGGCATGGCACTGTTCTTTTGCATCCTTGCTACCGCTTTCCCTATGGCGAATTACGGGCAGTTCCTCATCGCCTGGGAGAGCCAGTACTTCAAGCTGCTGATGGCGCGCAACGCCCCGATTGACCACTACCTGAAAAGCAAGTACTACCTGTTCGCTTTTTTTAACATCATAACCGCTGCCGTTTGCCTGCTCTATGGCCTGGCGGACTGGCGGTTCATCCCCATCGTGCTGGCTTCTTTTCTGATTAATTTGGGCATTAATGCCTACCTGGTCCTCTTCATCGCAACCTACAATACCAAGGCGGTTGACCCGCAAAAAAGCGCTTTCATGAACTGGGAGGGCATCGGTGCTTCCCAATTCATCTTGGTCATCCCTACTCTGCTGGGGCCGCCCCTGCTATACGGCTTCTTATCGCTGTTCCTGCCCTGGCTCACCGCTCTGTCGGTGCTTGCCGCTCTGGGGCTGCTGGGGCTGCTGCTCTTCCGCCCCATGATGAATGGGGTCAAAAAGCAGTTCGAACAGCGCAAGCATTTATTGATCAAAAGTTACCAACAGTGAGCGATACACCTATTATCAAAGCAGAAAACCTCAGCAAAAAGTACGGCGACAAACTCGCGCTGGACCTTCCTGAACTGGCTATAAAGCCTGGGGAATTGTTCGGCCTGGTGGGCAACAACGGGGCTGGGAAAACGACGCTCTTCAGCCTCTTGCTCGACCTCATTCAGCCGAGCAGCGGGCGGGTCCTGTCAAAGGGCAATAATGTCGCTGAATTGGAGGAGTGGAAATCCTACACGGGCTCCTACATCGACGATTCTTTCCTCATCGGTTTCCTGACGCCGGAGGAGTACTTCAATTTCGTAGGAGGGCTCTACGGCATGAACCAAGCGGAGGTCAGCACCTTTCTGCAGCGGTTTGAGGATTTATTTCACGGCGAGATCCTGGACAGCGGCAAGTACGTGCGCGACATGTCCAAGGGCAATCAAAAGAAGATTGGCATTGCCGGGGCCATGCTGGGCGACCCGGACATCATCGTGCTGGATGAGCCCTTCGCCAACCTCGATCCTAGTTCGCAGATTCGCCTGAAAAGCATGATCAACGAATTGCCGGAAGAGAAAACCATCCTCATTTCCAGCCATGACCTGGCGCATGTCACGGAAGTGTGCCGCCGCATCGTCGTGCTGGAGGACGGCAAGGTCATCCGGGATATTACCGACGCGCCGGAGCGCACCCTGGAGGAGCTGGAAGCTTACTTCGCCGGCTGAGGCAGCAGAGGAGTTGGGGTGATACACAAATAAGGGTGCTTTGTCCTTTACTTCACTACCCGCACCTCTGCAGCATACGCTCCTTGTTTGCTCTCTCTCACCATGAACTCAACCCGCGCGCCCCGCTGTACCGGCTGCATCAGTTGCCTGCGGTGCACGTAGAACTCTTCTCGGGTCTCTGGCACCCGGATGTAGCCATAGCCTTTGTCGGCCAGAAAAAACTGTACAATACCCTGAGGCATAGGTGGCGAAAAATTTTACTTTTGAAGCTAACAAACCATAGCTCATGAAGTTCCCTGCTCCGATTCCAGTTGCCGAGCTCGCGCAGAAGCTCAACGCCAGGCTGTTAGGCGACAGCTCTCTGCAAGCTACAGGCATCAATGAGATACATCAGGTAAGCGCTGGCGACATCACCTTCGTAGATGCGCCCAAGTACTTTAAGAAAGCGCTGCAGTCGGCCGCTTCCGTCATTTTGATCAATGCGGAGGTGGATTGCCCCGACGGCAAGGCCTTGCTCGTCTGCGATGCTCCTTTTGATGCCTACAACAGTATCGTATTGGAGCACCGGCCGGTGCAGCCCCTGGCCACTGCTATTAGCAGCCAGGCAAAAATCCACCCTACCGCTATCATTGAGCCCAACGCGGCCATAGGCCCGCACGTACGCATTGGCGCGCACTGCCGCATCCATGCCAATGCGGTCATTCACGAGTATTCGGTGCTGGGAGAATCGGTGGAGGTGCAGTCCGGAGCAGTCGTCGGTTCGGATGCATTTTACTTTAAAAAGACGGCTGAAGGCTACAAGCCGTGGCGCTCCGGGGGCAGAGCCGTCCTGGAAAAGGGCGTGCTCATCAGTGCGGGCTGCACCATCAACAAGGGCGTTTCGGGCGACACCATCATCGGAGCGGGCAGCATGCTGGACTGCCAGGTACATATTGGGCACGACGTAGTCATCGGCAAGCATTGCCTGTTTGCGGCGCAGGTGGGTATAGGCGGCAATACCAAAGTGGAAGATGAGGTGGTATTGTACGGACAAGTGGGCATCGCCCAGAACCTTCACATCGGCAAAAAAGCCGTCGTACTGGCTAAATCGGGCGTATCGAAGGACTTGGAAGGAGGGAAAGTGTACTTTGGTTACCCAGCGAAGGAGGCGCGCACAGCTTACCGAGAACTGGCAGCTCTTCGGCACCTGCCGGCATTCTACAGCAACTTTTACGAAAAGTAAACTGGCAAGGTTTTATTGCTTGTGCAAGCGTTGGGTGGTAATGATGTCCTGCTGCTTGTTCAGCAATTGCACTAAGTACATACCCTTGGGAAGGTCCGCGATATTGTACTTTTCCCTGCTGCGGGCTTTGAAGTTCTTCATCTGCCGGCCTACTAGGTTGAATATCAGTACACGCTCTACGATTTGGTTTTCACTGAGGCTGAAATAATCTACTGCCGGATTGGGGAAAAGCTTGAGTTCTAGAGCGGCTTGGCTCACCACAGAACGATCGTTGTTGGCGAAGGACGACTGCGCGCTGAGGCTTACACTTAAGAAAAACAATACTAACAGAGGTACAATATGCTTCATAGATCGTCTTTTGAACGGTGCTTTGCAGGCAGTAGGGCAGCAAAGTACGGATATATCAATTAAGATTCAAGCTATATGTTAAATTTTTGAACTCTGTACAATAAAACCGATCAAGCTCCGGCAAGTTCAATCCAAAGCGCAAATGTAACAAATACCCTAAGATATAATAGGGGCTTACCGGACTATTTGTCATCTGAGTAAAGGAGCTATACATTGATCCAGCAAAAGGCGCTTTTGATCCAAAAAAATTGCTGCTGCTTGGGCGATAGCCAAACTTAGCTTAAGTTATCGCGCCACAATAACTTCGTCTATTTTGAGTAATGTCTTGTTTCGCGATCTCTTAGCTGAAAGCACAACCCGACTACAACATATGATCCGACTGAAAAACATTAGGAAATCCTACCAAACGGGCTACAACCGCTTGGAGGTGCTAAAGAGCATTGACCTGGATATCGAAGCGGGGGCGCTCGCTGCCATCATGGGATCCTCCGGCTCGGGTAAGTCCACCCTGCTCAATATACTAGGCATTTTGGACGATTACGACGAAGGCGAATACTGGCTGGACGGGAAGCTCATCCGGGATCTCAGCCAAGCCGAGGCCGCCCGTTACCGCAACCGCTTCATCGGCTTCGTTTTCCAATCCTTCAATCTGCTGCCCTTCAAAACCGCTGCCGAAAATGTAGCCCTTCCCCTTTACTACCAAAAAATAGACCGCGACCGACGTCAGCAGCAAGCGATGGAGTATTTAGATATGGTTGGCTTGGCCGATTGGGCGGGGCACTTGCCTACGCAGCTTTCGGGCGGGCAGCAGCAGCGGGTAGCCATTGCCCGGGCCCTGATTACCCACCCTAAAGTTATTCTGGCGGATGAACCTACCGGGGCATTGGATTCCCAGACCTCTTACGAGGTCATGGAGCTGTTTAAGAAAGTAAATCAAGAGGGTATGACCGTGATAATCGTTACCCACGAAAATGACATTGCTGCCATGACCCGGCAAATCATCCGCCTGCGCGATGGCGTGATTGAATCTAACGGCAGCCCTGCCGCTGCTTCTCATTCTTAAGGCTGTTGCTTATGAAATTCATAGATCTAGACCGCTGGCAAGAAATTTTTAACTCCATCCGCAGGCACCCGATGCGCACTGCACTTACTGCTTTGGGGGTGTTTTGGGGCATCTTCATGCTCGTCCTGCTGCTGGGGGCGGGGCGCGGATTGCAAAATGGCATAGAGTACGAATTCCGGGATGATGCCAACAACAGTGTTTGGATACGCCGGGGAGTGACCTCCATCCCGCACGAAGGCCTGCCCAAGGGCCGGCAGATTGAGTTTTCCAACGAGGACTATGAGATGCTGAGCACGCAGTTCGAAGAAGTTGATCGGGCTTCCGGGCGCTATTACTTATCGGGGGACCAATTAGCAGCCTACGGGGACAAGCGGCTTTCCTTTACCACCCGAGCGGTACACCCTGGCCACCTCTACATTGAGAACTCGGTCGTAGAGTCCGGGCGCTACCTCAACGACCGGGACTTAGCGGAAAATCGCAAGATAGCTGTGATTGGTACTATTGTGCAGGAAGAGCTTTTTGGGGGAGAGGACCCGATTGGCAAAGAATTCAAGCTGGGCGGCATCGTCTATAAAGTGGTGGGCACCTATTCGGATACCGGCGGCGATAACGAGATGCGCATCATCTACATCCCCATAACCACCGCCCAGAAAGTGTACGCCGGCAGGGACGAGATTCATCAGCTTATGGTGACCACCAAGGGCATTGGGGTGGAGGGCACCAAGCAGTTACAGGCAAAAATCCGGCAAAATCTGGCTGCTCGTCATGGCTTTGCAGAAGAGGACCAAAGAGCGGTCTCTATATTCAACCAATTGGAAAACTTCGAGCAATTCATGAGCTTGATGAGCGGCATCCGTTTGTTCATCTGGTTGGTTGGAGTAGGCAGCATCATTGCGGGGGTGATCGGCATCAGCAACATTATGCTCATCGTGGTGAAGGACCGCACCCGGGAGATTGGCATCCGAAAAGCACTCGGAGCTACGCCGGTTTCCATCGTCTCTATGATTCTTCAGGAGTCTATACTTATCACCGCTGTGGCTGGCTACCTCGGCCTGCTGGCTGGCGTCGGCCTCATCAGCCTCATGGAATCTATGGCCGTAGATTACTTCCGCAACCCGAGGGTTGACCTGGGAGTGGGCATCAGTGCTACCCTCGTGCTGGTCATCGCTGGCGCCCTTGCAGGGCTAATGCCTGCTCGGCAAGCTGCTCGCATCAACCCTATTGAAGCCATCAGAACCTAATTGTTATGCTATTCGACCGCGACACCTGGCAGGAGATCCTGTCGACGATAAGAAAGCACAAACTGCGCACCGGGCTGACTGCTTCGGGCGTATTTTGGGGCATCTTCATGCTGGTGTTCATACTGGGTATGGGCAAAGGCTTAGAAAATGGTGCCATTAAAGGGTTTGGAGAGCGGGCTAAAAATGTTATGTACGTATGGCCGCTCCCCACAACGAAGCCCTATCAGGGGTTTCAAGCCGGAAGGAGCCCGCAATTCCGCTTGGAGGATATCATTGCCATCAAGCAAAATGTACCGGAAGTAGCCTACATCGCCCCCCGCCATTCGATCAGTGATGCTTCGGTATACTACAAGGATATGGGGGAAACCCGGGTAATCCGCGGCGAGACAGCAAACATGATCAAAATCGAAGCGCTGCAACTCCACCGGGGGCGCTATGTGAACAAGCGGGATGTGGAAGAGGTGCGCAAAGTGGCGGTACTCGGCAAACGCACGGCGGAGGTCCTCTTTGGCCAAGTTGACCCCATCGGCAAGTACGTCCGTATCAAAGGCGTAGAGTTTCGGGTGGTAGGCGTATTCGGGCCGCAGGAGGTAAAACCCTGGACGGAAAGCGACCTGGAGGCCGTAGTCATTCCATTGACTACCATGTACCGCGCCTTCGGTACTGGCGAACAGGTGGACTACTTCGTCTGCTCTGCAGCAAAAGACGTGATGGTCAGCCAGATAGAACCGCGGGTACAGGCTTTGCTCAAACGGCGGCACCACATCCATCCTGATGACCCGCGCGGCATTGGAGGGTTCAACTTAGAGGAGCAATTCCAAAGCGTGATGAACCTTTTCAAAGGCATCAAAGCTTTCCTATGGTTCGTGGGCATCGGCACTCTGCTGGCGGGTATCGTCGGCGTAGGCAACATTATGCTCATAACTGTAAAAGAACGTACTCGGGAAATCGGTATCCGAAAAGCCATGGGGGCGCCTCCGGGCAGTATTGTGCAGATGGTGCTTTCTGAATCGGTGCTCATCACAGCTACCTCTGGTTACCTCGGCCTGGTAGCCGGCACCTTCATCATCTGGCTAACCAGTTATACCATGAGGGCCAATGGGATCGAAGTATCCAACTTTTACCATCCGCAGGTTAACCTTACCGTAGGCTTATCCGCCCTGATATTGCTGGTACTGTCGGGCCTGGGCGCCGGGCTGATTCCCGCCCGGCACGCTGCCCGCATCAAGCCGGTGGAAGCCCTGCGCAACGAATGATGACTTTTCACCTGACTAAATTATAAAAAAAAAGCATTAGACATGAATAGAGGATGCCTTATCGGACTGGGCGCATTTTTGCTCGTGGCTACTATTGGCCTAAGCATTTATTTTTACCAACAAAACCGCAAAGCGCCCGAGAATTACGAGACAGAACAGCCGGTCGTCATGGACATCATCAAAAAAACGGTAGCGACTGGAGCTATCCGGCCACGCAAGGAAATACAGGTCAAGCCACAGGTATCAGGCGTAGTGGATGAAATCTACGTAGAGGAAGGGCAGATTGTCAAGAAGGGCCAAAACCTGGCTCGAATCAAGCTGGTTCCCAGCGAAGTTAACATCAACACTGCTAAATCCAATGTGGAGCTGGCGCGGCTCAGGCTACGAGATGCCAGGCGGGAGCTGGCGCGGCAGAAAGAGCTCAACCAGCAAAAGCTGGATGTCGAGGAGGCTAGGGCCAGTTACGAAAATGCCAAACAGGAGGAGGAGCGGCAGCGTGGCCTCTTTGAAGAGGGGGTCATCTCGGAACAGGAGTACAACCGTTTTAAGCTGGACTTGCAGCTGGCAGAAGCTGCTTTCGAAAATGCCAAAGTGGTTGCTCAAAACAGCCTCAAACAGTTTGAGACAGAGGTCAGCATACAGGAACAAGAGCTGCAAGCCGCTATCAACAACCTGGAACTCCTGCGCGAGGGCGCCAGCCGAAACTCCAAGCAGGTGGCGAATATCGTGACTTCCACCCTCGAGGGCATGGTACTAGAGCTGCCTGTGGAAGAAGGAAGCTCGGTCATCGAACGCAACAACTTCAACGAGGGGACGAGCATTGCCGTAGTGGCTGACATGAACGCACTGGTATTTGAAGGCAAAGTAGACGAATCAGATGTGGGTAAGCTGAAGGAAGGTATGCCGCTGCTGCTAACCGTAGGGGCGATTCAGAACCGGCAGTTTGACGCCACACTAGAGTTCATATCCCCTAAGGGCACAGACGAAGAAGGGACCGTCAAATTCGAACTTCGGGCGGCCGTCAAGCCGGCGGAAGACATCTTCCTCCGGGCAGGGTACAGCGCTAATGCCGATATCATCCTGGACAAACGCGAAGAGGTACTGTCCATCAAAGAGCGCGATGTACTCTTCGAAGAGGACACCACCTATGTAGAAGTGCAGACCGGCGATCGCGAGTTTGAAAAGAAAGCCGTGCAGCTTGGCTTGTCCGACGGTATACAGGTGGAGGTGCTCAGCGGGCTGGATGCCGAAAGCAAAGTGAAGGTACAAACCAAGGCGCAGGAGGGCTAGAACTTATTGCGCCACATCATGCTTTCTACCGGCTTGTCGGTACGCTGGGTATACTTTGCGTTCTTCTTTTTGTTGTAGTAGTTCCGTATGTGCCCATCTACCAAAAAGTAGATGAGCTGGCCGATCGGCATGCCAGCGTACACCCGCACCGGATGCGTACAAGAAATCTCCAGGGTCCAGGTATTGCAAAAACCTACATCCCCTTTGCCAGCTGTGGCGTGGATGTCGATGCCCAGGCGCCCAACGCTGGATTTGCCCTCCAGAAACGGGACGGCGTTGTGGGTTTCGGTGTATTCCTCCGTTACGCCCAGGTAAAGCGTATTGGGGTGCAGCACGAATCCGGCCTCCGGGATTTGGATGTACTCGATGGGGTTGTGCCGGCGTGCGTCCAGTATGTGGTCTTTGTAAATGGCCAGAGAAGTTCCCAGGTGCACATCGTAGGAGTTCGTACCCAGGCAGTCTTCCCGGAAGGGCTCAATGACTATTTCGCCGTTTTCGATTCCCTCCAGTATCTTTGTATCTGATAAAATCATAAGCCCCCGTTTTTTGAGCGCTTCAAAGGTATTGCTTTTTCCAAGAATTGGCATAAACCGAGAGGAGAGGAGCCACCGAGCGAGCAGAAGGGGGGAGGATTTTGCTGCCAGTTAAGGCAGCAAAACCTCTCCATCGCATATTTGCCTCCGCTTATTGTTTGGCAAAATAGGTATTGTTCTGGCTGGGGCCCTTGCACGAGCATGTAATATTGATGTGACAACCCAAGGTTTGCTGCGTCTAATTAAAACGATTGAGTGTTTCTCCGTTTACGCTTTTGGTTTATCGGCGGAGTCATATTGGGCAACTGCCCAGTGCCGATCGGGCCACAAAACAAATACTTTCCCAAAGCGGATGAGCGACAGCCCAAAAATACAAGCAGCAATAATCGATGACGATTCCCTACTGATCAGCAACCTGAAGTGGCAGCTCAGCCAGCCCGAACACGGTATTGAGGTGGCTTTGACAGCAGCGTCAATAGACATGTTTTTTGACCGTTTCCTACGCCAGGCGCCCCGGCTCGATATTATACTGCTGGATCTTGACCTGGAGGGGGAAATGAGTATACGCTACCTTTCGCAGATCAAGCGCATGACGAATCCTGCCAAGATCGTCATGGTAACTGGCTACCAAGAGCAGGAGCTGCTGATACGGGCGGTCGAAGAGGGGGCAGATGGCTACTTCGTCAAACGGCCTAATCCCCGGCCCAGCCTGCCGGAGGTGGTACACCTCACCCATCAGGGGGGTGCCTTTCTAGAGCCCAGTATCTCTTCGGGCCTGCTGGAGGCTTTTAAGAACCGCAAAACTCCCTTGCGCAGCGTAAATATCGCGCAGATCGCAGAACATTGCCAGGCCAATTTCTCCAAGCGGGAAATCGCTGTACTGGATGGCTTGCTAGAAGAAAAGAGCTATCAGGAAATCGGCGACCTCAACTACATTTCCATCAATACGGTACGCTACTACGTAAAAATGATTTATCAGAAGCTGAATGTAAACAGCCGCAAGGACCTTATCAGTAAGGTGCTTTCGCTTTAGGGGTCGCGCAATAACAAGTTACCTAGAGTAGGCGAAGTTATTTTGTGCGCT
>CAYNIT010000010.1:0-40311 GCA_964397205.1 uncultured Phaeodactylibacter sp. | reverse complement strand
GTTCCCCTTCATCCGTTAGGCCGTCTAGCCCGACATCCTGTGCCGCCCGGGCGGCTTCTTCGATATCAAAGGCTTGGGTAATCTGCTGAGAAACCGGCACCCGTGCCCATACGGTTTCGTTGGTCTGGCGTTCGTTATCGGGGCTTGGCAAGCCATTTTCGAAAAACAGGCGAGAGTCCCGGAGGATATCCTCGGAAATATTGCCCAGGTTGATGTAGAGGTCTCCCTCTTTGTCCTGCGGATCAATGCCAGCGCCGCCGCTGCCGCCCTCGTCCAGGAAAGGGCTGAGCATCCAAAACTCCAAGAACTCGATGTTAGCGCTCTGGAAATCGTTGGTGTTCAGGTCGCGCATGACACCGGCCCAGCGGGTCTCGGGGTCGCGCAGCTCAATTTCGTTGTTGCTAAGGGTCACCCCGCTGGTATAGCCGGGGTATCCATCTGGCAAATCGAAGTTGTAAGGGCCTCTGGACTGCGGATAGTAGCGCAAGTCGAAGGTACGGATATTAGGCAGCTGATTGGGCTGTACGTTCAGGTTCGGGAACACCTCGGTCTGCAGCACCTGGCTGGTGTAAATATTATCCCGGCTGGCGCTGTCCTGCCTAGCGACTTGGTCAATTCGGTACCAGTTGAGGGTAGCCCGGTTAGCGCCGTAGCGCAGGTCATTGATCAGCTCGGATTCCGGGAAAAGCGGGTTGTTGTTGTTTTCATCGTTTTGGGGCACACTAGCCAGCTTCCAGCGGTTGTCCTGGGCGCGCAGGTCAAAGCTGGCACCGCTGCCCTCAAAGTCATCGATGTAAACGACACCGCCCTTGTCCTCCCGGTTCTGATTGATGGCGCGGGCGTGCCCCGGCTGTATGGCGGCTGCTTCAGCCGCCACCGTGATGGAAGAAGGCTCCTTGGTGGAAATACCAGGCAGGGCATCTACGGCTCGGGTCAGCCAGGGTGCTTCGCGGCTCAGGTTGAGGTCCAGCCCGTACATGTTGTTGTTGATCGGGTCATCGCCTACATTTACCTTCTGGGTGAAAGGGCGCTCGAACAGCTTCAGGAAAGTACCGCCGATGTTGAAGTTTTCGTCTATCTCGTAATCCGCTCTCAAGCCGACCATGGTTTTGGACTGAAACCCGAAGAGGGTATTGTCCTCAAAGGAGACATTGATCGGCACCCCGGATTGCAGCAGGGCATCGTTGAGGATACGTACCTTGCCGATGTTGTAGTCCACTTCGTAGTCAATGCCCTCTTGCAGCTGTTTTCCTCCCGCGGTGACCGTCACCGATCCTCTCGGGAGGTTGAAAGTCCCCAGGGAGATTTCCGATGAGACGCTGGACTTATACTCGCCGCGTATGATGTATCGGTTTTGTTCGGCCGATTCCTGCGCCAGGAACAGGGTGGTTTCGTACAGGGAATCAAAGACGTATTCCTCCCGCTGGTCTGGGTCCGAGATTTGCTCCGCCAGGTCTTGCCCGAAGGGTTCGAGCACAGGGAACATGATACGGCCGTTGCTGGGGTTGATGGTGATGCCCGGCACGAAGTCAAAGATACCATCGGGCTGTGGGTCCCCCTGTGTGTTCAGGCTATCGAGATTAAGAACGCGCAGCAGGGGGATGCCGGCAATATCAGTTTCCGGCAGGAAGCGCTTCTGGCCGGCTCCGGGGTCGTCGTAAAACACATCGAGCCGGAAGTCTTCCTGATTGACCTGAAAAGCGCCAATGGAATAGACGTTTTTCATCATCAAGTCCCAGGTCGGCACATCGGTGCGCTGGGTAGAGCTCTTCAACATTTTCACAAACAAGACCTTGGGGGTGAGGTCAGTAGTATCGGTGCCAACTGTGCTGTTGTTGATGGACATGTCGCCTACGCGGAATATGTCGCCGTTGTATTCGTATTCAAAAGCGACGGCGAGCACCTGATCCGGCTGCACGTTGATGTTCACGGAGATGAAGCCCAGCTGCGGGTGGAAGGTATACTCGGAGGGCTGCAGTTTCCGGGCGCTGACTTTCTCGAAGTCCCTGGTTTGCTGCAGCCCAAATTCATTGGACAGGGTAGAGACTGCTTTGTCGATATCCCGTGCGCGGCTGCCCTGCCCGGTCAGGCTAGCGTAGAGGTCATTGGCGCGGTTGTCTGGCAGCAATTGGTTAGACAGGCGGTCGCGGCGCGTCCAGTTCGGATTGACGGTCACCTCATCGGGGCTCACCAGGTTGTCGGTTTCGCCTAGGTCGGCCAGGGCGACGATGTCGCGCACGTCATTGACATCATTATTGTCGTTGGTAATCCAGACTTCCAGCTTTTTGATTTGAAACAGGCTGTTGACCTGGGGCAGGTTCTTAAGGGAAGGCTCGAAGTTGTCGCGGTTGTAGTGCGTCAAGAGAAAGTGGCGGTTTTCATCGTATTCGTCGGCGCGCACTTCAAACTGCTGCACCTGGCTGCCGCCTTCGATCTGTATGTTTTCCCGTTGGGATTGCTGCTGGGAGGCGATGGCGGTAAGGCGGAGGTGGCCGAATTTGAGTTCCGTTTTTATGCCGAACAGGCTCTGTGCGCCCTGAATGAGGTTGCCCCGCAGCGGCAGGCTGACGTTGCCGGCTTCGATCTTCTGGAGGATAGCGTCCTCTCCGCCCTCGAAGTTGTCGGAATTGTAGTCCAGCTTGATCTGGTTGTCAAAGTTAAAATTGGCGTTGGTGTTGTAATTGGTTGTCAGGTTGAGTTTTTCCCCGATTTTGCCCACCACATTCATATTGATGTTCATATCAAAGTTGAAGTTGGTGAAGGTCCGCTGCCGCTCGGGCAGCTCGGGGCGGTCGGTGCGGCTGTAGTTGAGGCCGAAGGTCAGGTCGATATTACCCTGGGGGCGGATTTCCACATTGGTGCCCCCGAACAGGCGCTCAATGAGGTTTTCTTGGACATCGATGCGCTCGATGGGGTCGAGGGAGCTGCCCCCCTCTTCGGAGGCGGCGCCGGAAAGCTGGTTGAAGTAATCCTGCTCTTCCTGCTTCTGGCGCAGGTCCATGTATTCGTCAAAAGAAAGGAAGGAAGGCGGCCGGAAGTTGTCGTCGCCAATTTTTTCCCGAATGATGTACTGATTGGTGCCGGGCTCGTATTCCACCTCCTGCTCGATGACATCCGGGTCTTCGAGGTCGAAGGGGTTGTCGGCAGCCGGATCTGTGAGGAAATCGCCGTAGCGATCCTCTATATCCGGTATGGTATCCGAGCTGGGTTTGGCCAGCGTCAAGCCTGAGCGGTAGGGGTCATCCTCCAATGCTGTTTTGCTACCGAGTGCAAAAGTTGCTATTCCTAAGAAGAGGCCAAAGGGTAGTAGTAATAGTCTATTCATAGTCAACAAACATGGGATTCTGTGCTGTACAGAGCCAGTCCTTCTATTCTTTTTGAGCCGGGCGGGGTAGCCGGAATTGCGTTAAACTCTTGTTAACGCGGGCTAGCCCGCGAACAAACGATGCTCCCCTTATTACTGTACGCACCTTAAACGCTGCCTCAGCAGTAATTTTACATGATGTTCGGATTTTAACACTATGCTGGTGTTGAAAAATGCCGGGTTCGCTTGGCCCCGCAAAGAAAAACAAGATGGCAGGGATAAAAAAATTTAAAGCCGCTATTGTGGCATTGTTTTCCGGCTTGCCATTTGCATTACGACAACTCTTTCAGTGCCAGCTTGATAAGGACCTCTACATTGAGGTTGGCCGGCTGAGTTTTCAGGACTTTGTTCAGTGCCTTTTGGGCTTGTATGCGATTGAATTGAAGGGCCAACAAAGCAGATAACGCCTCTTCCCGAATTGTATTGTCTTGCTGAGGCGCGAGGCTCGGCGCTTCCGCTCCGGCATCCTTCAGCAATTTGTCTTTGAGGTCGAGTATGATCCGTTTGGCGGTTTTGGGGCCCACGCCTTTGATGCGTTTCAGGGCATTGACATCCTCGGCTACTACTGCCGCCCGCATTTCTTCGGGGTTCATTGCGGAGAGCATGAGCTGAGCGGTGTTGGGGCCGATGCCGGATACGGAAAGCAGGTGGACGAACAGGCTGCGCTCTGCAGCATCGGCGAAACCGAAGAGGGTATGGCTGTCCTCTTTGATGTGCAGGTGGGTTAGGATTTTCACCTGCTCTAGTTTTTCAATTTGGGCGTAGGTATGCAGGCTAATATTGATGTGATAGCCGATTCCGCTCGTTTCTACGATGATAAAGGTGGGGCTTTTGTGGGTAATGGCTCCCTTTACGTAAGTGATCATGGCTGCTCTGGATGAAAGGACAAAGGTAAGAACTTTATGCCAAATGGAAGCTGCATCCGGGCCGCGCCTCCTGCCTCTGCCAAGCACTCGGGCCTGCATCCCTCCACGGCCCTGCGCCAAAATAATAGATAGGATATTAGGCGAGGTCAGGCAAAAGTGTCTATTTTACACCCGTTTTGCTTAAACCAATAAAATAAAAGATGGCAAAAGGGACGACGATTGACTTTGACGAGCAGCCGAGGCTCTTCGGGCATCCGGCGGGATTATTCATACTGTTTTTTACGGAATTGTGGGAAAGGTTCTCTTACTACGGTATGCGAGGCATACTGGTGCTGTTCTTGGTAGAACAAACCAACTCGAATAACCCTGGTTTTGGCTGGACGGAAGCCAAAGCGCTTGAATTATACGGCTGGTATACCATGCTGGTGTATGTAGCCTCTATACCGGGCGGCCTGCTGGCGGACCGGCTGCTGGGGCAGAAGAGGAGCGTCATGCTGGGTGGCCTGCTGCTCTGCGCCGGCCACGGCATTCTGGCCATAGAAGCAGAATGGGCGTTTTTCACTGGCCTGGTTCTGATCGTGGCGGGGGTTGGTTGCCTCAAGCCCAACATTTCTACCATGGTAGGCGGCTTGTACCGGCCGGGGGATGATCAGCGGGATGTAGGCTTCACCATCTTTTATATCGGCATCAACGTAGGTGCCTTCCTGGCCTCCTTAATTGTAGGTTGGGTAGGCGTAGAGTACGGCTGGCACTATGGCTTCGGGCTGGCCGGCATTGGCATGGGCCTGGGGCAGATCGTATACATGAGCGGGCAGAAGTACCTCAAAGGTATAGGCGAAGCCCCTAAGAAGAAGGACAGCGGCATGGAGGCTAATGTGTTCGGAGAGGTATTCAAGCGTCAGAATACGCTAATTGCCGCTCTGGCCATTTCTGCCCTCGGCTTGTATCTGATCTTCAGTGGCGAGCTGGGCTATGGCTTGCTAACCATATTCCTGGCGCTTGCTGTAGGGGTGAGCATCGTCTTTTATCAGGATGCCAATAGTGTGGAGAAGGACCGGCTGCTGGTTACCTTTCTGTCCTTCTTGATCATCATCACCTTTTGGGGGGCATTTGAGCAAGCAGGTGGCCTGATGAACCTCTACGCGAAACAAAAGACCGACCGCATGCTGGGCGGCTTTGAGGTGCCGGCCCCCTGGTTTCAATCGCTGAACCCCCTGTACATCATCCTATTCGGTACGCCGGTGGGCTTGTTCTGGCTGTGGTGGAAACGCAAGGGCCGCGAGGCTTCTTCGCTGTTCAAGATGGCGGTAGGGGTCATCATCATGGGGCTAGGCTTCCTGTTTATGTCGGGAGCGTCCCTGCAGTACGAGCGCGTGGGCGAGTCTGCCATGTATTGGCTGGTGCTGGCTTACCTGCTGCATACTATAGGCGAGCTTTGCGCCTCTCCGGTGGCGCTTTCGTTCATCACCAAGCTGTCGCCTGCCCGCACGGTTTCCTTCATGATGGGCTTTTACTTTGCCGCTACCGGCCTGGGCAATAAGGTAGCTGGTGCACTCGGAGAAGCAGCGCAGGATGCAGGCGAATTGCAAATATTTACTGGCATCGCCATCTTCTGCACCATCATCGGCTTGCTGGTCATCGCGCTGCTGAAGCCGCTCAAACGCCTGACGCACGGGGCAGAGGAGCTGAAAGACACGCACTTCGAGGAGCAGGAAGGCTACGAGGTGGCGGATGTACCGGAGGAAGACGAGCCGGCGGGGCCGAAGCGGGACGGTTCTATACTAGACCCGCCCAAACAGTAGGGGGGTAGCGCAGCGGGAGCAGCCCGCACAAGGCAGGTATTGCGCGGGAGGTGATACCTGCCTTTTTCCGTGTTTGCGCCAGGCAACAATTGCTCAACTAAATCATAACACTATAAACTTATGGATTTCGCATTAGGCCTAATGATTTTCGGATGGATATTCGTGCTGCTATGGATTCCATTCGTTGTTTTTTCTCAGCGCAAAGTGCATCCCAAGGCACTGTTTACGCTATTTTTCGCCGAGCTGTGGGAACGCTTTTCCTTCTACGGAATGCGGGCGCTGCTCATTCTTTACATGACCAAGGTGCTGTTTGAGTCGATGGGGCAGGCAGCGGCTGACGAACGCGCCTACGGCATCTACGGTGCCTACGGAGCCCTGGTGTACGGTGCGCCGGTCCTCGGCGGGTTGGTAGCCGACCGGCTGCTGGGCTTTCGCTACGCCATTATCCTGGGGGGTGCGCTGATGGCACTCGGGCACTTTACGCTGGGGCTGGAGGGCCTGATCTTCCACGGCAATTTGCCCCTGTTCTTCGCCTCGCTGGCGCTGATCATCGTTGGCAACGGCTTTTTCAAACCCAATATTTCGAGTTTTCTGGGGACCTTCTACACCCCCAATGACCCGCGCAAGGATGGCGCCTTTACCATCTTTTACATGGGGGTCAATATCGGGGCGTTCCTTTCTCCGCTCACTTGCGGTTACCTGGGGCAAACCTACGGCTGGCACTACGGATTTGGCCTGGCCGGCGTGGGCATGGTCATCGGGCTGATCGTATTCTGGATCAATATGAGGGATTACAAAGACAAGGGCTTGCCCCCCAATGCGGAGGATTACCGCAAGCCGGTATTCCTGGGGCTTAGCCGCGGCCCGCTGGTCACTATTGGTTCGCTGGCATCCGTGCCCCTGTTTGCGCTGCTGCTCAACATCAATGAGGTGATGATCCCCCTGCTGTTTGTCATCGGTATCATCGTGCTGGGCTATATCATCTTCTACGCCTTCCAATTGATTCAAAAAGGAGATACGCCCTACGAACCAGAGCAAGTAAAGCAACAGGAAGCGGCAACGGCGGACGCCACTATGGGCGCCGATACCGAGTTGGTGCCTTCCTCCGAAGAGGAGGAAGAGGAGATCATCGAGACCAACAAAGCCAAAGGACAACGCCTGCTGGTGGTTATTGTGCTGTTTTTCTTCCACATGATATTCTGGGCGCTGTTTGAGCAGGCGGGGGGCTCCTTAACACTCTTTGCCGACCGCAATGTATCTCGCATGGGCATACCGGCCTCGCAGTTTGCAGCACTCAACCCGCTCTATATTATTCTGCTGGCACCGGTATTCTCCTGGATTTGGCTACAGCTCAATAAAAAGAGCAGAGAGCCGAGTACCCCGATGAAGTTCGTGCTCGGCCTGACGCAACTGGGCCTTGGCTTTGGAGTCATTGTTTTGGGTGCTCAGTTTTTCGCCATCGAAGGCATGGTGCCGCTGATTTTCCTCTTGCTGATGTACCTATTGCACACCACGGGGGAGCTCTGCTTGTCGCCGGTGGGGCTATCCATGGTGACGAAGCTTTCGCCGGCTAAAATTGTAGGTTTTGTAATGGGGGCTTGGTTCCTGTCTATATCCTTTGCACATGAATTGGCTGCCTTCATTGGCAAATTGACTGCTGCACCGCAGATGGAGGGCGAAAAGGTAGACCCCATGGTTACGCTGGAGCTTTATTCCAATACTTACCTGACTTGGGGGGTATACGTGGTGCTTGGTTCGGCACTATTGCTGTTGCTGCTGGTACCGCTGTTGCGCCGCTGGATGAATGGTATCCACTAGTACGGACGCCGCCTTTCCGGCTGGATATGAACCGGCAAGGCGGCGCCCCCAATCCTAAACACCTATGAGCCTGAGCAAACTTCACACTGTATTCCTCGCACTGGCGATTGGCCAAATACTGTTTTGTATGGTCACGGTATATATGGTGCTCGGTGAGGGTTTTAGGGGCGTAGATTTCAGCCGCGGCGGCCTCCTCTTTCCTCCGGCTGTTATTTTACTGGCAGCTGCCGGCACGGCTTACGCCCTCAACCGGCTGCTGATCAAGCGCGGCAAGCGGCTCAAATATTTGGTCACCAAACTGCAGCAATACGCCATTTCGGGCATCGTACGCCTTGCGATTGTAGAAGGGGGCAATATTTTGATCCTCCTGCTGGCACTACTGAGCGGCAATCTCAATCTACTGATTTACTTTGCAGTGGGCATGCTGGTGTTCCTGTATTTCAAGCCCGGCTTGCATGATTTCGCAAGCTCTTTCGATCTCAGCGAGGAAGAAAAGGCACAGCTGCAGCAATAATATTTAGGGCCGGGCAGCTGACTGCTGTTTGCCTTTCCTCCATTTTTCCAGCGCCTCGCATTCTTGGAAAGAAGCATCTAAGTCGATGTAGGTAGCTTCTACTTTTTCCCGCACCCAGTCAGCAATGAATTCTTCCTTTTTTGCTTCGATAGCCGCTTGCCGGATTTTTGAATAATCGCGCTTTATATCTGCCTGATGAGGATCCGTACGGGATTGCAACTGCACGATGCGGAAGAACTTCTCCCCCGCCTGATCCCGGTACATGAAAGGAGCGGAGATCTCCCCTACATCCATGGTATCAATGGTGAAGTAGATATCTGGGTCCAGGTCTCCAATCTCAAAAAAGGTATTGCCGGTAGCCGGATTGACGATGCGGCCATCGTTGTTGTAGCTCTGTACATCCTCGTTGGAGAAGCGCTTGACAGCCAGAGAAAAGCTGATGGAGTCGCTTACAATGAGCTGCCGGACGGAGTCCAGATAACTCCGGGCCTTTTGCAGGTCGGCATCGGTAATTTCCGGTTTGATGAGAATGTGGCTGACGCGGATGGAATTGCCCCGCCGCTCTTTCATTTTGATGAGATGGTAACCAAATTCAGATTCTACCACCGGCGATATCTCTTCTTTTTCCAACTTGAAGGCAGCCGCTTCAAAAGCAGGTACGTAGCGGCCCCGTTTGGCCCAACCTAAATCGCCGCCGGAGCGGGCAGAGCCGTCTTCGGAGTACTTGGACGCCAACTCTGGAAAAGCTGCTTTCCCGTCTAGGAGGAGCTGCCGCAAGCTATCCAACAGCCGTATCGCTTTATCCTTCGAGCGCTCGTTGGGCGTAGGCTTGTGGACAATTTCCCCGATTTCTACCTCAGAATTGAAATAAGGCAAGCTGTCCTTTGGGATCGATGCAAAGAAGTCCTTTACCTCCGAAGGGGTGACGGTCACATTGGAAAGCACTTGCCCGCGCATCCGCTCCACGAGGAGCTGGTTTTCCAAATCTTCCCGGAAGCGGGTTTTGACCTCATTGATGGTTTGGCCGTAGTATTCTTCAAATTGCTGTACATCGTTGTTCATGAAGCCGAGAATGCGCTCGATACGGGCATCGAGCTGGGCCTCTACTTCCTGCTCCCCTACCACGACGCTGTCGAGCTTTGCCTGGTTGAGCAATAATTTGGAAGACATGATCTGGTCCATGATCCGGCATCGCGCATCGGGAGGCAATTCTTCACGCTGAGATTTCATGAGGGCGTGCTGTTCTTCTACCTCTGACAGCAGAATCAATTCTCCTCCTACGGTGGCTACTACTTTGTCGATGACTTCGCGTTGGGCGAAAGACACGGACAGGGCAGCCGCTGCAAAAACTATGCTAAGCAAATACTTCATCCTCAAGCTTATTTCTTGTAATACGTCTCAATATTGTTTTTGCGCAATTCGCGCTGGTACATGGCTTCAATCTTTTTTTCCAGCTCTTCTTCCTTGCGCTTCCGCAGAATCACCTTTCGGGCCTGCTCTTTGATGAAGGCCAGCGGAGCGATGTCTTTGCGGTTTTTCACTTCAAAGGCCTTAAAATAGTACTGGTACTCATCGTCCCGGCGGCTGAAGTCGAGTTGATCGCTGATGTTGTTGACTGTGACGGTGCCCGGCGGCAACTCCTTAGCGATTTCTTCCACCTTATACCAATCGTTTTCCGAAAGCAGGTAAACCTCCGCGTGCCGGTTGCAATAGCTAACCAGAGAGTCAAAATCAGCGGCAGACTTGCTGTTCCATAGTTGTCGCAATTGCTCTGATTGCGGCACGGGCAAAGGGACTTTTACGAAAAAACAGCGCACGATTGGCGTTTCCAACTGATACTGCTGCTTGTTGCGTTCGTAAAAGCTCGCCAGCTGATCGTAGGTAACGGTACTGTCTAATTTTCGCTCTACCAATACCTTTTCGTAATTGTGCCGAATAAGGGAAGCCCGGTAGTCCCGGACCAGCTTATCGATGTTTAAATCGCTGGGGATATTCTGCTCCGCTTCGTGCAATACCAGCGCTTCCCGGATCCACCGCTGGGCGTAGGCATCGATGATGTAGGCGCTGTCCTCCGCACTTGTACCCTCGGGGAACATCCCGTCCAGTTCCGAGAGATAAAGGGATTTGTTGTGCACTTTCGCCAACAGACGGTCCTCTTGCTCCTCTTCGCCCAAGCTTAAGCCACAGCCCGCCAGCAGCAGTAGGGCCAACGGGATGATGTAGTGCTTTATCGGCATGTTCTGGCTTTGTGGTTTGCAAAAATCTGGCCCAGCTGATTACTTGACCAGGCTTTCCAGTACCTCTTCATTGACCTTTACCTCGTACTCTTCGCGCAGTTCTTCTACCCACTGCTCTTCGAGGTAGTCTTGGTAATCTGCCACAATATAACCCCGAGCCTCTTCCATGGTTTTGGTGCGAGGCTCCATGGTTTTTTCAATTTTCACAATCCGGTAAGTACCCGCTCGCGGATTTTTCTCGCTCTGGGAAAGCGCGCCGGCTTTCCACTCCATCTGCTTGAATTCGGGATACAAGCGCTTGTCCAGCGTCTTAGATTCGTGCCGGATAAGTGGCACCTCCCCGGTATTGTACTTTTCCATCACCTCCTGCGGCGAATGATTCTTGATGAACGCCCGCACTTCCCCCATCTGATCCTTCAGCTCATCGTCGACGCGGTAAATGCTCGTCTCGGCGCGCGGCCCCCAGCGGTACTTCTCGCTTACTTTTTTATGGAATTTTTTGAGGCCTGCGGTATCTTGGGAAGCTTTGTCCCAGACCAGCATCTTGGTAGCCTCGAAGAGCAAAATGCCTTCTTCGTATTCCCGCATCAGGGCTTTGAAGTCTGGGTATTTTTCTTCCAGCTGCTTTTCCTCATAGCGCATCGCTGTCTCACTGACGAATTGGGCGTAGAGCTCATCCACTGCTTCGGAGAGGTCCTTGCTGCGGCCCATACGTATGCGGTCGCGGGAAGCCCGCCCCAGGTAGTCGGTGAAGTCGCCCAGTGTAACAGGGTAGTCCTTGCCGAATTCCAGCAGCAGGGCCTCTGATTTGTCCTTGGGCGCTTTCCATCGGAAGGTGAGGAAAGTATCCGTAAGGCTCTGCTTGAATTGGTTCAGCACCTTGGGGTACTCTTTAAGCCCGGCTTGCTCTTTGATCTGTTCCACCATAGCCTGCTTGGCTTGCTCAAAGCGGCTATCTTTCTTGATGTCGTTTTCTAAACGACCTTTCTCAATATTGTAAGGTTGTATGCCGCGCCGGGAAATTCGCTTGATGATGTGCCAGCCAACGCTCGACTGCACCGGCTCGGAGTAGGCGCCGTCCTCTTCTAAAGCGAAGGCGGCGTTTTCGAATTCTGGGGAGTAGGTGTTGATGCCGAAAAAGCCGATTTGCCCGCCTTTGGGAGCAGAACGGCCATCTTCGGAGAATTTCTTCGCCAGCTTGCTGAAGTCGGCACCGTTTTCCAGCGCCTGGTAGAGACTGTCGATGCGCGCCTTGACAGCCTCCTTGTTCTTGTCCTCGCCGGTGCGCAGCAGAATGTGCGCCGCTTCTATCTCTCCCCGGGCGGGGCGGCGGTCGTGTACCATCAGCAGGTGGTAACCGGCATCGGTGCGGATAGGGCCTGTCAACACGCCCACCGGAGCGCTGTAGGCCGCCTTTTCCAACTCGTAAAAGCCATTCGGGAATAGTGCTGTGACGTACCCAATATGGCCACCGTTCTTAGCCGCGGATTTATCGTCGGAGAACCGTTTAGCAACTTCAGCAAAATCCGAGCCGTTTTCCAGCTGGCGTTTGGCTTCCTGAATCTTCTCGTAAGCTTCCTGCTCTTGCTCAGCGGCTGCATCCTCAGGCACACTGATGAGGATGTGGCTGATGTCAACGTCCTGCTGGGCGTGCTCATAGGCCTCGCGGATCAGCTTCTCCGTAACTTCTTTGTCGATCAGATAGGAATCTGCCAATTGCCGGCGGTACCCCTGCAGCTCCCGCTTGAGCTTAGGGATGGTGTCCAGCTGCATTTCCTTAGCCTTCTGCACTTTGAGTTTGAACTTGACGTACAGGTCCAGGTACTCTTCCAGAGAGGAACGGGAAAAGTCTGCCTTATCCCCGTTCGTTTTTGCGTATATGTACTTAAACTCAGAGCGGTGCACCGGGTTGTCTCCGACTGTAAAGAGCACCGGGTCCTCCTTTTGGGCTTGGCTACAGAGGGGCAGCCAAGCCAGCAGCATTCCAAAAAGCATCAAGCGCTTCGCCATTCTCATTGTATTTGTTATTCGATTGTAGTTCATCAATAATTCCGAAGGGGTAAACTTCCCGCAAAATTAGCAAAATTGAGCACTCAAGATAATATTACAGTCCGCCATTCTATTTCCAGGCACAGCGCAGCGCTACTCATTGACATAGATACGACTGACACGCGGAGAGACGGAGGTAAACACCTCGTAGGGAATGGTGCCCCTGGCTTCGGCCAATTCCTGTACATGCGGGTCATCGCCAAAGACCAGGACCTCGTCTCCCTCCTGGGCTTCCGGTATGTGGGTGATGTCTACCATGCACATATCCATGCAGACACTGCCGATGATCGGGGCTCGCCTGCCGTGGATGCCGAGGGCGTAACGGCCATTGCTCACCGATCGGGGCAGGCCGTCGGCATAACCAATGCTCACCGTAGCGATCCGGCCCGCCCGCGGCAATCGGCCAACCCGCCCGTAACCGACGGTCTCCCCGGCGTCCAGTTTTCTCACCTGGGAGATGCGGGCCCGCAGCCGCAAAACGGTCTGCAGCTGTTGCTGCCGCTCGGGATCTGGATCAATACCGTAGGCTCCGATGCCCAAACGGACCATGTCGAATTGATATTGCGGCCATCGGGTTATACCGCTGGAATTCAGAATGTGGCGCAGGGGCGGCTCGGGCAGCTGCTCGGATAGCTGCCGGCAGAAAGCCTCGTAGCGGGCTACCTGCGCCCGGGTGAACGCATCCTGTTCGGGATCGCCGCTCGCTGCCAGATGAGAAAAAGCAGAGCGGAGGCGGAGCTGTGGGTACCTTTGCAGGAGGCGGAGCAGCTCGGGCATGTCCTCTGGTTCGTAGCCCAGGCGGTTCATGCCGGTATTGAATTTGAGGTGGATGGGCACTGGCGCTTCCGCGTTTTTGGTAAAATGGCCAAACTGCTGCAGCAGCCGGAGGCTGTAAATCTCGGGCTCCAGCTGGTAGCGCAGCATGGCGTCGAAGGAAGCTTCCTCGGGGTTGAGCACCATAATTGGCAGGCTTATGCCCCCGCGGCGGAGCTCTAAGCCCTCATCCGCGTAGGCGACCGCCAGATAATCCACCTGGTGGAATTCTAAAGCCCGGGCTACTTCTATGCTGCCTGATCCATAGGCGGCTGCCTTGACCATCACCATCAGCTTGGTATCGGGTTGGAGCTGCCGCTGGTACACGCGCACATTGTGGAGCAGGGCGCTGAGGTCTACTTCCAAAGCCGTTTCGTGCATTTTGGCAGCCAGCCGTCGGGCGATGCGCTCGAAGGCGAAAACCCGCGCTCCTTTGATCAGTATGGCTTCTTGCGAAAATTCCGCTGGATCCAGTTGGGCGAGGAAGGATTCAGTATCAGGGTAGTAGGTTTGCTCCACTGAACCCGGCAGTTTTGAGTGAAGCTGATGCACCGAAGCACCGATGCCCACTACCCGTTCAATTTGGTTGCGCTGCAACAAATGAGCTACGCGCTGGTATAGATCAGCTTCCGAAAGCCCACTCTGTAGGATATCAGACAAGATGGCGGTCTTTCGGCGGTAGGGCCCCACTTGCTTCAGCGGAGCGAGCGCTGCTGCCAGGCCATCCAGGTCTGCATTGTAGCTGTCATTAATGAGTAAACATCCATTGATCCCGGCGGTACGCTCCAGGCGCATGCCTACGGGTTCTAATTGCAGCAGGCGCGGGCCGATTTCCGTGGGAGTGTACCCCAGCCAAAGCATCAGGCAGGCGCAGTGCATGGCATTTTCAAAGGAGGCTTCATCCGTAAAGGGAAGCTGGCCTTCCCAGAAAGCCTGCTTATACTGTAGCCGGCATTGCCCTGCCCCATCCCATTTGACTTGTACCGGCGCACCGGTGGAGGTGCTCCAGCAGAACGAGGGCCGGCCCAGCTGCGCCATCGCTTCGTCTACCTCTGCATCAGCTCCGCGGCGGTACAGTACTACTTCTGCCGCTTGGAACAACTGCAGTTTCTCCTCAATTTTAACCCGCCGGGAGGGAAAGCCCTCCTGATGGGCGCTGCCGATATTGGTAAACACCCCTATGGTGCCATCGACTACCGGCGCAAGGCGGGCCATCTCTCCCATTCTCGAAATCCCCGCTTCTAATAAGCCTAATTCGTGCAGCTCGTTGAGCCCCCAGACCGATAGCGGCACCCCGATCTGAGAATTGTAACTTTTGGGGCTGCGGCAGATGCGGTAATCGCGGTGCAAAAGCTGAAAGAGCCACTCTTTGACGATGGTCTTGCCATTACTGCCAGTGATGGCTACTACTGGCAAATCAAATTGCCGGCGGTGATAGGCAGCCAGGCGCTGCAGAGCGCCGACTACGTCTTCGACTTCGAAAAAATTGCCATCCGGGAAATCACCGGGTGGCGGCAGCTGCTGCAGCACAAAGTGGCGCACTCCTTGTGCATAGAGTTCAGGGATATAGTCTTGCCCACTGCGGTAGGCCCCAGGGATGGCAAAAAACAAGGAAGGAGCGGGCAGCTGCAGCAAGCGGCTGTCAATCAACAATTGGCTGATGTGGCCCGCCTTGCCTAGCCGGGCCCGCTTTGCGCCCAGCAGCTCTGGTAAGCGATCCGTGCTGTATCGCATAATGTCCAATTACAAATCAGCGCCGATATCCCGGCGGTAGTACTTTCCTTCAAATTGAATTTTCTCGGCATTTTCTAAAGAACGGGCTACAGCTTCTTTTATGGAAGTGCCGTAGGAGGTCAAGGCCAGGACACGCCCGCCGTTGGTCAAGGTTTGTTCCTCTTCCTGCCGGGTGCCAGCCTGTAGTACCAGGCTACCCTCTACCTCCGATAAGCCGGTAATCAGCTTGCCTTTTTCATAAGCGCCCGGGTATCCTCCAGATACCATAACTAGGGCGGCAGCGCTGCGCTCGTCCGTTTCCACTTTCACTTCGTGCAGTTTATTCTCGCTAAGAGAACGCATCATGTCGACCAAATCGTTTTTCAGGCGGGGGAAAACCACCTGCGTCTCGGGGTCGCCCATACGGCAGTTGTATTCAATGACGTAGGGGTCCCCCTCTACGCTGATGAGGCCGAAGAAGATGAAGCCGTGGTAATCCGCCTCCAGTTCGTTGAGCCCGGTCAGGGTAGGGCTAATGATCCAATTCTCTACCTTTTTCAGCATTTTTTCATCCACAAAGGGGACGGGAGAGACGGCCCCCATGCCGCCAGTATTCAGGCCCGTATCGCCCTCTCCGATACGCTTGTAGTCTTTGGCGATGGGCAGGAGTTGGTAGTTTTTGCCATCGGTAAGGATGAATACGGAAAACTCGGTGCCATCCAGGAATTCTTCCACCACTACTCGCTGGCTGGCGGCACCGAATTTACCGTCCAGCATTTGGCGGAACGCTTGCTGGGCAGCCTCCACAGCGTCCAGTATGAGCACGCCTTTGCCCGAGGCCAAGCCATCCGCTTTCAGCACCACCGGCAGGCTGTGCTGGGCTATATACTCCAGGCCCTGCTCCAGGGTATCCTGGGTAAATTCGGCGTAAGCGGCAGTTGGGATATCCCGCCGCTGCATGAATGCTTTGGCAAACGCTTTGCTGCCTTCCAACTGTGCTCCCTTTTGGGAAGGGCCGATGACGCGCACCGCTTTCAAGGCTTCCTGACTCTTGAAATGGTCGGTAATGCCTTCTACCAGTGGAGCTTCCGGGCCGACTACCAGCATGCCGATTTCCCGATCGAGCACAAACTGCCCGACTGCTTTGAAATCCATAGGGTCTAGGGCTACATTGGTGCCATGAGCAGCCGTGCCCGCATTACCAGGGGCAATGTACAGCCTTTCGCAGAGGGGGCTCTGGCTCATTTTCCAGGCGAAGGCATGTTCGCGGCCGCCGCTGCCGAGCAGGAGTATTTTCATGTTTGGATCAAGTTTAGCATCACGGAGCAATTGTACCTGCCCCGATCGGATTTAACACAAATATAAAGTCCGTGAACTCAATTCGGGCGGTAGTTGTAACTTTTTTACCCTTTGCGCCGTTTTTGACCTGGAGCACTGGCTTGCATTATTTGAAACAAAAAGCAGTGCCCCATAGGCTCTTCAAAATCAACACTTATGCGTTTTGGCTTACTTCTGCTCGTATTGCCCTTTCTGGCTGCCGCCCAAACGGATAGCACGCCCATCCTGATCATCGGCAAGGTCATCAACGCTCAGAGCGGGGAGCCCTTGCCCTACGCTCATGTCGGCATACCGGAACGGGGCATTGGCACAGCTACTGGCTTTGATGGCGTTTTCCGGCTGAAGCTTCCCCGCCGGTACAGCAACTCCCAGATCACCGTTTCCCACATTGGCTTTGCTGCTTACCAACGGAAGCTCTCCCAGTTGGAGCGCCCCCTTCGCATAGCCCTACAGCCCAACGCTGCCAAGTTGCAGGAAGTAATCGTAATGGACGAAAGCCGCATCGAGGGCATCATCCGCCGGGCTGTGCGGCGCATACCAGAGAACTACCCCAGCCGCCCCAGCAACCTCAGGGGGTTCTACCGGGAATCCCGCACCAATGCAGATGGTGCCTATGTTTACCTGGCGGAAGGGGTGCTGGATATTTATAAAACCAGCTACCAAAATAAGCGCGAAGGGCAGGTTGGCTTGGTGCAGGGCAGGAAGGTCGCCCTGACGACCGAGGAAGCGTTTCGCCGACTGGCACGGTTTAGCTCTGGCCATCTTGCCGCCGACCGCTTTGATATCGTTAAGAACCGCTCCGATTTCCTGGACGAGGACTACTTCCCGGCTTACCAATACTGGCTTGAAAACCTAACCACCCAAAACGGCCGCCCAGTATACGTAATTGGCTTCGATAGGGCAGGAGATGATACTAAAGCGCGCATGAAGGGCAAACTGTTCATCGACACCCTGTCCTACGCTTTTGTGCGGGCAGAATTTGAAATCCTCTCCGACTCCCAGGAAAAATTCCGGGACTACCCCTTCTATACGGGCAACTGGAGAGCCAACCGCTACCTTGTTAATTACCGGCAAACGGATGGCAAGTGGCACTTTGGAGATGCGCTGCGGGAAGGGATGTACCAAGACAGCGGCTACTATACCAACGAAATCATCATCACGGAGGTATTGCCAGGGCGCGGCGAGGCCATTCCCTACCTGGAGCGGCTAGAACGAAACGAACGCTTCTTAGATATTACCGGCCAGTACGATGCTGAGTTCTGGGCATCTTACAATACGGCGCCGATCAATGACCCCAAGCTGGCGGAGCGGCTGGAGCAATTCAAAAACCAGGAAAAAGCGCAGGAGGTCTTCGATACGGCTTATCTGGCTCAATTGCAGCGGCAACGGGACTCTATCCAGCAGGTGGAGTCCCCAAGCGCCGTGAAGGGCGACAGCCTGCCCTACGTACCGGGAGAGGATTTGGGTTTTCGTACAGTTACGGTCAATCAAGGGGCTCCTATACGCTTTCAGTTCAACTACGGGCTGGGAGGGCATTTCCTGCGCAGCCCGTCCCGTTCTTACCGGCTTGCTTACCTGGATGGGGCAGAGGGGAGTGCGATCATCGAGTCAGAAGGCGCTATAGACTCCAGAGCGGTGGAAATCCGGTATCAACTTGCCCTGGACTTGGTTTACCGCGACTGGCTGCTGCTGCGCTGGGGCACCGCCCGAGATTTCGGAAACAGCCTTTATCAAAACCATGCCATCGGTTTGGGAGCACAGTTCAACCTTTTGCCCAAACGGCGGCCATTATTTGTGCGCCCGGTAGTACAATACAGCCGGCTGTTCTACGGCAGGCGGGTTGGCATTGGGGACAATGACTTCGGAGAGTTTGAAGCAGATGACAAGAACTTTAAGGCAAATAAGGTAAGGATGTACTACGGCGGGCGGCATCAGTACTTGAACTTCAGCCTGGAGTTCGCGCTGGAGCTGGCCCCCATCAGCGAATTGTTCCTGCGCGCCGGTTATCACCTGCCCTTGCAGCGCAGCGCGCGCTTGTTGTTGAAGGAAAAAGGGCGGCTGTTCATCAAACAGGGGACTGTACCGGTTTCTTCCGGTCAAGTAGTGGCGGAGCGCGATGGTGTGCCCTACGATGGAGCAGTTATTGAAGATGTGCCCTCTTTTTCGCTGAGCTTTGGCTTATTGCTGAAGTAGACAAAAGGCCTAGCCTTTCAGCTGAAGGCTGTCGAGTGGCATAGCAGGTTGGCCGGGGGTATTAACAACTAAGGTCCAGCCGGCGGATTCAACGATGAATTGCATAATCTGCAGCAGTTGGTTGCCTTCCAGGCGAGCTTCTTGCATTAGCCGGCTTTCTTGGGCTTTTTCGCGGAGCACCGCCTTGGCATTGGCATTCAAGCGGGTATAATCATCGGCATCGAAGCTGTTGAAGAAGCTTTCGGTCAGATTTTCGTACTTCAGCGAGTGGTCGATGGACAGTATCTCCGGCTGCGGGATGCTATCGAGTATAATCTGCCGGCGGGCGCTGTCGGCGGTGACCCGAATGTTTTTGAGGTCGTACCCCACCAGTACTTTGCCTTCGACCGTGATGATGGCTTTTTTGGAGAACTTCCAGGTGCTCGGCAGTGGCATGTAGAGGGTAAATTGCCGGATGTTGGTTTCGTCGTACAACTCACTGAAGTTGCCCTCGACGGTCACCAGCTTACAGACTTGTTCTACTTTTTCCAGCAGCACGCTGCTGTCGGCGATGTTTTGCTCGGTTCGAAGAGCGGACTTGTGGTACAAGTTGGCTACAAGCAGCCCTAAGCCGAAGACCGCCAGCACCCCTAGCAGGGCGAATATTTTTTTCACCATAGTGTATTAATCACGGGCGGAGGCCAGTTCGTGGCGCAGCCCTTTGTAATCTTTCAGCACTGCCTTTACCGAACCTACGGAAAGAGGAGATTCAATCAGCAAGGGCACCTTATTGGCATCATCGGACACCCAGATGTTCATCTGCGTACCTTCCTCAAAAATTTCCCCTGCGATGACCTCCGGGCTGAGGCGGATCACATCGAATCGCCCGAGGCCTTTAACCTTCTTGTTGCTTTCTTTGCCGCGGTAGGTCATCTCAAGCGGCCAGGTTTCTTCATCCATGAAAATTTTCAGGGGGATTTTGGTACCCTCTTGCAGGTGTTCCAGTTGCATGTTGCGGGTGTAGTAAATCATGGAGAGGATGTCATGCATACAGCCCTTGACCGGATAAGATTTGCGTTCGGCGGTTGCTTTGGTCTTGCCGCGCAGGGAATAGGCCCGGTTGCTGCCTTGCTCGAAGGTGGTTTTGTCGTAGAGGGTATATTTCCCCTCCAGTATGTCACGGATTGAGGTTTGTGGCAGGAGCGTTTCCTTATCCACGTAAGTGTCGTAGCGGTCTCGCACCTTGTAAAACCATTCGTAGGACTTAAAGGTCCTGCCAAAGGCAGAAAGGTGATAGGTATCTTCCAACTCCTTGACTTTGAACACTACCTCTCCGGCGGGCAGCCAGACGAAATTCCAGTTGTAGTACAGCTTGTAGGTAACGGTTTCTCCATGCTTGAACGCTTTGTTGTCAATGGAACAAGGGGAGATTTCAAGGACATCCTGCTGCGGCTCATCAACTGTTTTCAGGTGGTTCTTTTCCGGGGTAGTGAAAGCCATGAGAAGCATCAGTACCAGGAACGAACTGCACAGGACTAGAAGCTTTTTTCTCATAACCTAATGATTTTAAGACATTTATTTTGACGATAAAGCCTGCCCCAAGTAACGCTGGCAAGCAAAGGTTTATTATAAAAAGCCCGAAGGTTGCAGCGAGTATGCCCAATTGGTCCTCCGAATAAGGCCCCCAAATGATCAGGGCCGCCTCTCCTCTTGCCAAGAGCGCTGCCAGGGGCGGAAGCGGCACACTCACTTGTACTAAGAAAATCGTTGCGATGCCGCTCATCGCTGCCCACAGGGGTGGGAATATTCCAAAAAAACGGAGCATCAAATAGTACTGCAGGCAGTAGGTAGCGTAGCGGGTGATCGACAACAGCAGTGCTCCAAGCAGTAGGCGAGGGTGCAGCTGCCTGATCTGCAGGATGGGCTGTACCCAGCTTTGGGGCACCGGCAGCAGCTTCAGCAGATTGGCCAGCCAACTCAGGTTGAAGAACAGCAGCAGGAGCAAAGCCAGTACGCCGAAGGCGAGCCACCAGAAACCCGAAAGCAAAAGCTCCGGCAGCCCTCCCTGTTGCTGCAGGTAATAGACGGCACCCAAGAGCCCTCCACTGAGCAGGGCCAACAGTTGAGCCCAATTGCCAGCGGCCGTCGCCAGGACTGCTTTCCAGTTGTGCTGTGCGGGAACCGCCAACACCCGCCCTCCGTAGTCCCCTACCCGGTTGGGGGTGAAAAGAGCGAAGACAACCCCGCTGACAACTCCCCGCAGGGCTGCCCAGAAGCCTATCCGCCAGAGTGGGCGCAGCAGGGCTTGCCACTTCAGGGCCTCCAGCCCCCAGTTGACCGGCATCAACAGCAGAACGGGCAACAGCCAAAACCCATAACCAGCATTCCAGCGCTGCTGCAACACCTGCCAAAAGGCCCCTGTATCGGCATTGCCGTACACTTCTTTATACAGAACGTACAACAACAAAACGATAACCACTGCTTTAATGCAGACATTGAGCCAGCGCCTTTGAGTAGCGGATAAAGTAGGAATCATCGTTTGGTTGGCTTACCAAAAAAATTCAAAACATTTGTTTTCTAGCGGCAACTTTGTTACTTTTTCATTAATTTGGCAAAACAGCAGTTAGAGATGTAGTCAGTTGAGCAACCGCAATTGAGTACGTTGCCCGTTTTTTCCTTCACTGTGAGGGCCACCCTAAGATAGCAAACAATTTGAAAAATACGCAGCAAACCTATCGCATACTGGGCATTGACCCCGGAACCAACATTCTAGGGTACGCTTTACTCCATATCAAGGGCAAGAAGATGGGGCTATGTGACATGGGAGTGATCTATCCTGGCAAATTCGACACGCATCAGGAAAAACTGAAGCACATCTTTGAAAGGCTGATGAGCATCATTAAGCTTTACGAGCCCCGCGAGATGGCGATTGAAGCCCCCTTTTACGCCAAAAACCCACAGTCCATGCTCAAACTGGGCCGCGCGCAGGGGGTCGCTATTGCAGCAGCTATGACGAGCGGCCTGGAGATCGCGGAGTACGCTCCCAGAAAGATCAAACAGTCGGTCACGGGAAAGGGCAATGCCAGCAAAGAACAGGTAGCAGCCATGCTGGGCAATGTACTGCAGTTCGGCATCGATGATTACTACTTGGACGCGACGGATGCACTGGCTGCTGCTGTTTGCCATTTCTACCAGTCGGGCAGCATGCTCAAGGGGCAAAAACGGTATAGCGACTGGGGCAGCTTCCTCAAGGATAATCCGGGTAGGAAAGCGTAAAGCCGGACTGTATAGTAGGAAAACCGCAGGCCCCGCCTGGCCCAAAGGCGAAACAGCGCGGAGGTTTTTGGGGTGGAACCGCGGAACGTAGCGTTTGGGAGCACCACTTTTACCAACTTGGTGACAGATGAGCAATACATTGGAAATCTCCGAGGCTCACAGGAAGACCTTTCGTGGAAAGATCCTCCTGCGGGCCCGGCGATCTTGCTAGAGATGTTCGCGGATGGAAGCTGCTACGGCTTTCATTTCTTCTTCGCTTACTTCGATGGGGTTGCTGGTGATGTTCATCTGCGATTCCCGCTGGAAAGGGACAAGGTGTATGTGGGCATGCGGCACCTCTGTCCCCACTACGAGCACCCCTACCCGCTTACAGGCTACAGCAGCTTCTATGGCTTTCGCGACTTTTTTAGAAAAAGCCATGATACCAGCTAGCTGGCCGTCGCTCAAGTCGAAGAGGTAGTCAATCTCCTCCTTGGGCACTACCAGGGTATGCCCTTTCGCCAGAGGGCGAATATCCAGGAAAGCAAAGTACTCATCGCTTTCCGCTATTTTGTAAGAAGGGATTTCGCCCTTTATAATTTTGGTGAAGATGGTAGCCATGGCATCAATCTATTGAAATTTTCACGATTTCGAATTCTACGTCGCCCCGCGGGGTTTTGATGGTGGCGACCTCTCCTACCTTTTTGCCCAGCAGGCCTTTGCCGATGGGAGAACTGACGGAAATTTTGCGGGCTTTGGCATCCGCTTCCGATTCGGAGACCAGCTTGTACTTCATTTCTTTGCCTGTTTTCACATTTTTGATGACTACATCTGACAGGACGGTAACTTTAGAAGAGTCGAGCTGGCTGGCATCGAGCACGCGCGCATTCGACAGCGTTTTTTCCAATTCACTGATCTTGAGTTCTAGCATGCCCTGCGCATCTTTGGCAGCATCGTACTCTGCGTTCTCGGAAAGGTCGCCCTTTTCCCTGGCCTCAGCGATTGCTGCTGCAGCTTCGGCTCTTCCGGTAGACTTCAGCTCTTCCAATTCCTCTTTGAGCTTTTTGTATCCTTCTGGCGTCAAATAATTAATGTCAGCCATATGATCAATTTTTTTATTAATAAACCAGGAGGCTAAGGACAACAAGCCAAGAGCCTCCCATTAACGTACAAAAACCGCCTGCACCATATCGCTTCTAAGACTAGCAAGGGAGGCGCTACCACGGGCTCAGCAGCAAGTTGGAAAGTGCTAGGCTGCCTGTGGAGAAACTCCCGGACCAATAAGAGGAGTGGTGAAAGGCGGCGGTATTCAGCGCGATAATCGCGCTTTGTCGATTTGAAACAGCCTGTTCCTTCTCAAATGTCGGCTATTCCTAACCGTCTAATAAAAGGCAAGAACGCTCTCACACTTTGGGTGAAAACGTTCTTGCCTTCGTTGTAGTAAACAAAAATAAGTAATATATCCGAAAATATCAAGCCAAAGGCGCCTGCTATTTACAAGTTAAAGCGGATACCGATGTTGTGGGTGCCGTCCCAGACCCGAGTGGCGCGATAAGAGTAGTCAATGGATAAGCGGGGTGCCATCTTAGCGGGCCTATTCCCTTCGGCGGGACGGCCCTTGCCCAGGGGCACGGCGATCGAAGCCCCAGCGCTGAGCCCGGTATAGATCGGGTCATCGAAGGTGGCCTCGTCCGCGGAGCCAAATTCGTAGCGGTACGCTCCTCTTAGCATGAAGAGGTCGTTCAGAGAGTACTCGATGCCCGCGCCTATTTGGTCCTGCGAGAAAGAGTTGGAGGTAAAGTTCGCCAATGGGGTAATCCGGTGGGTGCCGCCGGCAATGAGGAAGTCATAGGAAAGCCCAATATTCAGCATGGAAGGCAGCTCAAAATCGGCTACCCGCTGATTGTAAGTCAGCTCATACTGATCGCCATCCGGCGCCGGGCCCTGCGTCGTCAAGCCTTCACCACCGTACTCCATTCGGGAGCCGATGTTGCGCAGAGCGATGCCAAACTTAAAGTTGTCTTGTTTGCCTGTGACGTACTGCACGCCGGCATCAATAGCAAAACCAAAGGCGTTGACATCCGCAATCGACTCGGAAACGCCCCGAAAAAGCACGCCTACCGAGATCTTGTTTTCAAAGGTGTAGGAGTAACCGAAGCCGATGTTAAAGAAAGCCGGGGAGAAAGTAGCGCCGGTACCTCCGGGCTGATCGGTAGTGGTGACCCGGATATCGCCGAAGTCCATCGCCATGAGGCTAATCCCGATGGCACCGGACTCCCCTACCCGTTGAGAAATGCCCAAGCCGTTCAGGGCAATATCGGTGCCCTCCAGATAGCGGGCGTAACCGAGGGATACCTCTGTTTTGCGAATTCGAGAAAGGCCCGCCACATTGACGCGCATGGCTTCCACCCCTTCTACGAAGGAAGTATTCATGGTATGTAAACCAGCACTCCTTGCCCAGGGATTCAGCAGTAGCTGAGCCGCGCCCGCTTCCCCCTGCCGATCGGGGTTCCCCGCCTCAACCGACAGAGCAGCTCCCCACAGGAAGCTAATGGTCAGTAGTAATGTAATGGTCTTATTCATACTTCTATTTTTGAAAGCAGGCTCAAGCCATGAAGATGACTGCGACGGCATTCGCCTGCTCCTCTTTAGGTTAATTGATGTTCCTCCCGGCAGCCGGGAAGAGTTGAAGGAGCAGGGAGGCTCGCGCACTTCCCTGCTCCTCCGGATGCGCCCTGCTCCGTCTTTAGAGGCCGGAGGGGTCAAACTGACGAGCTACGCCAAACCACTTGATGGTGCGCTCCCCTAAACCTTCAGCGGACACGTGGATGAGGTACACCCCACTAGCTACCGGAATGCCTTTGCTGTTGCGCAGATCCCATTCCAGCGCAGGATTGACCTGAGCCCGGCGGATACCGCGGTTGTTGCCATCCGGTATCATGCCTTCCTCCTCGCGGTTGTACTGACGGATAAACTTGCCTTCCAAGGTGTAGATGGTGACTACGCACTTTGCTGGCAAGTTGGTGATCTTAACCGTATTGGTGAACTGCGATGTCTCGTACTCTGAGAAGCCGTAGTACGGGTTGGGGACCACCAGGATCTCATCCAGCGCGTTTTCCACACCCTCTTCGGTGAGCGGCTCTGCTTCCAGCCCCTCAATGGAGAAGCGGTAGAGCGGGTGGTAATTGTTTTGCGCCGTACCCGTACGTTGATCGCCGCTGATATTGTTTTCGTCCCGTTCAACTTTGTAGCTGTTCGTCACCCGCATCTTTACTCGGGTTTCCTGAGGGATAAGGCCGTCTTCGTACGGCAGCATGTCTACATCAGGGTTGGACAGAATCATGCCGGCCCAAGTGATCTTTGCCATTCCCTGAGCCTTGAAAATCGGAGGGCCGCTGATGAACTGATAGAGGTCCTCGCAACCATCGTAAGGCTGATTGGTGACGTACACCATGTGCTGCCCTCCGGCGTAGTAAGCTTGCGGGGAAGCAGGGTTGCCAAGAGCAGGGAAAATGACGACTTCACTTCCTGGGTTGAACATCATGTCCCCACCGGTAGGGGATATCCCCGCTTCTTCGTAAAAACGGAACATGAATGGCTCTTCTCCATCGCTGGTATCTCGGTACACCGAGTTTTCGCCGAAGAAGATGTTGAGCCGCTGGCCGGTTTCTACATCAATGGCGTAGCCGGGGAACCAGCCGAAGCCATCGCGCGGCTCCTCATCCATGCTTTGCTCAGCGGGCAAGCCTCCTTCGCTGGCAGCTTCCTTACTGACTGACCTGGCAGCCCGGAGATCGAACTGACGGCGGTTGCCCTCTGTGCGGAGGTTCTGGTCGATACGGTAGTAGCGGTTGGCTGATTCAACGACAAAGCAGCGGCTCCACAGGTCTTTGTTCGGCGTGAAGACGATGTCCACGTTATTCACATCAGACAAGCTGCTGCTGTTTCGGGTACGACGAGAGACGGAAGCGTCGTCGTTGTACACTGGGCTAATGAAGGGAAAGTCGAATTCAGACCGCGACTGGAAGCCCAGAAGGTAGTAGGGCATGAAGGGTGTCTCGCCAAACTGAGTCAGCCCTTGATTGGGGTCCAGGTCTTCATCGGGTTCGGTTTCATCCGTCAGGAAGTATTTGAAGAGGTTGTCATCAAAAGTAGCTACCGGGAAGAGGTTGGTTTCATTTGGAATAAAAGTCAACCACTCGCTGTTCTCATCGCCCTCTGGGTATTCCACCTCTGCTCCTACGTAGCCGTTGTCCTGTGTTACCAGGGAGCCTGGCTCCGGCACCTGGCCTATGGTGACAGAAAACCCGAATTCGGGTATCGTCTGTTCGTTTATCTTCTCAATAGTGGTGGCAGACAAGATTTCCACCTCCGGATTGTCCTGCTCGCGCAGCACCCAGCGGGCGCTATCTGCCAGAACGTTATCGTCCAGATTGCCGTCTACAAACTGAATTTCGTAATTGCCATCGAGCACCTCCAATGGGTTATATACATTAATGGCGACGGGCCCTTCGCCCGGAGCGTAGGTGATCTCGCCACTGAACTCGCCATTGCCACGGATGAGTGTTTCTTCAATCTCAGCACGACTTTCCGTACCAATATCCAGGAAGTTGTCGCCGCTGCCTACCCCATCGGAGCGAGTGATGACAGCGCCGTCTCCGAACATCGCATTCAGGCCTCGGTCCAGAATAGGGCGAGGAATAGCCGTGTAGGGCAAGCCGTCGCCATTTGGCCCGATGTTTCGGGTACTCTCAATATAGGGCTCTCGCTGGCCGATCAAGGTTTCGGGATTGAAGTCTTCGTAGTTGTTGTAGCCGTAGGCAACTACTGTAAAGTAGTACTGCCGGTGGTTGACCAAATCTCCGCCGAAGGCATCTGATGTAATGCGGAAGGTATGGCGTATGCCATTATCGGAGCCAGAAACCCTCAGTTTGGGGGTAAATACGCTTGAGCCACCGGGGCCTTCAACTGCCTCCCAGTCGTAAATTTCGGTCACTTCATTCACCAGGTCGACGGTAGCTACCGGGCGTACCAAGCTACGGTCTTGCCGGTTTTCTTCGGTAAGCCCCACATTAGGCCCAGCCACCTGAAAGATGCGGTAGCCCTCAAAGCGGTAGAGGTTGTCTTCTACATTATCCGGAATCTCCAGGCCAATTTCTTCGTAAGATTCGTAAGCATTATTGGAGGTGAGGGTGTCGTTGGTCAGTACCAGTATCAATTCCTCATCCAGTTCGATAATATCCACATCTGGTGCATCCGGCCCACGCGGGCGGTCAAAGCAGTTGTCGAACAAGGCCTGAGCGATGTCATCCGCGTTTTGCAGCTCTCGGATGTTCGGGCACGGATAATCTACATCCGGCACCCAGACCACTCCGATGATCAGCTCATTTACAGCACCGGGGTCAAGACGGAACGGCCCGGAAGCCTGAATGGTCCGCCGGTCGCCGGGAGGCAGGTCTTGGGAGCACATGGACCAAGCTTCGGAAGACTCGTCGTCTGGCTCATCGATGAAGGCGTATCGGATAGGCTCGGTTCCTTCCTGGAAGGCGTCACCGCCGAACTGGAAGGGAGAACCACCCCGCCAGGAACCGGTAAGGTAGTTGTAATACTGTACGCCATTCTCCGGGTCGGTCATGTTTTCCGGCACCTGGTCGGTACCGCCGTTGTGGTAGTATGTAAAGGAGGACATCCCCAGTTCCACCAGCGTATCAATGAGGTTTTCCCCTTCCGTTTCCGGCGGGAACAACATTTGCGTGAGCGTATCGTACTTCTTGGGGCCACGCGGGCCACGGAAATAGTCGACACCGAGCAAGGGCACCTGATCACAGTAGGACTCTACACCATCGGGGCAGGTACAGCCCGGCTGGCCGTCGAGTTCATCCTGATTGTAGATGTACGCCAAGCTGCGAGACGTATCACAACCGACGTAGTCGTCCAGGTAGCAACCCAGGTCGGGGTCTACCCACATGGCGAAGAAGGTGCTGTCGATCGGCTCGAGCGCCCGGTTGATCAACTTGTACCTTTGAAAGGTCATGTTGTTGAGCTCATCGTTGCTGGCGTAAGCAAAGGCTTGTACCTGCACCTCCATCTGAATGGGCAAAGCATTGGATTCTGTGTGGGTATTACCTGCATCGTTGTAAATCCAAAAGTACATATCGTCGGGATACTCTAAGTCCTCCTCGCAGCCCCGGATTTCAATGGTGGGGTAGTCTCCATCTAGCGGATTGTAGAGGCCATCCGGGCCATCGCCATCGGGGTCATTATCAAAGAAACCCGCGAGTGCCTGCTCTGTATCGGGCAGATCAAAGCCATTCTCCTCGAAGAAGAAGGGGTTGCCCTTAGCTGGCCATCCTTTCACGCCCGGGGGTATTTCGTCAGGGTTAAGGGTGGTTCCGTTTTCCTCTGCTTCTTGGTAGAGGCGGATGAATTCGTCAATCTCATTGCCGGTAACGTGGAAGAGTTGGTCCCAGTTAGAACAAGTCAACTGTTCGGTCTGGCCAGGCTGTGGGTCCGTGAGCGGTGTCAACGGGCCAGGCCAAAAGTCAGACTGTCCGGAGCTGCGGCCATAGGTTTGAGCGGCTACCTTCAAAGAGCCTCCGTCATCTACTCCACCCAGCCAGACAGCGCCGGCGAAAATGGAGGAAATTTCGGGTTGCCCCGGAGGCACTTTAGGAACTATATAACGCGCGTTATTGCCGTCCCACCAGACATCTCCGCCGGTTGTCAGGCGAGCGCGAACGTTGTTGACAGATTGCTCTTCCTGGTCTTTTGCCAAGTCGCAATTTTCCCGGAAAGAGACGCGTTCGTTCTTCTTTGCCGGAGCTTTCTCCTTGTCTTTGTAAGGAGTATGCGCTGTGGCCATGGCCACAAAGAGCATTACGCCCAGTAAGCTGAATATAGATCTACGCATTGCTCGTATTTTAGATTTTTCAAAATTTAATTTGATGGTATCAATGCTTTGGGCCGGAGCCCTCCGCACTGTTGTACTCCCGGAGCAGCGGCGGTTGCTTTGCCGCTGCTCCAGAGCGTGATGATTGCTTAGAAGTCAAAAATAGTACCCAGGTAAATTCGCCGGGGCAGGGTAAACAAGTCCGGGTTCAGCAACCTCCACTGATAAGAAGCGAGGTAGGCATTGACCGGGCGGGCAGAACCTTCGATATTCTCCAGCTGTGCGCTGCCCAGCTCGCTGGCCAGGTAGCCGTCATCGGTGGGGGAGCCAGTAGCAGAGTATACGCCCAAAATATTCCGGCGGTCCAGTAAGTTGGATATCCGGCAGTAGACGTTCATGCCCAGTTTTTTACCAATCTGGAAACTCTTGTCAACCCGCAGGTTGACCACGAAGTTCCAGGGCAGCCGCGCTCCATTGAGTGAGCCGATCACGCCGGCGCCGCCAAAGGGCTGCGGCAACTGCGTGGCTGTGTAAGGCCGGCCGGATATCGCGTTGCCCTGCAGGTTGACACCTGCGTTGGCAAAGATGTCTTTTCCGAACAAACGCGGGCCGGTATAGGCTTTTCCGGAGCTGTAGCGGTAATCGACATTGAATACAAAACGGTGGCGCTCGTCGAAATTGAGCGGGAATAGTGTACGCAGCACACCCCGGTTACTTACGTTGCGCTGAGACTCTGCATTGGAGCCCGTTCCATCCGCAAATTGCAAGGTATAGTTAACGTTTAAAGACAGGTTGCCGGTACGGCGCAGATCGTATTCGAAGCTGAAGCCTTTGGTCGTGCCGAAGTCGATGTTGTCAAATGTGGTATACTGGCCGATAACCGGTACCGGGAAGAAAGTGCGCAGCTGAATCATGTCGCGCATTTCCTTGTAGTAAGCAGAAATCTTCAGGGCTGAAGACTGAGACAGCTTCTGCTGGAAACCTACTTCGTAATCGATGGTGCGCTCTGGGCGAAGGCTCGGGTTATTGATGTCGCCGCTCGAGCGGTCATAGAAGTAGAAATAATCCAGTGGCGTAGCGTAAGAATTGGAAGGCGGCCGCTGAACCAGGATATCGTAGTGGGCGAAAAAGTTGGCGTCATCGGAAATCGGGAAAGAAAATGCCAGGCGTGGCATGTAGTTCACCTGCACTTCGTAATCTTCGAAGGAGGCGTCTGTGTCAAACCCGGGCTCCTTGATGTAGTCGATGTTCTGCCGAGCACGCTCGTTAACGTAGAACGGATTGACTGTGCCACCCTGAAAAATCAGAGAGGGGTTGTTGACCGGATTACCGTTTCCGCGGAACCACTGATCGCCGTCGCGATAGGCCGCTACTCCAGTTCCCTCGGAGTCAGTGTACACCTTGAAGTCGTCTCCAATATTGCCTGGTGCCTCACCGCCCTCCAGTCTGTGGTATTGATCGGCTCCCATGATTTCGTAGAGCGAGTAGTTGTCCTTCAACACCTTTGTATTGGCATCGTAACGATCTACCCGAAGCCCCAGACGGAAAATGATGTCTTTGAAGGTGAATTTGTCCTGAACAAAGGCGGCTCCGTAGATGGGCCGGAAGGGCGCAACCGGAAAGGTCCTTAAGGTATCGCCGTCCGTAATATTGGTTGTCGTAAAGAATTCGTCGAATGTACCGTCGAAACGGTTGCCCAGGTAATCGTAACCAGCGTAGTTGAGAATTGGCGAGCCTTGGTTTACGAAGTCGTTCAATTCCCGGGCGGAGAACATGTCGAGGCTCAGGTCATTCGGGTTCAAGCCATCCACATTGACAAACTCCCGCAGGCCGACTCCTGCGACCTCCCGCACACGCTTGTAAAATTGAGCGCTGCTGCCCGGGGCAATCTCCACATCGTGCAATGCACCGACAAGGGTATCTCCAGTAACTTGGTTGATGAAAGGATTGCCTTGTTCATCCAGCACCGTAACATTGATGCCGAGGGAATCGGTAAGTGGCAGATTGTCCTCCCCACCCAGTGGTATACCCTGAATCTGGGTATTGGCCAGCTGACGAGCTGCCAGCCAAAGTGCCCGTGGGTTGATGGAGTAACTGCGGTTGATGCGCTCTTCGTACCAGATACCCATCTGAATGCTATGGCGGCCTTTGTCCGAGCCTCCCGGCACCAGGTCAAAGGAAGTACGTGCCTGCAGCGTGTAGGTGTCCGTTTCCCCCTTTTGGTTCAAATTGTACACGGAGCCTACGTTGGTGTGCAGCCCCCAAGAATTCGTAAAAATATCGTTGACATCGCCGTTGAAGGCGTTCATGCCCTGAATTTCGCCGGGCAGCTCGTAGTTGCCCTCATCGTTCAGGAAGGTGTTGTTATAGTTAGCCAGAATCGGGTTCACCTCTTCGTTAGGCACATAGTCCCGGAAGACCGGCGTGTAGTCCGTATGTACCGCGAACTGATCGATCAGCTGTCCGCCTTCGGTTACGTTTCTGATTTCCCAGTTGGGGATCCACTCCTGCACAAACTCCCCTATATAACCGTAGTTGAACAGGTTGTCGCCGTGGCGGGGGTCTGAGCGGTCTGTATCCGTCACTTCGTAGCCGAATTGTATGGTGTAGGAAGCATTTTGAATGATCGATCCCCTGCCCTCCTCATCTGAGGAGGAGCCGCCGCCCAGGCGGTGGCGAAAACGGAAGTTGCCCCGGTAGTTGCTGAAGTTGCTGGCGGGGTTGGTGGTTCTAAGAACAGGGTTATCCGAAAGCAGATCCGAAAAGGAGTTGAACATATTGATCTCACTGTCGCCGATCCCCCGGGCGTTCATCAACTGCCAGCCGTTGGGCGTGAAGATGCTCCTAGAGAGGTTGACCTGGCCGGAGAAGGTGATGTCAATGGCATCGCTGAGGCGGGCATCGATTTTAGCCGTACCAGCGAGCCTGGCGTTGTCCTCATATGGGTTGAAATCAAGGGTACGGACATCTTCATCCGTCAGGAAGTCCGCAGCGGGAAGGTTGTTGTCACGCGCCGTGATAACAGGATTTTCCAGCAAGCCATTGAGCACATCAGGACGCACCTGGAATATATCGGTAGCGGGAGGGTCATTGTCTTTCTGGTAGGTATAACGGCCAGCCAAGCGGAAGCCGAGGATAGACTTTTCGCGGCCGGTCTCCTCGTTCGTCTTCTTAAAAATCGGCCCGGATAGGTGGAACCCGATCAGGCTTTGGTTATACGGATCGGTAAACCTGGAAGATTCCACCTCTACGCCACCGGAAAAGCTATTAGACGGCCCCTTGGTTGTGATGGAAATCACGCCGCCTGTCACATCACCGTACTGCGCTTCGATGCCTCCCGTAATCACTTGCAGCTGCTCAATCTCCGATTCTGGCACCAGGTTACCCCGGACGCGTATACCGTCCACGTAGTAGTCGGTAGCATTGCTTCGCGACCCCCTTATAGAGATGGCACTGCCTTCATCAGCGGAGGCAATGCCGGCGGTGTTGGCTGCTAGTGCATTAATGTTCCGGGTCGGAAGGTTCTTGATTTGGTCACTAGTGATGGTTTTACCCTGAGTGGTGTTGTCCTTTTCTACCAGTGGGACTTTGTAGTCCTTTACGATAACGGCATCCAGGTTTACCGCATCAGATTCCATTTCAACGTTGACGATGTTCGTTTTGCCAGCAAAAACCTTGACGCCGTTGATCCGCTTGGGATTGTAGCCTACATAGGTCACCTCGATATCGTAGGTGCCGGGGTCGAGCTCATTGAAGGCATAGTTGCCGTCAAAGTCGGTCTCTGTACCCGTGATCAGCACCTCGTTTTTGTACAGGGCGACAGAGCCGAAGATGATAGGCTCTCCGGTATCGTCCGTCACTTTCCCCTGCAACGAGGTCTGCCCGTAGGCGACCACTCCCGAGAGGGTGAGTGCAAAAAATAGCAGTAAATAACGTACCATAAATTTTCCTGTTTTAAAATTGCATTGAAACCAAGGGTTCAATTAGCAGTATTGTGAGTGTATACTATTGCATGCAGCCTCGAGAACAAATGCGCTAAACGCTGCGAATATCCATAATTGCCCGCTAAAAAAGGCTCCACACACCAATTTTTCTTTGTCGGCAGCGCGAAGTTTGTCAGCAAGCAGCGTACAATAGTCGAGTTCAAAAGTAGTTGTTTTGATCAGTATTTGGGAGACTTTCTTTGCCAAAAGTCAGGTTCCAGAAATAAAAGTCGGTTGGTTTTGCGGGATATGGGAAGTTTGCACAAGCGTATAACGCAGCGCACAAATATAATGCTTCCTCGGTAAAATGAAAGAACCTTGATTTAGTCCTCCAACTGACAAGCCCTGCCCGAGCCCGCCAAAAGCTCAAAGGAATCAAGGCTTGCTGCCTTTCCTCTCCTTTTTTCTAAAAGCCTTACCTTTGCATCAAAAGGATATTCATGACCAAAATGCCGCTTACCCTACCGGGCATCTGCTTTCTCTTGTGCCTGGGAGCTTGCCAAAACGAGCCCGCCGCCGATGAAAAGCCAAAGACGCTGTTCGCCGACTTCTTTGTCCGCTACATCGAGCCGCAGAACGAATACAAGGCCTCCGCTTCTTTCTTGGAGGGCGACAGCCTGGGCAACGCCAAGTCAGTAGCAGTCAGCGGCGCAGTCCATTTTCAGGGCAAGCCGCTCGAAGGGCGCCGGCTTCCTACCGATGTGGTCCGCTACAGCACCACCTACCGCCGCTCCTATCAAGCCACCCACCGCTTTAAGTTTACCGGGCCGCAGGGCAAAGCACGGGAAGCAGAACTCCTCCTGCCTCCAATCGACACCTTTGAGGTCATCAACGGGCGGGCAAGCCTGCGGGACGGAATGGAGGTATACCTGCCCGACGGGGCGCTCGGCGACGAGGAGCGGCTCGTGTTTCTTTTTTCGGATGAGAACAATAAAGCCCACAGCATCACCATACCCGGCCCGGTACGGCAGGACACCTTTTTCCTGCACCCGTTGCGGCTGCGCAAGCTCAAACCCGGGCCGCACACCCTTTATCTGGTGCGAAAATCCAGTTTGCAAAAGGGCGATCAGGCGCTAAAAATCAGGGGCGAGATCGAGTACTATTCTGACATACAAGAATTTGAAGTGGTGGAGTAAAACGGGCTGTTGGAGAACATCGCTTCAACTGGCTGTTTTGAGGCCTAGGCAACGGTAAGGCAACCCAACTCAGATACGGAGCGCTGCTTCCCTTCCCTGTCAAGCCAGCGCTAAGGTTTTTAACAAAAAGCCCGTTTAGGGTTTTCATAGCAGAGCGGCCTGACTTATCTTTGCGGGCAATTTAACCTATTGCTTCCTCGAAAAGCGAGGAAAAAACCGGCTCCTGCCTCACTTTACGTACTTCGGGAGCGCAATTTTAACGGATAATGCCAAAAGATCAATCCATTAAGTCGGTGCTCATCATCGGCAGCGGCCCTATCATCATCAGCCAAGCTTGTGAATTTGATTACTCCGGATCGCAGGCAGCCCGCTCCCTGCGGGAAGAAGGCATAGAAGTATCTCTGATCAATGACAACCCCGCCACCATAATGACCGACCCGGTCACGGCTGACCATATCCATTTGCTGCCCCTTACGGTAGAGAGTATTGTCCAGGTTTTAGAAGAGCGCCCAGTGGATGCTGTGTTGCCTACCATGGGCGGGCAGACGGCCCTCAACCTGGCCATCGAAGCTGGCAAGCAAGGTGTCTGGGAAAAGTACAACATCCGCTTGATCGGCGTAGACCTCGACGCCATTGAGTTAACCGAAAACCGGGAAGCATTCCGCAAACACATGCTGGAAGTTGGCCTGAGCGTAGCCCCCTCGCGCATCGCCAATTCTTTCCTGGAGGGCAAAGAAGCTGCACAAGATATTGGATATCCACTGGTCATCCGCCCTTCCTACACCCTGGGCGGCTCCGGAGGCGGTTTCGTGCATACCTCCGAAGCTTTTGATGCAGCGCTGCGCCGCGGCCTGAGCATGTCCCCCACCCACGAGGTGCTGGTGGAAAAAGCAGTGCTGGGCTGGAAAGAATTTGAGCTGGAACTGCTGCGCGATGCCAACGATAATGTGGTGATCATCTGTACGGTAGAAAACCTCGACCCCATGGGAGTGCATACCGGCGACAGCATCACGGTAGCCCCTGCTATGACGCTTTCGGATACCGCTTACCAGCAGATGCGGGATGAAGCCATTCACGCCATGCGCTCGCTTGGCAACTTTGCCGGCGGCTGCAACATACAATTTGCCATCAACCCGGAGGACGAAAAGCTGATCGTCATTGAGATCAACCCACGGGTGTCCCGCTCTTCCGCTCTGGCCAGCAAAGCGACCGGCTACCCGATTGCCAAAATTGCTGCCAAGCTCGCCATCGGCTACACCCTGGATGAGCTCAAGAATCAGATCACGCAGAACACCTCCGCCTACTTTGAGCCTACCCTGGACTACGTGATTGTAAAAATGCCGCGCTGGGACTTTGCTAAGTTCCACGGCGCCGACCATCAGCTGGGCATGCAGATGAAGTCGGTTGGCGAGGTGATGGCCATTGGCCGCAATTTCCTGGAAGCCCTGCAGAAAGCCTGCCAATCGCTGGAAAACAACCGCATGGGGCTGGGAGCGGATATGAAGGAATGGATCAAAACCGCCGACATCCTGGAGCGCCTGGAAAATCCGAGCGAAGACCGGATCTTTCGCCTCAAGGATGCCCTGCGGCTAGGGGTACCGGAAAAGACCATTCAGAAACTCACCCGCATCGACCCCTGGTTCATCAAGCAAATCAAGCGGCTCGTCAAAATGGAGCAGCAGTTGATGCGCTACAACGTAGCGGAAGATATCCCGGAAACGTTCCTGCGCGAGCTCAAGGAAGTAGGTTATTCCGATGCGCAAATCGCCTGGCTGCTGCGCATCAAGGAAGCGGAAGTGAGCCGCTACCGCAAAAAACTAGGCATACGCCGCACCTATAAAATGGTGGATACTTGCGCAGCGGAATTTGAAGCCAAGACCCCCTACTTCTACTCGGCTTTCGATAAGGAAAACGAGAGCATCCCCAGCGAGCGCAAAAAAATTGTAGTCCTCGGCTCCGGGCCCAACCGGATCGGCCAGGGCATCGAATTCGATTACTGCTGCGTGCACGGTTTGCTGGCCATTAAAGAGGCAGGCTACGAAGCTATCATGGTCAACTGCAACCCAGAGACAGTGTCCACCAACTTCGATGTGGCGGATAAACTGTACTTCGAGCCGGTCTTCTGGGAACACCTGGAAGAAATTCTGGAGCTGGAAAAGCCAGAGGGTATCATCGTGCAGCTGGGCGGGCAAACCGCTCTGAAGCTGGCCGAGTCCCTGGATGCAAAGGGCTATAATATTATCGGGACCAGCTTCAAAAACATGGACCTGGCGGAAGACCGCGGCGCCTTCTCCGATCTGCTCAAAGAGCTGGACATCCCCTATCCGCAGTACGGAGTCGCCAATGATGCGGATGAGGCCCTCAACATTGCCCAACGTACCGGCTATCCTTCTTTGGTCCGGCCCTCCTATGTACTGGGTGGGCAGCGGATGCGCATCGTCATCAACGATGAAGAACTGGAACGCCACGTACTCAGCATCTTCAAGCACCTGCCGGACAACCGGGTGCTGATTGATCAGTTTTTGGACCGGGCTAAGGAAGCTGAAATCGATGCCATCTGTGATGGCGATGAAGTGCACATCATGGGCATCATGGAACACATCGAGCCAGCCGGCATCCACTCCGGCGACAGCTCGGCTGTACTGCCCACCTACAGCCTTTCGGTACAAACGGTAAGCAAGATGGTGGAGTACGCTGAAAAGCTGGCCAAAGCGCTGGACATCCGCGGGCTGATCAACATACAATTCGCCATCAAGGATGATCAGGTGTACGTCATAGAGGCCAATCCGCGGGCTTCGCGCACCACCCCCTTTATCGCGAAAGCTTACCAGGTGCCCTACCTCAAGATTGCTACCAAAGTGATGCTTGGCACGCATAAGCTCAAGGATTTCGACATCAAGGCGCGGCCGGGTGGTTTTGCCATAAAAGTCCCCATCTTCTCCTTCAATAAATTTCCGAATGTGGATAAGAACCTGGGGCCTGAAATGAAGTCTACCGGCGAGGGCATACGGTTCATCAAAGATTTGGCAGACCCCTTTTTCAGAGAATTGGACCGGCAGCGGTATATGTACCTTACTAGGTAGGGGCGCCAAAACTTACCTTTCTGTCGGGCTGTTCTTCAGCAAATGACTAACCGTTTGCTTATGAGCCATACGCTGTCAGATTCCTATCCAACATTGCATCAGAACTTGCTCGAAGCTGAAGCTGCCCGGGAAGCATTCTTCCAGCGATGCAGTGACCTGGCCGAGCTGTTGCAGCAGTATTTTCAACAGGAAGAAAATGCACTGCGGTTGCTGCACAGCCTCTATACCAAATTGGCTGAGCAAATCAATGTTTTATCTACGCGGCAGCTGCTTAGCTCTGCGCTGGCTTCCAATTGCCAGTTCTTCATCGATATCTGCATGCCCCCCTTTACCCGCAGAGCACTGGAGAGCGCCCCCACTTCGCCAGAATTGGCACGCAAGCTCCGGTCTGGTGCTGTGGACTATCTGGTGGAAGAATCTTCCGAGTGGATCTCCAAGCTTGAAAAAAACGCCCTGCAACTGGCTCAACAGAAATTGGAACAGCCCGAGGAGGTAGATTTGGCCAGGCTGCTGACGCGCTGTTTCGAGCTGTCGCTTTCGCTAAAGCCCCAGGAAGCGGAGCAGCTCAATCAGGGCGTGGTCAAGTACCGCCATCGACAGGAGAACGCGATTGCCAATCTGCCTTACACGGCACCGGGATTGCTCCCCCGAGGCTTTGACGAAGAAGACGGCCTGGCAAAGGACCTGGACTGGTTTCGCGCTTTCAAACGCGAGGCTGCGGAGAGCCTCGTGGCGGATAAGGCCAGCCGACAACTTCTCCAACTGGCACGCAAAGCCCAGTATGCCGAGCCTCCGGAATTCAATGGATTGTTTTATCCGGTACTTGGAGGGAGCGAGGAAGAAGCGGAACTCGAATGGCCGCTCTACGATGAAGCCGAAGAAGCGGAGTGGACTCCCGTACAGGACCCACGTTATGCTCCGGGCACGCCGGTACAGATAACCATCGAGCACTATCCCAACGAGCAGCTTTTTCCCAAACTGCACACCAAGGGCTGGCAAGGCCGCGTAGAGTATGCCTATACCGACGGCTTGAACATACGCTACGTCATCAACCTGGACAGCCTCACCCTGCAGCGGCTGCCCGAGGATTACCTGAAAGATGCCTGCGAGGAAATGATGCACCCGAATGTCACTCGCTTCGAATTTGGAGAAGACGAAATAACGCCAGCCCAGGCCAGAGATACGGAAGCCGAGGCCATCACGGCCCAGCGCTCCGTTTGCCACCGGTACTTCTGGGGTGATATCGAAGCCGACGCGCAGGCCGCTCGCATCCACCGTATCCTGATGCAGCAGCCGGCGCAGTCCGATCTGGATAATTGGCTCCGCTACTTCCGGGAAGAGGTCCAATACCCGTTCCCGGCTTTGGCGGAAGGCCTGGTGCTGCAACAGCTGCCCCGCGGCACAAGAGTGGAGGTGGTGGCCATAGAAGGCATCGACGAAGAAGGCTTGGGCCTGATCGCTTCGGTAAAGAAGGGGCGCGCCATCATTTCCTACCCGCTGATGGAGCTGGCCCCGATGTCTGAGGAAGAAACGGAGGAAAACCGCCCCCTTCGAGATTACCGCTACTGGGCCGACTTTTTACTGTTGTAAAACCTACAGGCGATGCAGGGGCTCCATCAAATAGATCTCAATTGCGACTTGGGCGAGGGTACGCACGAACGTCCACAGCCGGATCAATCTGCCCTCTTCCCTTACCTGACTTCCTGCAACATTGCCTGCGGCTTTCACGGAGGCGACCCGCTTTTTATTGAAAATGCGATTCGGCTGGCGGTGCACTATGGGCTACGCATCGGCGCTCACCCTTCCTATCCCGACCGGGCGAATTTCGGGCGCCAGCACATGGAGTTGCCGGCGCCGGAGCTGCGGGCGATGATCAGGTATCAAGTCGCGGCTTTGAACGGTATGGTGGAAAACCTGGGCGGGCGCGTGGCCTACGTTAAACCCCACGGCGCGCTTTACCATACTATGCTGAGGGATGAAAAGGTGGCGGCTACTGTTATGGGCACGCTTTTGGATATGGATGAACGCCTAGTGTTGATGGGGCTCGCCAACAGCCCGCTGTCTGCATGGGCAGCACAAGCAGGCCTTTCCTTTATTGCCGAAGCCTTTGCAGACCGGCGGTATACTTCGGATGGCCAGTTGGCGCCACGTTCGCAGCCGGGGGCGGTGATCCACGAGCCGGAAGTGGCCGTACGGCAGGCCCACCAAATTGTCGTGGAAGGGCAAGTTATGAGCCTGGAAGGGAAGCGAATCCGTTTGAAAGCTGATAGCTTGTGTATTCACGGGGATAATCCAGCGGCGGTGGATATTTTAAAAGCACTGGATGAGCACTTCCGCGCCCATAACATCCTAAAGCGGGCGCTATGAATATACAGCCATTCAGCGAGCGCGCCTTGCTGGTCAATTTCGAGCAACGCATCGCCCCGGAAGTCAACGATCAAGTAGTGCAACTGGCTCGCGCCCTGGAGGAATCCGGGATCCCAGGCTTGCAGTACCTTATTCCTGCCTATTGCTCGCTGACGGTCGGCTATGCGCCGGAAATGACGGACTACGATACGCTATCCGCCCAAATAGAACGGTTGCAGGAAACGGCACAGAAGGAGGAAGCCCGGACGCCCTGCCGGGTGGAAATTCCCGTCAGCTATGCCGATGAATACGCCCTGGACAAGGAAGCGGTCATACAGCGCACCGGATTGCCGTGGGAGGAGGTCATCCGGCTGCATACGAGCCAGGTGTACCGGGTGTATATGCTGGGCTTTCTGCCTGGCTTTCCATACCTGGGTAAGCTGCCGGAAGCCTTGTATTGCCCTCGCCGGGCGAGGCCGCGCCGCCGGGTGCCGGGCTTGTCCGTGGGGCTGGCGGGTTGGCAGTCGGGCATCTACCCCTTTGAAGCGCCGGGTGGCTGGCAGGTTATTGGCCGGGCGGCGATCCCGGTCTTTGACGCAGCGCGGGAGGAGATGTTTTTGTTGAGGGCGGGGGATGAAGTGGTTTTTAGGGAGCGTGGAGAAGTTGAGGGCAGAGTTGGTGCTTGGTGAGTTGAGAAGTTGAGGGCGGAGTTGGTGCGGGGGAGGTAGGTGCTTGGGTTAGAACTCCCTGGCAGTGCCTTTTTGCTTCGTTTTTGATCCCCGGTTAAGGAGCTCTAAGCTTGAATAGTAGCGTAAGCTCCTGCCGCCGGTGGTCCCCCTCTTTACCTTGCCTAAATAGAGATCAAGAGGGGTTAGGGGAGTTCGGCGGCGGGGAATCGAGCGTTCCGGTTTCAGGTTTGCTGGGGAAGGCTAA
>CAYNIT010000009.1:0-42474 GCA_964397205.1 uncultured Phaeodactylibacter sp. | reverse complement strand
AGCTGCAGCTCCGGATTGTTCATGCCGGCCCACCAGTTGGGGGGCTCTACGCGCTCGAGCGGCGATTGGGCGAAAATGGTGCTGCTCCCGATCAGCAGGAGCAGGGCAACGGTAAAGCGTTGGAGGTAGGCGGTCATATTCCCTGATTTTGGGGGGTAAAATAGGGATTTTTGGGAAAATGGGGGAGGGTTAGAGCTGGAAGGCGGGGCGCATAAGTTCTTGCTGAGAAGGCGGTATGCCGATTTCGTCAGCTACCATATTCCAGGTTTTGACTGCGCTCCTAACCTCTTTGATCGTTTCCTCCATTTCCAGTACGGTGAGTTGAAAATAAGAGCCTACGCTTCTTGCGAGCTCCAAATTTAAACCTACTCTTACTTTAAAAGTTCCAAGTCCTGCAATTTTCGCCCCAGCTCATCATCAACAGCCAACTTCAAAAAGTCTTCGTGCAAATTGAATACACGCAGCACATTAAAATAAGCGCCAATCGCCACACTGGGTTTGCCGCGCTCAATGTGGTAAAGGGTGGTGCGGTTGATACCGGCGCGCTCTGCCACCTGCTCTGTGGTCAGCCCCCTTCGCTTCCTGGCCAGTTTGATTTGCTCGCCTACCTGCTCCATTATTTTTTGGTGCTTTGGGAACAGGATTTGTTGTTTAGAGCTCATGTGTTGACTATTTTCAACAAAAATACAGCTTTTGTTGAAAATAATCAACACGTTGTGTAGGGTGGGTCTTTATATTTGATTAGAGCGGTAATCGTTTAATGGTCTTTTACCACGGCGTTAATTATTCCGGTTTTTACGAAGGTTACCTCTCGGTAAACGCCCTTTTTCTTTTTCAAAGGCATTCATGTACTCATCCTCTATCTCCTCTGCTTTTCGGCGTCCGGGAATATTTTCCAAAATAATTCGAGCGAAATAGCGAACCCAGCCTGCCGCAAGGTTGAGTAGCTTAAGTTGTCGGCGAATCCTGTAGCTGAAGCCGCCCTTTCCTATGGGATCACAACTGATACCGTACTTGAATACCTCTTTTTCCTGCTTGTCGTAGATTGCGTACAAGTGATGAGGCTCTTTATTGTCAAGCGCATTTTTGTGCATAGTTCAAAAATTACTTCCAACCCGATTCATTAGCATACGTCTCATAATCGACAGGTGGCAGGTAATCAAAGGTTTCACCTGTCTTCTGTTCAAAGGCTCTTGCTGCAAGTGAAAGCAAGGCCTCAAAGCTTTCTTCCTGAGGCATGAGTTCGGGGTTGGCAATTACAGCCTGAAAACGAGTTTTACCGCCTGCCACAACAGCGGCCCTGACATATAAAAAGCCATCTACAGATACTCTTCTATTCGGATAAGCAGCCTGCGCATGAAGCCTCGTGTCTAATTGATGGAGCTTTTCTGAAAGCATGTCTTCAAACAGATAAATATCACTGACCGGACGCTGAGCGAGAGCTTGTATAGCAGGCGTGAGGGTCGCTTCGTAAGCGTTAGCATCCATGTCCAGCTGATCGATGATCTCCCAAAAATCGGTTTCGTTAAAGGAAGGAACACTATCCAAATCTACCAACTGAATATCCAGCCGGGTATGGTCAGGGTACTGTTCTTTTAAACGTCTTAGAAAATCTTCGTCAACCTCAGATAAGGGAACACTAATTCTCGTAGTCATGGCATATCTTTAATCTTCAAGGTACAGTATTCTGGCAAGCTATTCAAGCTGTCCGAAGCACGAAGTGGCCAACCCAACCCAACAGCCCGGCCACTTCGCCTTCCTGGCAGCATAAGCTTAGTTGTTTCCCGAGCGCCGCTTCCTGAGACGGCGCCTTATCCGCTCGCGCCGCTCTTCTTGCTTGGCCTGGTAGGTTTCGAATTGTTCCTCGTCCAGTACCGCTTTCATATCTTTGTTTTTGGCTTGGCGCAGCTCCTTCATCCCTTTCCTAGCTTTCATACGGTGCTGCCGGCCTTTACCTTTAGCGGATGACCGCAGTTCCTCCATCTTCTCGGCGTACTTCAGGTTGATGTCGTAGACTTCGGATTGCTGCGCTTCGGACAGCTCCAGCTGTACGGTCATAGAATCGGTTAGGGCTTGCGCGCGCTCCTCAGTGCTCATGCGCTCCTTGTCTGTCTCCTGAGCTTGGGAAAGCATTGGGAACAGCAACAGGGCGGCGATGCCCGTCAGCAAAAATGTGAATTGTTTCATGTGGTCAAAATTTTGGTAGTTGGATCAGCAAAATCGCTGAAGGTTTAATCCCAACGGTTAATTCTGCCTCATCATTTTGCCGTTTGTTGAAGCCTGGCCGCCGTTGGTTGATTGGCGGGCATTGGGCGGTTTGAAACCGAGTGGGCCGGTTACTGGAATCACAGCAGGCTAAGGCAGTAGACAAGCCTTTTCACTCCAGTACCACGCCCCGCAGCCCCAGGTGCACCCGCTCTCGCCAGAACCGCTCATTGTGGCCGTGGCCGGGATAAATCTGCGTCAGCCAATCCTGCCCGGCCTGGTATCCCTGCGCCTGCAGTATGGAATCCACCCGCTGCTGGTAGGGCGCGTAGAAGCGGTCGAGCCCCTCGGTGCCGTAGTCGAAGTACCAGCGTTTGCCCGCAGGCAGGTTTTCTGCGAAGTAGTCGATGATCGCCTGGGCAGCCTCTGGTGTATCGTTTTCGAGCGACACGGGCCAGTGCGTGGACAGGCAAAGTGCGCCGGCAAAGCGCTCCGGATACTCGCATACTGCATACATGGAGATCAAGCCCCCCATGCTGGAACCGCCGATATAGGTGTGAGGCATACCGGTTTGGGTACGGTATTGTTCGTCTACGTAAGGCTTCAGCTCCTGGGTAAGAAAGCGCAGGAAGGCATCCGAATAGGGCATACCTCCTACTCCCGCCCGCAGGAGGTCCCGCTGCGCTTCTGGCAACTGCTCGATGGGCTGCTGCGGCAGGTACTCCAAAAAGCGTTTTTCACCGGCATGGTCGATGCCTACGATGATTACCTCCGGCATTTGCCCGGCGCGGCTCAGGCTGTCCGTGGTGCGGTGCAGCTGCCAGGCTTCCCCGCCGTAGGCCAGGCTGTCGAAAAACAGGTTTTGCTGGTCCATCATGTAGAGCACCGGGTAGCGGCGGGTAGTGTCGGTATAGTAAGAAGGCGGCAGGTAGACGCTGCCCGACTTGCTGCCAATGTAATCGGAGTTTGGGTAGGTGAATGGCTCAAAACGGCTCGGAGGCGGCTCTTCCTCAGGCTGGCAGCCGAGCAAGGGGGCAAGAAGGGCTATTAGAAACAGGTACCGCATAGGCTTTTGGCAGTAAGATAGTTAAAAACGCGGCAGCGTGCCCAGCAGCAGTCCAAAAAAGAGGGTAAGCGCGCGCATAACTCAGCGTTTTTTAATTTACAAATTCTTCAACCGCCCGCCGTCCACCGCCAGCGCTACTCCGGTAATGTAGGCAGCCGCGGGGGTGGCCAGAAAAGCGATGGCTGCCCCTACTTCTTCGGGCTCGGCGAAGCGGCGCAGGGGGATGTTGCTCTGCATGGCCTGCACCACTTCCTCCTGGCTCTTGCCGCTGCTTGCCGCCTTCTTATCGATGATGCTCTGAAGCCGGTCGGTGCTGGTGGCACCCGGTAATACACTGTTGACGGTGATGCCGTCCGGGCCCACCTCATTGGCCAGGGTTTTAGCCCAGTTAGCTACGGCACCGCGCACCGTGTTGCTGACGCCCAGGTTGGGCAAGGGGGCTTTTACGGAAGTGGAAATGACGTTGATGATGCGGCCGTAGGCTTCCCGCCGCATGCCCGGCAGTACCGCTTTAGCCAGGAGGTGGTTGCAGATGAGATGCTTGGTGTACGCATCGGTAAATTCCTCCAGCTCTGCTTCGGTAATCGGGCCGGAGGGCGGCCCGCCGGTATTGTTGACCAAAACGTGGATGGGCTTGGCGGCGGTAAGGCCGCGCACTTTCTTTTTGAGGTCAGCCGGGTTCGAAAAGTCGGCCGCCAGGAAATCATGGTGCTGGCCAGAAGTCCGTTCCATTTGCTCGGTGAGCGCTGCCATTTTGTCTACGGAGCGGGCAACGAGGGTGACATTGGCGCCGAGTTTGGCTAATTCGAAGGCAGCTGCTTTGCCGATGCCTTTGCTGCTGCCGCAAACCAGCGCATTTTTCCCCTTTAAATCTAAGTTCATGAGCTGTGTTTTGTATCTTTTGCCAAAATTAAGGAAATTAAAACAACTGTTCGCTGCCAACCGTTCCTGCGGCGAAAGTGCAAAAAACCTTAAAAAATTATGCCATTAGCCAAACCATTTAACCTGCAGCAATGGGTAGACGATAACCGCCATCTGCTCAAACCGCCCGTGGGCAATCAGCAAGTCTACAAAGGAAACGACGATTACATCGTGATGGTCGTAGGAGGCCCGAACGGCCGCAAGGACTACCACTGGGAAGAGGGAGAGGAACTCTTTTATCAGATAGAAGGGGATATCACCCTGAAAGTTATCAACGAAGATGGCAAGCCCGAAGATATTGAAATCAAAGAGGGCGAAATGTTCCTGCTGCCGCCTCACATCCCTCACTCCCCGCAGCGGCCAGCGAATACCATAGGCTTGGTGATTGAGCGCTACCGCCATCCGGGAGAGAAGGATAAGCTGATGTGGTTCTGCGACAATTGCAACCACAAGCTGCACGAGGAGTCCTTCGAGCTGGAAGACATCGTCACCCAACTCAAGGCTGCTATCAACAATTTCATGGAATCGGAAGAGCTGCGCACCTGCGACAACTGCGGTACGGTGATGGAGAAACAGTAAATTCCCTATTTTTGCGGGCAGTACCCTAGCCTATGCCAAAAGTATATTTTGCGTCTGATTTCCATTTGGGAGTAGACGCCTGCCGAACGAGCAAGGAGCGAGAACGACAAATAGTGCGCTGGTTGAATGACATCCAGGATGATGCAGCAGCCATTTATCTGGTGGGAGACGTGTTCGACTTCTGGTTCGAGTACCAAACAGTCGTACCTAAGGGCTATGTGCGCTTGTTGGGCAAATTGGCTGAGCTGCGGGACAAGGGAGTTCCGATCCATTTCTTTACTGGCAACCACGATATGTGGGTGTTCCGGTACTTTGAGGAAGAGTTGGGCATCCCTACTTACCGCGCCCCTATCCGGCGGGAGATCATGGGCAAGCGCTTCCTGATCGGCCACGGAGACGGGCTCGGCCCGGGCGACCGTGGCTACAAACTGCTGAAAAGAGTTTTCGCTAACCGGGCTTGCCAGTGGCTGTTCGAACGGCTGCATCCTAACTTTGGCATAGGCATGGCGCATTTTTGGTCCAACAAAAGCCGGGCGGCCGATAAACCGGAGCTCGGCACCTTCTTGGGGGAAGAAAACGAGTGGCTCATCGCTTATGCCAACCGCAAGCTGGAGCAGGAAGCGATTGATTTTTTCATATTCGGCCATCGGCACCTGCCCATCGACTACACGCTAAAAAACGGCCGCAGCCGTTATATCAATCTGGGAGAATGGATGTATGCCAACTCCTACGCCGTCTTCGACGGGCATGATGTGCAGCTTAAATTCTTTGAAAATGACAGGGGTGAAATCTTTGGTTCCTAGTTTCTTGCTCTTAGCGCTTGCTGCTTTTGCAGCCGGGTACGGCTCCTTTCTTAGTGCCGGCTCTGAGAAAATCTCTGCTTCCGAGTCCCCCCCTCCAGATTCCCTGAAGCTGCTCCACACTTTGCCACGCCCCGGCCGCTACTTTACCGTAGACAAATTGCAGCAGGTGTATCTCGTAGACAGCAGCAATACCGTCTACAAATACAGCCCGGATGGCCGGGAGGTCTTCCACTACAACAACAATACCCGCGGGCGGCTTGCGTACATTGACCCTACCGACCCTTTCAATTTGCTGTTGTTTTATCCAGATTTGCAGAGCATTGCCACGCTAGACCGCACCATGAATGAAACGGCAGTGCTGCACTTGTTCTCCGCGGGCATCGTCAACGCTAGCGCGGCAGGCTTGTCCATTGACAACAACTTTTGGGTATACGATCAGGCGACTTTCCAGCTCAGCAAAATTGGCAGAAATGGGCAGGTGCTGGTTACCAGCGATAACTTGAGCGCGCAACTGACTGCGCCGCCCCGGGCCCGGCAATTGACGGCACAGAACAACATGATCTACTTGACTTGCCCGGGGCAGGGGGTATATGTATTTGACAATTTTGGCCAGTTTCACCAATTGCTTCCTTACCCGGAAGTGGAACGGGTACAACTGCTGAAAGGCAAAGTGCTGCTGTACGAACGCGGCAAGGCCCGGGTCTATAACTTGCAGAGCCTACAGGAAAAGCTGTTGCCGCAGCAGCAGGGCAGCGAAGAGCCGCCTTTGCAAATTTATTATCAGGGCAATCGCTTCTACGAGCTTTCTCCGGATGGCCAACTGCGCGTCTACGCCTCTCCGAAGCTTTCGAAAGAGTAGAAAGGCTGTAGCCAAAACAGCAAAAAAGGCCAACGGTGGACCATAGCCCTCCCGCGGCCGTAATTTCAAAACAGGAAATGTCTATCGGTATGACTACGTTCAGTATCGATTGAAATAAAAGTCCTTCCGGATGGTATTGAAGGTTGCGTCCTGGCAGGAAACCAGGTGTTGCAGCACCATCTCGTCCATCTCCAGATACTTGATCTCGCCCACCGTCGCGCTGCCGTCCTCAAATGTGAGAATGAGATGGGCGCCGTCCTTCGCGATCATCCAGCTGCCGCTCTCCTTAATGTTTTTCGCTTGGTTGCCAATCTGACGCTCGAAGCGGCCATCCGGCAAAAAGCGGTATTTCAGGTAAGCCTCTTCCAGTTGGCTTGTTTCCTGTGGCTTATAGTCAAAGGGGTAGGTCGTATTTTCCCAGCCCCCGGCAATGGCCCGCTTGAGGTGGTTGAGGCGGCGCTCGCTAGCGGGGGCCTTGTACGACAGCTCAAGCGCGCGGGTTCGGTTCTTGGATTTGAGCTGTATAGAGCTGCAATCCGTTTCCACTTCAAAAATCATTTTCTGCCCCGTCGACCAGTCCCATAGCACCAAGTCGGCGCCATCTGGGTTTTGAGAGGCCCGGCACTCCCAATTGAATAGACGGGCTTTCTTCTCTGATCTTTCGCGGCAGTGCGTAAACCAATGGGCCAATCCGCTTTCGAAGAACTGCAGGCTTACTTCCTCCCCGCTTTGGTTGTATCCAGTCCATAGGCCGGAGGGCAAATTGGCGCTGATTTGGCTAGCGGAGCTGCTGTTTCCCTGTATTCCAAAAGTACAGTCGGATGATTTCGCATTCAGCTGAGCGTGCACCATACTGATGCAGGCCAGCCAAAGGCCGAAGGTCAAGATTTTCATATATTTTCTTTTAAGTCGGGTAATAAAACGGAGGCGTTCACCTCTATTCTATACAGACAAAACTAGGGGCAAATGGATGCATACTGCCAGTTATATGGATGAGCCTGGGTGGTTTTTCGATGAATTCCGTTACATTTAGTGTAAAACCGAAGATGTGCTGATCAAAACCAGAGGCATTGTATTCCGCTCCATTAAATACGGAGAGACCAGTATGATCGTGGACGTGTTCACGGAGGAGCGGGGCCTGCGGAGCTACATCATCAACGGTGTCCGCAGCAAGCGAGGCAAGGTTCGGGCGAGCCTGTTGCAGGTGATGTCGTTGGTAGATATGGTGGCTTACGATAAGCATCAAGAGGGGCTCAACCGAATCAAAGAAATCAAAGCGGCACAGGTATACCGCTCTTTGCCTTTTGATGTGAGAAAGAGCGCTGTAGGTTTATTCATGGCGGAAATTGCTAGGAAATCGATCCGGGAGCCAGAGGAGAACAGCCAATTGTTTGAGTTTTTGTTTCGCAGCTTTCAGTTCCTTGATGCTACGGAGCAGCCCATTGGCAACCTGCACCTGCACTTCATGTTAGAGCTGAGCTTTCACCTCGGGTTTGTGCCCGGAGGGGAGTGGAGCGAGCAAACGCCGTTTTTTGACTTGAGGGAAGGGGTGTTCGTAAGCGAAGCCCCTGTGCACGGGCACCATCTAAACACTGTGGGCAGCGAGTTGATGCACCACTTACTGACTTGCAACTACGCCAACTGCCATCAACTGCGCATGTCTAGTGATCAGCGCCGCCTGCTGCTGCGCAAGCTCATCGATTTTTTTCGATTTCACGTGGAAAGCCTTTCCGAAATCCACGCTCACGAGGTGCTGCAGGAAGTGCTGGAGTGAACCACAGGCAGCAGCTCCCACTCGTAAGAACTGCTGCCTTGGGTCGTTAAGCCGGGAAGGGAATCTTCAATTCCTGATCGGGCTGAATCAGGTTAGGGTCCTTCAGCTGATCGGTGTTAGCGTTGAAAATGTCCATGTATTTGTTGGCATCTCCGTAGTACTGCTTGGCGATTTTAGACAAGCTTTCCCCGCTCTTTACCGTATGCACATGGTAGTGGCCGGTATGCTTCACCTTGATGTCGGCCTGCAGGTCTGAAGGGCTTTCGCCTCCGATCTCTTTGATCTTATCCCACATGCGGTCTTTCTGGTATTGGGTCTGAGCGGTGCCGCCAATTTTGAGGATGCCGTCCGTTTCCTCTACGTAGCCATCCTTAACGCCAAATTCTTCCCCGAGATCAAGCACGGGCTGGTACTTCGTTTTCAAAGACATAGGTTTAATATGGTTTTGATGTTGGAAAATCTAGTAGGCTCTGCTTGCTTATTGAGACTAGTGTTGGGAAAGAAAGTAACAAGGTACGACAAAAAATCCGATGTTGCGCTTTTCCCTGACCCAACGGATGGGCAATTCGCGGAAAACACACAATTTGCTCAGCCTATCCGCCGTTACACTATAAGAAAATGAAGGGAGTAAAAACTACTGAAATCGCAAATTTTGGGTTGGCGGACTATAAACTAACTTAGTGGTGTAACTTTTATCATGGGATTATAATTGTACGAGATGCCTTTGCCGGCTGGCAAGGGCATTTTTGCTTCCATCAATGGCCAAACACCTCTACGCTGGCTTTTCCAGCACCGCCCAGTAGAAAGGCACCCAGCGGGTCATGATGTAGTGTTCGTTGCGAGCAATAAACCCTGCCTCTTTCAGCAGCTGGTCGGTGGGGCGGTTCAGGTGGCAGCCCTCCGCCAGTTGCCGCCAGAGGGGCGTAAAGTGTTGCTGAAGCCATCGCTGCGGCTGACGGTTGTCGTGTATGTGCTCCATAGCCAGAAGCTGGCCGCCCGGCCGCAGCCAAGCCTGAAAACGTTGCAGGGCCTTCTCGAGTTCCGGGATGGTACAAAGCACTAAGGTGCAGACGATGTAGTCAAGGCTGCCGGGCGCGAGCCGCTCATACAGTACCTCCTCCTCAATTCCGGCTTCCAGTAGCTCCACTTCGGCGATGATCGGAGTTTGTTCCATCCTGCTTCTCGCTCTGCTCAGCATAGCAGCCGATGGCTCTATACCCAACACCTGTGCCCGCTCGCTGTAGAGGGGCAGGTTGATGCCGGTGCCTACCCCGACTTCCAAAACCTGCCCCTCTACTCGTGCCAGCAACTCCCGCCGGTGAGCAAGCAGCAAGCGCTCCTCCAGCCGCTGCATTACCGGGTCATATATGCGAGCGAATAGGCGGGCATAAAGCGATTCGGTATTTCTTGGGTTGTACTTGGGCATAGCCTGGATTTTCGAGACGAAATATAAGTAAACCTGCCTGTGTGTCGAACACTTCGGCAGGCAAGAAAGTGTCCCGCTGGCTTAGCGGGACAGACCGATTGCTATAGTCCCAACACGGTCGTATGTCGGGCATACAGCCCAGACCCTTAGCGTCTGGGATCAAAGACTCGTCTAAGCAAAAAATGGCCAGTTTTCGACTAGAAACCAAATCCCTAACAGGCTGTAATTTAACTTGGAGTCATTTTCGACCTCTCAAGTCAAAGGTTTTTCACCTATTTTTCAGTCCTCTCAATTGACTGCCGAAACGCTACGATACCCCTCCGGCGTATGCACAGCCACCAATTAGTTATTTTGCTTTCTGCTGCCGGTACTGCAGCGTAGAAGGTGCCAGGCCGAAGCTCTCGGGCAGTTCAAGCTGTGGCGCTACCAACCGCAGGCCTATGCGCACCATGGCCAAATGGTGGATGGTGTGCTCGATGTTGTAGAGCAGTTCTCGTTCCAGGCTGGAGGAAAGGGCAGCTTCCCGGCCAACCAGCTCGCCGTAAGCCAATCGGCAACTGCAGTTTGCGCTTAGATTGGACAGACTGTGCTGCACGTCCCGCAGAGCATACAGCGCCTCTTCCGGCTCCTCTTCCAGGCCCAGGCGGCGCTCCCGGGCAGCGTAGTCTACGCGGCGGGAGGGCGCTCTGAGCTGTGCCAGCAAACACTGGAAGAACTCCAGAAAATGGCGGGTGTGCTGGCCAATCGAAGCGCCGGCGAGCAGGTCTAATGGTCGGCTGTACTGCGCCGGAGAAAGGTGGCGCAGGTAGAGAACCGGTTGTTCCAATAAGTGGTGGGCAACGAGTTGGAGTTCCATATCCCTAGCTTGTTTCTACTCCAAATATAGAAAAGGGCACAGAAAACACCCAAGCCGCAAGCAGGGACGGCTCGTTTACTGTCCTGAAGCGGACTGCCAGCCGTAGGCGTCCCAATCTTATAGCCCAACAGCTTTTTTTCCAGCGTTTCGGGCCGGGCGAGCGAAGGATTCGATCAAATGCATTCAACCTACGGCTGCTTGGGGCGGTTATACAGCCATCAAAATACTCGCATGAAGAAACGGACTGCCCTGTTTATACTACCCGCCCTGCTGCTACTGTCAGCTTGTCAAATGCGCCAGTCGGCAGAGGGGGGCGGCCCTAAGCCATTCTTTGACCTGAAAGGGTACATGGGGGAGCAAATTGAGGAACTGCAGGCGCGGCAGCCGGCAGCTCAGAAACGTATCTTGGTGGACGGGCAGCGCGAAGAGCACCGCTTTGACAGCCTCGATTACGAAAAGGAACTGCGGATGTTCCTGCGCTCTGACATCAACCGGAAGGCTTGGTTCGATAAATACCAGGCCGACAGCAGCTTCCAGGCCGGCCAACTTAAGTCTGTGCGCTACACCACCGATGCCGAAGACTTGAAAACTCGCCTAATGGAGGTGGATTACGCGGACGAGGCCGTGGAGCGCATCTACATCGAAAACCTGACCCGAAGCGTGGTAGCAGATGTGAGGCAAGAGTTGCTCTATCAGCCCGGCGAAGGTTACCGTTTATTTACTGCTCAACAGACTGCCCTTTCTACTGAGCAGGAGGTGGAAGTAGAGGTAGAGTGGGAATAGCCGCGCAACCCTTCCGGCTGAGATGCCACAGCAGTAAAATGTTTAGCCGTGCCTCCACAGATGATCTTTCTCTCGTATTTTCAACAGCCAATCATCAGTTTCGGTCCCTACGCCCTTCAATCAACAGCGGCCGCCGGGTACTCTTCCTCCGGGAATAGGGCTCTGATTCCTTCCTCAGAGGCAGCACAGACCCCCCGTTCGGTGATCAGCCCCGTAACCAAGCGCGCCGGCGTTACATCAAAGCCATAGTTGACCGCCGGGCTATCAATTGGCGGCAGCAGTACGGTTTGGACTTTGCCGTTCCGCATACCTTGTATATAGCGCACCTCATCAGCAGAGCGTTCCTCGATGGGGATTTCTGACAGGCCGTCCCCCAGGGTGAAGTCAAAAGTGGAAGAGGGGAGGGCCACGTAAAAGGGCAAGCCGTTGTCCTGGGCGGCCAGCGCCTTCAGATAAGTGCCAATTTTATTGGCTACATCTCCCTGCCGCGTGGTCCGGTCGGAGCCTACTATTACCAAGTCTACCATACCCTGCTGCATCAAGTGGCCGCCGGTGTTATCGGCAATGACCGTATGCGGCACGCCGTGCTGCAGCAGCTCAAAAGCGGTTATGCGGGCTCCCTGATTGCGCGGCCGGGTCTCGTCGACCCACACATGAACCGGAATACCAGCGTCGTGTGCCTGATAAATGGGAGCCGTCGCTGTTCCGTAATCGATGCAGGCCATCCAGCCCGCGTTGCAGTGGGTCAGGATATGGATCGCTTGCCCGCCTTTGCGCTGGCTGATTTCCCGGAGGATTTCCAAGCCGTGTTCGCCGATGCGCCGGCAGTGGCCCACGCTCTCTTCCGTAACGGCATGAGCGGCCTGCAGCGCAGCTTCCGCCTTTCCCGCAGTGGTTTCTGCTCCCTCCATCGCTGTCTGTACGCGCTCCAGAGCGTAGCTGAGGTTGATAGCAGTCGGCCGGGTTTGCCGCAGCATCTCCGCTGAGGCCCGGATGTACTTGGGGAGCTTTCGCTTATTTTCGGGAGCGTGCAGCATCGCCACATACATACCGTAGGCTGCTGTAGAACCGATGAGCGGAGCGCCCCGGACGTGCATGTCCTTAATAGCTTTCGCAAAATCCTCCAGCTGCCGGAGGTCTTCGATCACGAATTGGTGGGGCAGGCTGCGCTGATCGATGATCTGCACCGTGCCGGGCTCGTTTGGCTTTAGCCAAATGGTGCGGTAATGGTCGCCGTTAATTTTCATAGGGGTAGATTATCGTAGTTAGTTAGACTTCCAGAAATAGGGGGTAAATAGCACGAGTATCGTAAATAATTCCAGCCGCCCCAGCAACATCAAGAGGGACAAAAACAGTTTGACTTCCGTAGCCAGCCAGGCGAAATTGTCCACCGGGCCGACCTTGCCGATGCCGGGGCCTACATTCCCCAGGGACGTAGCCACCGCTCCGATCGCCGTCAGGAAATCTAACCCCATAGCGGCCACTACAATCGATCCCAGCACGAACAATATCAAGTACAGGAGCAAAAATATGATGATATGCGTTAAAATGCGGCCCGTAACCACCTTGCCGTTGAGCTTCAGCGGGATGACAGCGCGGGGATGCAGTGTACGCTTGAACTCCAGGAAAGAATTTTTGAAAAAAACCAAGTGCCGGACCAGTTTGATGCCGCCGCTCGTGGAGCCGGCACAGGCGCCGAGGAACATCATGACGAAGAATAGCATCATCAGGCTATTGCCCCAGGCCGTGTAATCCGCAGAGACATAGCCGGTGGTTGTGATCAATGAAACGATTTGGAACAAGCTATCCCGGAACGCCTTTTCCCAGGCCAGATCCGTATTGTGCTTCACCCCCATTGTGACGATGCCAGTCAGCAACAGCACCAGTACCATATAGGCCTTGAATTCATCGCTCTGCCATACTTTGCGCAGTTTGCCCTTCAGGCCGTAGTAAATGACCGTGTAGTTGGTGCCCGCCAGGAACATGAAAAAGATGATGGGGTACTGCACCTGTGGCAGGTCATAATGCGCCATACTGGCGTTTTTTATGGAAAACCCGCCGGTAGCCATGGTGGTCAAGGCGTGGTTGATGGCTTCGTAGAAACTCAAGCCGGCCAGCAACAGAACCAGGGTAAGCACAATGGTCAGGCCAACGTAAATCTGCCACAGCCGCTTGGCCGTTTCCCGAATCCGAGGGTGGAGCTTGTCCGAAGTCGGGCCTGGCGCTTCGGCGACGAATAATTCGATGCCGCCGATGCCCAAAAGCGGGAAAATCGCTACCGTCAGCACAATAATGCCCATGCCGCCGATCCACTGCGTAAGGCTGCGCCAGTAGAGCAAGCCCTTAGGAGCAGCTTCGATATCGGTTAGCACAGTAGCCCCGGTAGTCGTCATGCCGGATACCGTTTCAAAGAAGGCATCAACCGGATGGGGGATGAGCCCGCTCAGCAAATAGGGCAGCGTGCTAAAAGTAACCATCGCCAGCCAGCCAACTGCGACAATCAGGTAGCCTTCCCGTTTCTTAATATTGCCGCCTCCCGGGAAGCGGATGAACCACAGCGCTGCCCCAATAATCAGGCAAATGAGCCCCGAATTGAGCAGCGGCCAGAGGTCGCCGCTGTCGTAGTAGAGGGAAAAAGGTATGCCGGTCAGCATCAGCCCGCCAATGACAATGAGCAGCACCGCGATAACACGGACAATCGGTCGGATATTTATAATCATAAGCTCGGCCTAGAGTTAGTGGAATAGGTGTTCCAAACGGTCAATGGCTTCGGGCAGAGCAAAGACGATGACTTTGTCGTTGAGCTGCAGTTGGAAATCCCCATCGGGGATCAATGCTTCTTCCCCGCGTATGACGCCGCCAATCAGGGCGGTCTTAGGGAAGTGCAAATCCTTCAGCGCTTTCTTAGTGGTCTGGTTGTTTTTCGTGATGACGTACTCGATGATTTCCGCGTCCACGCCGTGCAGGCTGGTGATGGCCTCTACCTGCCCCTTGCGGATGAAGCGGAATATGTTGTTGGCGGCGATCAGCTTCTTGTTGATGAGGGTGTCCACTCCGATATTTTGAGAGATGTGGATGTACTCTTTGTTTTCTACCTGCGCCACCGTTTTGTATACTCCGTGGTTTTTGGCCGTCAGGCTGGCGATGATGTTGGTTTCGGAATTGCTGGATAGCGCGATGAATGCATCCATGTGGTTCAGCCCTTCCTCCTCGAGCAGGTCAATGTTGCTGGCATCCCCATTGATGATGAGGCAGTTGTCGAGCTGTTCGGCCAGGCTTTTGCAGCATTCCTTATCGTGTTCAATTACCGTGACGCTGTACTCCTGTTCCAAGCGCTTAGCGGTAGCTAGCCCAAGGGCCGTACCTCCCAGGATCATCACGTTTTTGACGTTAATTTTCTTCTTCCCCAGCAAGCTGGTCAGCCGTTCCAGGTTGCCCTGCTTGGTGATGAAATAAACGTGATCGCCCCGGCGCAGCACAGTTTTGCCCCGGGGAATAATAGTGCGGTGCCCGCGCAGTATGGCGATGGGGCGCAGCTCTACATCCGATTCCACATCGCTGATGTCGAAGAGCTGTTGATCCACCAGTGGGCTGTACTCGTCTAAGGTGACGCCGATAAGGTTGATTTTGCCGTTTTCGAAGGCAAAGTGGTCCGTAAACGAGCACTCCCGGATAAGCCGTTGTATTTCCTCCGCCGCCAGCAGCACCGGAGAAATCAGGGAGTCCACGCCCAGCTCCTGGAAGGTCTCCCGCTGTGTGGCTTCCAGGTACTCTTGGTTGTTGACCCGAGCGATGGTCTGCCGTGCTCCCATTTTTTTTGCCAGAATAGCGGTCACAAGATTGGTCTTTTCGGAGGTGGTCACAGCAAGCACGAGGCGGGCGCGTGCCGTGTCAGCCTGCCGCAGCACGTCTATGGAGGAAGAGTCGCCCCGCAGCGTCATGACATCCAGGTGCGTAGCGGCGTAGTCTAGTACTTCCTGATTGGTGTCGATCAGAACGATGTCCTGGTTTTCATAGGAGAGGAGCTCGGCGAGGTGAAACCCGATATCGCCCGCTCCGGCGATGATAATTTTCATGCTCAGAACTTTTCAAAAGTGAACAACCGTTCTTGAACTTACGGGGTTATTTTTTTATCCTAATCGCTGGTTTTCGGCAGTTCCCTGCACGGACTGCAAATATCATATTCAAACTTGAGTTTTTTATGAAAATTTTGATGGTATGCTTGGGCAACATTTGCCGCTCTCCCCTGGCACAGGGTATTCTGGAGCGCAAAATCAAAGAGCGGGGGCTGGATTGGGAAGTAGACTCCGCCGGCACCGGCCACTGGCATCTGGGAGAGCAGCCTGACCCAAGGTCCATCGACATCGCCGAGCAACATGGCCTGGATATCAAGCAGCAGCGCGCCCGGCAGTTGCAATCTGCTGATTTAGACGACTACGATCTCATCCTGGCTATGGATCGCTCCAATTACAATGACATCCGGAACAAAGCATTCTCCCCTTCTCAGGAACAAAAGGTGAAAATGATCCTTGACTTCGTTCACCCCGGTGAAGACCGCAACGTACCAGACCCTTACTGGAACGACGAAGGCTTTGAGAAGGTCTACCACATGCTGGAGGAAGCCTGCGAGGGAGTCATCAATGCCTATACCTAAGCGGGTTGTTTTTCATGGCCCTTTCCTTCGTGCAGCGGAAGCTCTACCACAAATCGTGTACCCTTGCCCTCCTCCGTTTCAAAGAATATACTTCCTCCGGCCGATTCGATCATGCTTTTGCACATCGCCAGCCCCAGGCCCATTCCGGAGGACTTGGTTGTAAAGTTGGGTTGAAAAACGCTGGCTTGCACCTCTTGCGGTATCCCGCTCCCGTTGTCTTCCACTGCGATTATGGCCGTTTGTCCCGCCCGCTCCAGCGATAGCTTTATGGCACCCTGCCGTTCTTCTGGTATGGCCTGCTGCGCGTTTTTCAGCAAATTGGTCAGTACCCGGTTCAGGTGCCCTTTATCGGCAAAAACCTGCAGCTCTTCTTCGGGCAATTCCAGCGTAAAGCGTTCCTCCGGCTCCTGATGCTCGGTGAACAAGCGGTAGACGGTCCTCACCTGTTCGTTCAGCGGCAGGGCTTCAAGCTCTGCTTTAGGCATTTTAGCAAAATTGGAAAATTCTGTGGCAATCCGCGCCAGGCCATTGATTTGCTCAATCAAGGTTTCCGATACGCTGCCAATCATCGCTGCCGCCCGCTCCGGGTCAGAGCGCCGGGCGTGTTGCAAGTACTGAATACTCAGCTTCATAGGCGTAAGCGGGTTCTTGATTTCGTGGGCTACCTGCTTGGCCATTTCCCGCCAAGCGCCCTCCCGCTCGGATTGGCGGAGCTTCTCAGCACTTTCTTCTAGTTTGACAATCATGGCGTTGTATTCGCTGACCAGCTTCCCGATTTCGTCCTCGCTGTCCCACTCCAGCGGTTCATTCTGCCCAAGCCGGAAGCTGCGCAGCTTCTCCCCAATTTTCATCAGCGGGCGAGTGATGGAATTGGCAACGGTTATGGCGATGCCTCCGGCGATAAGCAGCAAGAAAACGTACAGATTGAGCAAGTTGCCTATGAAACGGAGCACGTTTTGCTCCAGCTTCCGGTTGTCCGCCGCAAAGGGGATGCGGAAGAAGACATCCTGGCCCGTCTCCGGGCGGCGTACCGGCGCGTAGGCTGCCAGGTATTCCAAAGTGCCAGCTTTTTCCTGCAGAATAGCGGGTTTATACCCTTGTTCCCGATGCGCCCGAAGCGCGGCAGGGTTGATTCTTGGCGCTTGCCAGCCCTCCTCGTACAGAAATGGCACCGAACTGCTGAGCAGCATGCCATCGGGCCCAAATGTACTAATATCAACCTGATGCACCTCCGATAGGGCGCGCAGGGCTCTGCGCTCCTCGGGAGCGATGCCCTCGGCTTCGATATCCCGCAGCAGCACCTCTACTTTGCTCAGCAGTTGCTCCGTTTGGTCCTCGCGGCTCGATTGCTGCAGAGACGCCACCGTCACCGCGCTTATAAACAGGAAAGCGAACAGCGTAAGAGCTAGGACTGATAACTGAATGCGGTGCCGCAGCGATGGAGGCCCAAAGAGCAAGCTGCCGGGCGTGGCGGGCAAAAACGGGCGAAGCCGGTTGAGGCCAAACAACAGCAGCGCCGCTACGGTGAGCAAGGCAAATAGATAAGAAAAGAGCGAAATGGGCTTGATATAACCTCCCAGGGCTTCCCCTACGATGACCTTATAACCATTGCCTGGCCGATAGTATAGATTGGCCCTTTGCGCGTTGAGGGCTTCGGCTGAACCTCCGGCGGCTGGCCATTGCTCGGCGGACAGCCAGGCGCGGCGGAAGTAGCCCCGCTGTGCGATTAGTACACTGTCTTTGAATAAGCTTAGCTGGTAGCGGGAAGATTGCTGCGGAGCCGTCGGCGTCAATCTTCGCATAACCCGGCGGCTGTTCTGCAGCTTGGGTTGCAACACCAACAATTGATTGCCCCACTGCAGTCCGTAGGTGAAGTACCGCTCATTCGGCGGCAAGATGGAATAACGAGCCTTCAGCTTGGGCAATCCCAGTGCTGTGGCCGCTGTGCGGTCGAGTAGTTTAGCCCGAAAGTTCTTTTCCAAATAGGGGAAATAAGCCAGCAGGCTATCCAGCCTTTCCGGATCTGCCTCTCCCGGCAATCCATTGGCTAACCTCTGCAGCTCCTGCTCTGCCTCGGCATCTACCGGATGCGTTACTTCCTGTGCATAAGCGAGCCGCTGGGCACGCCCCTGGTCCAGATTGTACTTGAACAGCAGGCCGGCGGAAAAAGCAGACAGCAGCGCCAGCCACAGCAGCAGCCAAGCGGGGCTGGCAGCCTCTATGTCCACAAACAAGTCCAATAGGGCAATGTAGAGCAGCGAAAGCAGCAGCAGCGGCAGAAAGCCCAGGCCGAGCTGCAGCAGCCAGGCTAGAGGCAGAGACAAAACCACGGCTAGCCCCAGGGTGAGCAGCCGCCGGTTGCGCTCTATGCCTAGTTGATGCACGCCCCTTACCACCCAAAGGCTGTAGAGCAGAAGCGTGAGCAAGAGCAAAACAATGGCTCCCATCGCGCTCAACTCCAGGGCGCTGAGGTTTAAAACATTATTGAAATCAAATGGCAATCCGGAGCGCAGCAGCAATGCCCGGAACAGGGCACCGCCCAGCAGCAGCCCCAGAATGATGCTGAAATAAGCTCCAAGGCTAAGCATCGCCGGAGGAAAAACATGGAGCCCAGTGGAATTGGATTGGTGGAACAAGCCCTGGGCAAGGCTCAGCAGCCAAATCGCAAGTACGGAGGCGAGGAGCAAGTGCAAGAGCGAATAGCCCAGCAGAGGGGTCTCGTGCAATCCCTGAACATAGGGGAGCCCCGCGTAATGGCCATTGGGTACACTAACGAACAGCAACAGTGCAACCAGCGCTCCCAGCCCGAGCCCCGCTACTGCTCCGAATCTTCGCCCCAGCCAGCGGCAGCTCTGGCCTGCCAACAGCAGCAGGCAGAACAAAAGCACCATCCGGCTGCCGAAGTGCAGCGCTTGCCAGTAATAGGGTAGCCGAACACCGCTGCCCTTCTCCAGTTTTTCGGGCAGGTACGCAATGGGTTCTTCGGATAGATTCCGGATCGGCACTCCGGGGCCATCGGCTCGGTAGAGCCCCTGCTTGGGAAAGGCTACAGCAGCGCTTACCGTCCAATCATCCGGGAGGTGTTGGTGCAGCCAGTACTGTGGTTTGCCGCGCTTTCCAGGGGAGAAAACAGGCTCGCTATGGCCCTCCGGCGCCGGCCATCTGAGCTGGTAATCGGTCCAAAAATGAAGCTGCTGGCCGCGGTGCAGCAGAAAGGCAACGCCTTCGGGCCAATCAGTACGGGACCAAAGGCGTTGCCGCATCTCCCAGCCGCCCGCTTCAGAGCGGGCGAGCCAAAGGCTGTCTTGCTCCAGCCAATGCCATGCCTGTGCTTCTCTTGACTGTATGTAAGCCTCTGCCTCGGCAGCTCTTATGCCAATGGGGTCGCGCTGCCCGATGTAGTACTGCAGCAGCAACATCAAAGCGGCAAATCCAGCGGCTGCCAGGCTCGTAGTCCACTGCCGCCTGCTCATACCCTGTATTTACGGGCAAAATAGGGCAGGGTTGCGAAGGAAGCAAGCCGGGTGGCAAAAAAACGTGCTATTGTTCGCCTTCTACCTCCGTAAGGTTCTTCTTCAGGAATGCCATAGCGGCGGCTTGCGCTGCTTTGGCCGCCTGGGCGTCATAATTTGGGTTGCTCGGGTTGGCGAAGGCATGCTTGGCATTGAACATTTGCAGCTGCATGGTCTTGCCCGTTTCTGTTACCAGGGCTTTAAACTCCTTCGCTTTTTCAGGCGTGATCCAGTCGTCTTTCATCGCAAAAATAGCGAGGATCGGGGCTTGAAGCGGCTCAATTGCTTCCCGCGTCTTCACGGGCATACCGTAGTACATCACACAAGCTTCTCCCCGTTCTCCTGCCATGATGGACGCCTTCAGCGACCATCCGCCTCCGAAGCACCAACCTATAGTTCCGATTCTTGCCTCTTCGCCCGCTTTGTTGAGGGCCCCCTTAATAATGGAGCGCACCCGGTCTTCTTTCACCCTCTTCATCAAACGGCTGGCTGCTTTTTTCTTTTTCGCTACTTCCCCGTCGTAGAGGTCGAGGGCGATCACATGGACCGAGTCAAGCTCTTCCTTCAGCCGCTCAGCTTCTTCCTTGATGTGGCCGTTCAAGCCCCACCACTCGTGGAATACGAGGAGGTAGTCATCAACCGTCGAGTCCGCCATCAGCGCGTACGCTTTAGCGCTTTCCCCATCCGGGGTAGGAAATTCTATCATTTTGCCGGCGTTCTTTGCATTGGCTGCCTCCGGGTCATCGTGTGCATTCTGGAATCCCTCGTCTTCGGCAAACTGTGCCATACTGGCTGTATCCGTGCTATCGGCTTCACCTCCGCTTTTGGAGTCATTCTGGCAAGCTGAAAGCAGCAGGGCCAGCGCGGATACAGTTAAGATAAGATGTCGTAGCATGATGGTTCTGGTTTAAAGTTTCCGCAAAAATAGGCGTTGCTTTCGAAGCGTGCCTATTGCTTGGCGGGAATAATAAATTTAACTTTCTTGCTGCGTATAATGTAGCATTCCGCGGCAGCCCCTCCAAACATTCCCGCTGGAATGTTGCATTCTTCCGCTTTACCCCTCTAAATTTGCGGAACTTACAACAAACCTTAGCGATGATTGACGATGCAACCCAGCCCCGGATTTCCTACCAGCGGGGCGAACTTTCCAATGAAGTACTGCAGCAACTGTACCGCCGCCTGCTGCTGCCGCGCATGATAGAAGAAAAGATGCTCATCCTGTTGCGGCAGGGCAAAATCAGCAAGTGGTTTTCTGGCATTGGGCAAGAAGCCATCTCGGTTGGGGCGGCTTCTGCGCTGCAGAAAGAGGACTTCATTTTTACCATGCACCGCAATCTGGGGGTGTTCACCAGCCGGGATGTCCCTCTGCCGCGCTTGTTCGCCCAGTGGCAGGGCAAAGCTGCTGGCTTCACCAAAGGGCGGGACCGCTCTTTCCACTTTGGCGCTATGGACTACCGGATCGTGGGGATGATTTCTCATCTCGGGCCACAGCTGTCTCTGGCGGCGGGAGTCGGGCTGGCCCATAAACTGGCCCAGGAAGGAGGGGTAGCCCTGGCTTTTACCGGCGAAGGGGGGACCAGCGAAGGAGAGTTCCACGAAGCCCTGAACACAGCGGCGGTTTGGCAGCTGCCCGTGCTGTTTGTGGTAGAAAACAATGGCTATGGTTTATCCACCCCAACCCAGGAACAGTACCGCTGCGAACATATAGCCGACCGCGCCAAAGGCTATGGAATGCGTTCGGCCGTGCTCGATGGCAACAACATCCTGGAAGTTTACAGCACATTCCAGCAGTTGGCAGCGGAACTGCGGCAGCAGCCCGAGCCGGTACTGGTTGAGTGCAAAACCTTCCGCATGCGGGGCCACGAAGAAGCTTCGGGCACAAAATATGTGCCGGACGAACTGATGGAGGCTTGGTCAGAGCGCGATCCACTGAAAAACTACGAGCACTACCTGCTGCAGGAAGGCTTGCTGCAGGAACCGGAAATCGAGGATATTCGCCGATCGTTCAAAGCGGAGATCAACGAGGGGCTGGCCGAAGCCTTCGAACAACCGCCGGTTCAGGCAGAGCTGGAAAAAGAATTGGGGGATGTCTATGCTCCCGCTTCTGGCAGCGCAGTGCCGCCGCAGGGGCAGGGCAGCACAGAGCGGCGCTTTGTGGATGCTGTCTCCAAAGGCTTGGAGCAAGCCATGGAACAACACGAGGAGCTGGTGCTCATGGGCCAGGACATCGCTGAATACGGCGGCGTTTTTAAAATTACCGATGGCTTCCTGGAGCGTTTTGGAGCCGGGCGGGTGCGCAACACCCCGCTTTGCGAAAGCGCCATCGTTGGTATTGCGCTGGGGCTGAGCCTGAAGGGGTACAAAGCCATGGTAGAAATGCAGTTCGCCGATTTTGTGACCTGCGGCTTCAACCAAATCGTCAACAATTTGGCCAAACTCCACTACCGATGGGGCCAGCCGGCCGATGTGGTCATACGTATGCCGACAGGAGCTGGCGTAGGAGCTGGGCCTTTCCATTCCCAAAGCAATGAAGCGTGGTTTTTCCATACCCCGGGCCTGAAAGTAGTATACCCCGCTACGCCCGAGGATGCCAAAGGTTTGCTGCTGGCCAGCTTTGCTGACCCCAATCCTATTGTATACTTTGAGCACAAAGCGCTTTACCGCAAACTTACCGGGCCGGTGCCCGATGGCTACTTCACCAGCCCCATTGGCAAAGCCCGGCTGGCAAAAGAGGGGCTAGAAGCTAGTATCATTACCTACGGCATGGGGGTGCATTGGGCATTAGAACTCTGCGAGGAACTAGGGGTGGAAGCAGATGTCCTGGATCTGCGCACGCTCCTGCCACTGGACTACGATGCTATCGCCGCCAGCGTTCAGAAAACCAACCGGGCCATCATCCTGCACGAGGACTGCCTGACGGGAGGCATCGGTGGAGAGCTTTCCGCTTATATTTCCGAACACCTCTTTGAGCATCTGGATGCCCCCGTGCTTCGGGCGGCCGGCCTGGATACGCCGGTGCCCTTCTCTAAAGCATTGGAAGAACAATTTCTGCCCCGGCAAAGATTCCGGGAGCAGTTGGAACGATTGCTAGCCTACTGATGCTTGCGTGCCGGCGAATGGCAAAACAAAGAAAGCCCTATAATTTTTCAGCTGCCGGCGCGTTTCAATGTTTTTGCAGCCGTGGCTGCCGCTCTTTGCCAGTCAGCAGTCAATACGCCATAAAGGCACTATCAGATTGCGATAGTCGGAAGGCGATGCCTATTTTTGTCGCCGGTTTTCAGGCAGCGCTGCCGCTCGGTGTTGTGTCTGCCATACGTATGAGAGAGGACAAACACGCAATATCCCATAATTGATACAACATATCAATCCAGAACAATGACAAGATCCATCATTCCAATTGCCGTTTTTTTCATCCTGGCCGGTACGCTAAAGGCACAGGTGCCGAGTTTTGAACTGGCTAAGAGCCCCTCCGTTCCGCAATCGGGGGGGGAGTTGCGCGCGCCCTGCGCTCAAAATGATGCCGGTACGGTATCCTTTGGCACACTCTCCGGGCAAAGCAATGATTTTGCCCCGGACACTATTTACCTGTGCCTGGAAGACACCCTGCCTGTACTGCACAACGGTGATTTTGCCTTCAATGGCGACCCCAACCCAGCCACTGACCCGGGCATAGGGTACGCTTTCTATGATTGCCCGCCAACGGTAGATGGCCCTGATATCGGGACCATTATAACGGACCCCTGTTTGAATACCATAGACCCCATCTACTTCGATGGCAATGCAGTACCCCAACCAGACCCTGGAATCTGGATTGCCAGCGCCATTAATGCTGATGGAGATGTCGATCTGATTAACAATGGATTTCACCAGCAGGCGTATACGCCAGGGGAGAATAACCGCGGGCCCGTACAGCTCTGGTTCGCCCCCATCACGCTGGACCGCCGAAACCCACTGCCGGGCTTTGAAGATGCCGCCGGCATTCAGGGGCCTTGTGTTAGTGTAAGCATTGACCAAGCCTTTTCCGTGGTTTATCTGGAGGGCATTGAAATCGTGGAAGAATTCCCCAACAGTGCACCCGGCCTTGAGCAATCCTTTGTGCTGGAAGGCGGTTTGCCAGAGTTTGACGACGGCAGCAGTTACAATATCGATATCCTTCCCATCAACCCCGCCGGTACTCCCGGAACGGTCCTGACGGCTACTCCCGGCCACGGAGACACGGTGCGCTACACTGTAGATACGCCAGGCTTGTACGAGGTTCTGGTGCAAGATGGCAAAAGCTGCGGTTTGGTGGATACCATCGCCGCGCCGGTTGTCTTTGAAGTTGGTTCCATTACCGGAGCGGCGGGGGATACCGTCTGCGTGCCGGTAGAGGTGAACAATTTTTCCAATATCAGCTTCGCTCAGTTTTCCATAGGCTGGGATGAGAGTGTTATGGACTTTGCAGGCTTTGAAAACATAACTACCGCACTGCCCGGTTTCAACAGCGGCGTGTTCAATACTTCTCCGGATATTGTGGACACTGGGCGCGTCACGCTGATTTGGTTCGAACCCTTTGGCATCCCCTCTGATCTGCCCGACGGCACCGTGCTGTTTGATATTTGCTTTGCTCTAAATGGCGCGCCGGGCGATACCAGCCTGGTTTCCATTGTGGATTCGCCGACTTCGATCGAGTTGGGCAACCCACCTCTCCCTCGATTCCCTAGCCAGGTTCTGTCCGGCGAGGTGGAAATTGCCGGCTCCGTATTGAGCGCTACCGTGACCGCCGACAGCGTCACCTGCCCTGGTGACTCGGATGGAGCTTTCGATCTCAGCGTCTCCGGTGGTACCGCTCCTTACACCTTTACCTGGAATACGGTGCCGGCTAGCGGCCCAGACGGCAACGGGACCATTCCTGCTGCTGGAGACACCGCCACACAGGGAGGGCTGGCAGCCGGATTGTACCAGATAACGATCACGGACAGCGATGCACCCGCCAATACCGATACGGTGCAGGTCAATGTATTCCAAGGGCCTGCGCTTGGATTGAGCCTAGCGATGGTGGAGGAGCCCTCTTGCTTCGGCGAGGAGGACGGCTCCATCACCGCCCAGTTTTCCCTGAATGGGGTAGCAGTGCCCAATCCGGACTTAGAAGAATACGACTTTGTTTGGAATACCGGAGATACGACGCTTACCATAGACAGCCTCGGGTCTATGGCCTATTCCATCACGGTAACCGATCAGAGCGGCTGTACGGCTACTGCCAGTACTACCCTTGGGCAGCCCGGAGAACTGCAGCTGCTTGCGCAAAATACTACCATCCAAGATGCTACTTGCTCGGGTGCAATGGATGGCTTCATCCTGGTTGGGGCAACCGGAGGATCTGCTTTAGCAGGCAATACCTACAGCTACCAGTGGGAGGGCGCAGCCGCGCCGGATACCGTAATCAACACTCAATTGGATGACCTCAATCCAGGCACCTACGGTTTGACCGTCACTGATGCCAACGGCTGTACCGCGGATGCCGCCTACAACGTAGGAGCAGCGAAAGTGCTCGACATCACGCTGGTCGACCTGCAAGATGTGAGCTGCAACGGGGACGGAGACGGCGAAATTACCGTTAGCGGCACAGCCAGCGGGCAAACGCCATTCGATAACTTTACTTTTGACTGGACGGCAGTCGCTAGCGGAGCCACGCTGAGCGGAGAAAACATTACCAATCTCGAGCCCGGGCAGTACGCCATCACCCTTACCGATCAGGACCCCGCTGGCTGTATGGCCATGGATACTTTTGAAATTTCGGAGCCGGACCCGCTGCAAATCCAGCTCATTGACCTGCAAAACGAAAGCTGTGAGAATGGCGGCAACGACGGCTCTGTCACTATTGGCGTCAGCGGCGGGACATTTCCCTACAGTTACCAGTGGTCCGACATGCAGATGGATTCCATAGCTGCCGGCCTGAGTGAGGGCGATTACGATGTAGAAGTGGTAGACGCCAACGGCTGTACAGCGGATGACTCATTTACCATCACGGCTCCCACGCCTCCGCAGGTAACGGCTCTGCCAGCGGATACGCTCGATTGCCCCGGCGATACAGACGGCAGCCTTACGGTAACGGCGGTGCCGGGGGGCGCTCCGATTGATACTTACGAATGGAGCAATAGCCAGACCGGCACTACGATTGATAACCTGAGCCCGGGCAGCTACGAGCTGACCATTACCGCAGAAGATGGCTGCTTCACCGTAGATACTGGTTTTGTGGTGTCCCCTAGTCCGGTAGTGATCGACAGCATCCTTGCCAATTCGCCCTCCTGCGTGGGCGGCGAAGACGGCAGCCTGGTCGTTAACGCCAGCGGCGGCACTCCGCCCTATACTTACATTTGGGAAAACACGCCGGACAACGATACGACGGCAAATGTGCTGTTCCCTGGTTTATCCGCCGGCACCTATCAGCTGACGGTAGTGGATGCCAATGGCTGCGCCTCAGCCACCGGCAGCCAGCAGGTCAGCGATCCGCCAGGCATTGAGGTGACCTTCAGTAATGTGCAAGATGCCAGTTGTTTTGCTTCCACCGTCTGCGATGGGCAAGCTACGGCTGCTGCTGCCTACGAGGATGGCTCCACCGGCAGTTTTGACTTTCTCTGGGCTTCGGGAGCGGTGGATGTCAATACCACTACCTCTACTGTTACGGACTTTTGCCAGGGCGACCAAAGCGTTACGGTAACTGATGAGAACGGCTGTTCGCAGGAAGCTGTGGTGGCCATTTCCAGCCCCGGGCCCATCAACATCAACCCAGCCGGCAGCGATGTAACCTGTGCGGGGGCAGGCGACGGCAGCGCTTCTGTCAACCCAAGCGGCGGCGTAGGCGGCTTCACGGTGCTCTGGCCCAGCCTGGGCGCCGCCACGGATACGGTGGCCGGCCTGACGGCGGGCGATTACCAGGTAGAAGTGACCGATGCCAATGGCTGTACCAGCGATACTGTCATCCCCATTAACGAACCAGACCCGCTTGTGCTCTCGGTAGATCAGGGCAACACACAGGATGTCTCTTGCTTCGGGCTGGAGGACGGCCAGATTGCAGTGAGTTACAACTTCAATGACAACATCAATGAGGTGGGCAACAACCCCTTCGGCTTTTCGCCCAATGTGCCGCCTGCCAATGCTGCTACCGACCTGGGCTTTGCCGATGGGCTGCCCGCTGGCACCTACAGTGTGACGATCACGGATGAACAGGGGTGCCAGGACTCGGTTGCCATCACGCTGGAAGAACCCACTGAGATCGTCGCTGAGATACCAGACCCCGCTGACCCGCCCTGCTTCGACGCCACAACTCCTTTATTCATCGATACGATCTTCGGGGGAGCAGGCACAACGCTGAGCGACTACCGCTACATGGTAGATGCCAATGGGGTGTTGCTGACTCCCGACGTGCCGGCTGATCTGTTCGGAGACGGCATTCACATCATCGAGGTATTTGACCCCAATGGCTGCTCTACGTTCGACACCGTGAGCATTGACCAGCCGGAAGAAATCGTGGTGTCCTTCGCCGAACCAATTCTGGAAATTGAACTCGGCGATAGCACCACGCGCCTCGAGCCGATCATCACACCGATTGGCACGCAAGTCGACTCGTTCATTTGGACACCGACGCAGTACCTTTCTGATCCTACGGTGGAACAGCCGATCGTTTTTCCCCTGGAATCGCTGGAGTATACGCTGGAGATTGTGGATGAAAACGGCTGCGATGCCAGCGGCAGCGTTTTTGTAGAACTTGACGCCAATCGTAATGTGTACATCCCGAGTGCCTTCTCACCGAATGGCGATGGGGTGAACGATGAATTCCGGGTATACCCCTGTGTAGGCGTTACCGAGATCAGCAGCGTCCGGATTTTTGACCGCTGGGGCAATCAGGTGTTTGAGGCACCGGAAGCCGATGTGAGCAGCGGTTTGTTCTGCGATGGCGGCTTGCCCCTCTGGGATGGCCGTTTCCGCGGAGAAGATATGAATATGGGCGTTTATGTCTACGTTGTAGAGGTCACTTTCTTAGACGGAGTTACCCTTTTCTACCGGGGAGATTTGAATCTGGTGCGCTAACATTATACCGCTCCGCGAGAGGTGCTATCTGCCCAAAGGTGGCATCCCTCGCGGGGCTCTTCTGATAAACGAAACGAGGCAGCGCTGATGGTTTACCACGTCCGGGTGCTGAACCAGTCCCCTCCGCCTCCGCGCTTTTCTTGCTCCCGTTCTGCTTTGGTCTTTTCAAAGGTGTCGCGCTCTAAAAAGTACTGTTCTTCGGCTTCTGGCTCCTGTTCCCAAGACCAGGCAGGGCGCTTCTCATCCGGCTCCAGCCGGTTTTTGAACCAAAAAGCGACGAATATGCCTACCAAAGCGCCAAAGAGGTGGCTTTCCCAGGAGACCTTCTCATCTGTGGGCACTAAGCCGGCGAACATGCCGCTGTAGTACACCACCACAATCAGGGCAAGTACGATGGATTTTACATTGCGCCGGAAAATACCGCTCCAGAAAACAAAGGCGACCAATCCATAGATTACGCCGCTTGCTCCAATGTGGAAAGCATTATCCCGGGCAAACCCCCACACCGTGAGGCCGGTGAGCAAATAGATGCTAATAAAACTAGGCACTGCAGCCCGGCGGTAGAAAAAGAAAAGGATAAGCGTGAGCACAAAGAAAGGGGGCGTATTGGACAGCAGGTGGGGCCAGCCCGAATGGATCAGGGGAGAAAAAAGGATGCCTTTAAGCCCGAATTGCCGGCGGGGATACACCCCCAGGGAGCCGAAGTCAATGCCGCTGATCACCTGAAACAAATGGATGCCCCAAAGCACGGCTACCATCCAGAAAGCAATCCGCAGGCTGTCCCAAAACTTAGCAGAAGTTCGCTCAATCATTGTGCTCATAACCTAAAAACTTTTCACGCAAGTATTTCTACCATTTCCAGCATATTCCGATTGATCTCATTGTGGTGTTTGATGGCGTTCTCGAAGGGAGTGAAGACGGTTTCCCCCTTGATTTCGCCAATCATAGCCCCTGATTTTCCATCCAGCAGCGCTTGAACCGCCGTTACGCCCATGCGGCTGGCCCGCACGCGCTCCATACAAGTTGGGCGGCCGCCGCGCTGCAGGTGCCCGAGAATAGTGACTTTAGTTTCGTAGGGGCAGTGTTTCTTGACTTCTTCAGCTATACGAAAGGCGCCGCCCGCATCGTCTCCTTCGGCTACTACAACGATGCTGGAATTCTTTTTCTTATCATAATTGGCATTCAGGGTTTTGATGAGCGATGCTACATCGGTCCGGCTCTCGGGTACCAGTACGGCTTCTGCCCCTGTGGCGAGGCCGACGTTCAGGGCGATGAAGCCGGCATCCCGACCCATGACTTCCACGAAGAAGAGCCGGTCGTGCGCGTTGGCCGTGTCTTTGATGTTGTCTATGGCGTTCATAGCGGTATTAATAGCCGTATCGTAGCCGATGGTAAAGTCGGTGCCGAACAGGTCGTTATCGATGGTGCCGGGGCAGCCCACCATAGCGATGTCGGCATGCTCCTGCATGAAGATCCTGCAGCCGGTGAAGGTGCCGTCTCCTCCGATGGCTACCACTCCGTCGATGCCGTGGGCTTTCAGATTATTATAGGCTTTCTGGCGCCCTTCCTGGGTGCGGAATTCCTCCGAGCGGGCAGAACGCAGGATGGTCCCTCCTAGCTGTATGATGTTGCTGACCGAATAGGGTTGCATTTCCCAAAAGTCCCCATCGATCATACCCTGGAAGCCGCGGCGGATGCCTACGGCCTGCAACCCTTTGCTGATGGAAGTCCGTACCACAGAGCGGATGCAGGCGTTCATGCCGGGGGCATCTCCACCCGAAGTAAATACAGCGATTTTTTTCATGGATTCAATAGCTTGCTTGGTGAGGTGCGAAAATAAACCATCCTGTCAAAGCGGCCGCTGATAAAAGTCAGGCCTTACTGATAGCGCCGGCGTACCAGGCGGATAAACTCCCGGGCAATATCTTCCTGCTCTTCGTCAGCCCAGCCGTATTGTTCTGCCAGCTGCAGCAGCAGTGGTTTGGCTTCCTCCATGCTGTCCATGCGGTTCAAGCGGCTCAAGTAGTCATTCAGGGCATTGAGGTCGCGGCCAAATAGTTCGTTCATATAGAGCAGGCGGTCGTTGATGGCCAGCGCCTTGGTCAGGTCTTGAATGGGGCGTTCGCTCAGCTTTTCCGACAGCTCGGTCGCTTGTTTGAATTCAAAGAGGCGCGCTATTTTCTGGCTGGGCGCTGTAGCCGCTTGCTGCTCCGTAGGCTCTGGTTGGGGAGGCTCCGGCTCTGGCTCTGGCTCCGGGCGATCGGGTTGCGGAGCGGGGCGGGGGTCTGGCTTAGGTTGGGGCTCTGGCTTAGGCTCAGGCCGCGGCGGCTGTGGCTGCGGTTGTGGCTGCGGGCGCCGGGTAGGGTCGGGCTTAGGCTGGCTGTTCCCCTTCAGGGAATCTGGTATTTCGATGATCCGGGGAGGTGTGTAGCTGCGGCGAACCGGCTTGGGGTCTTCCTTGCGGGGCGCGGGCGCCTCCGCGCTATGGGAATGGGAGGACGCCTCTTCGTGCAGGAAAGCCTCGTACAGCTGCTGTATGTAACTCAGCATGAGGTCCCGCTCGATGGAAGAAATCTTGCCGTTGTCGCGCTGCAGGCTATTGTATAAAGAATTGATCTTCTCAAGGGTAGCCCTGGCTTGCTCTAGGTCCATAGGTACTGGTTTCCGGTTTTGGTTTTCCGAATGGTACGAAAATTGTTTCAATAAAAGAAGCGAGCGAGTAGGCGTTTTGTTTGGCGGCCCTGCTGCTTATGTTTGATTAATTGTGAATGGCGCGGAAGCTGGAAAGATAAATTTGCCAAGCTGCTTTCCAGAGAATTTTGCGCGGGCACCTAAAGCTCCTTACCTTTAGGGGCTTCACCCAAAACGCCACGACTTATGTTTTTGGAACCTCATTTTAAAGGGCAGCGCAGCGGCTGGATAGAGGTCATCTGCGGCTCTATGTTTTCTGGTAAAACGGAGGAGCTGATCCGGCGGCTGAAGCGCGCCAAGATTGCTAGTCAGCGAGTGGAGATCTTCAAACCCAAGCTGGATACCCGCTACGACGAATCCAAAGTCGTCTCCCATGACGCTAACCACGTGCTTTCTACACCGGTGGAACACTCCCGCCGTTTGCTGGAGCTGAGCGATGGCGTGAATGTAATTGGGGTGGATGAAGCCCAGTTTTTTGATGAAGGCCTGCCAGAAGTCTGTCAAGCTTTAGCCCTGCGCGGCATCCGGGTGATTGCAGCCGGGCTGGACATGGACTTCCGCGGCAAGCCTTTCGGCCCTATGCCCGACCTGTTGGCGGTTGCCGAATACATCACCAAAGTGCATGCCATCTGCCAGCACTGTGGCAACCTGGCCACCCATTCCTACCGCCTGGCTCAAGATGAGGCTACGGTGGTACTGGGAGAAAAGGATGTCTACGAAGCCCGCTGCCGCACCTGTTACCACATGGGCAATATTTTGGACCTTAGAGCTTCTTCGGAAAAAGGCGGCGAGGGAGAAGCAAAAGTGAGGGAGCTGTAATACGGAACTACTGCATTGGCTCTTATTTAGCTGGCAGCCCTTAGGGTTTTCAACATAAATTGTTTTATTTTTGCAGGCGGCAAAACCAGTTATGGCAGCACTAAAGATGCAACCTGCTGCGTTATAGCTCATCTTTCAAAAATGGAAAAACGACAGCTGTCCGAAATATGAACAAGGAATCGTCCCAAAACTTTTTTGACCGCTTGCGCGTAAAGGCAAGCCGCAGCTGGGAAGCCCTGCGGTCGAACATAGCGAAGCGCACGAAACAATACCCCCGCTGGCTGTTGCTGCTGGCAGCTTTTGGCATTCCGGCTATCCTTGGCGCGCTCAGCTTGCTGACGGTATGCCTCTTAGTCTACACACAAGCCCTCGGCCCAATGCCCGGTTATCCGGAGCTGCAGGCCATTCAGAACCACAATGCCTCCGAGGTGTATTCCGAAGATGGGGTGCTGCTGGGCAAATACTACGTCGAAAACCGGATCAATGCCGACTTCGATGAGATTTCCCCGAACGTCATCAACGCCCTGATTGCCACGGAGGATGCCCGTTTTTTTGAGCACGGCGGGGTAGATGCCCGGGCTGCAGCCCGCGTCCTGGTCAAGTCTATCCTGCTCATGGACGAATCTTCGGGAGGCGGCAGTACGCTGAGCCAGCAGCTGGCCAAAAACCTGTACCCGCGGCGCGACTACTTCATGATGTCGATGGTGGTCAACAAGGTGCGCGAGATGCTCATCGCCCGCCGGCTGGAAAAGATATACCACAAAGAAGAATTGCTTCGCCTCTACCTGAACACGGTTTCCTTCGGGGAAAACACCTTTGGGATCAAGGTAGCCGCCCAGCGCTTTTTCAATAAGTCCCCGGAAGAACTCCAGCTGGAGGAAGCTGCCGTGCTAGTTGGTATGCTGAAAGCCACCACTTACTACAATCCCCACCGCCATCCCGAGCGCGCTCGGCAGCGCCGCAACGTGGTGCTGCATCAGATGGCGCGCTATGGCTATCTGGATCAGAAGGTACAGGACTCCCTGGCTCAGTTGCCACTGGAAGTAGAATACCAGAAGGAGGGCAACAATCAGGGTTTGGCCACCTATTTCCGCGAGCATCTCCGCCTGGAGTTGGAGCAAGTGCTGCAGGATTACACCAAACCGGACGGCAGCCCGTACAACCTGTACACCGATGGCTTAAAGGTCTATACAACGATTGACGCTCGCCTGCAGCGCTACGCTGAAGAGGCAGTTCAGGAGCAAATGGCGAAGGTGCAAGCCAATTTTTATAAAGATTGGAAAAAGGGGCTGCCCTGGGGCGACAGGCGGGTACTGCGCCGCGCAGTGGAGCAATCGGAACGCTATCAGCGCCTAAAAGCAGCGGGCCGCTCGCAAGAGGAGATCGAAGCAATATTTAATAAGCCCGTCCGCATGACCGTCTTCAGCTGGGATGGGGGAGAAGAAGAACGGGAGATGAGCCCGCTGGATTCTGTAAAGCATTACCTGGTGATGCTCAACGCCGGTTTCCTGGCTGCAGACCCCTCGACGGGGCTTGTCAAAGCTTGGGTGGGCGGCATCAACCACAAGTACTTTCAGTACGATCATGTGTTGTCTCGCCGGCAAGTCGGCTCCACCTTCAAACCCATAGTCTACGCTGCGGCGCTGCAGGCCGGGATGCTGCCCTGTGAGTACACGCCGAATCGTCAGACAGCCTACGCCAAATATGACAACTGGAAGCCCCGCAACGCAGATGGGGAATACGGTGGTGTCTATTCAATGGAGGGCGCGCTCAGCAATTCCGTGAACACCGTGTCCGTAGAGCTGGCTATGCGCACCGGCATGGATACCGTCGCCCGGTTGGGCAAAGCGATGGGCGTAGAAGGCCCCATCCCACAGGTGCCTTCTGTAGCGCTTGGCAGCGTGGAAAGCTCCCTCTACGAGATGCTGCAAGTGTATGGCACCTTCGCTAACCGGGGCCGCCGGCCGGATTGGCACTACATCGACCGGATAGAAACCTCAGAGGGGCAAGTCATCGTAGCGTTCCCCCGGCCCGACCCAAGACAGTTCCCACGGGTGCTGGAACAAGGCCGGGCCGATATGATGGTCAAAATGATGAAAACCGTAGTAGACAGCGGCACAGCTCGGCGGCTGCGCTATGAATTTGGCTTGTACCATGACATCGCAGGAAAGACGGGCACCACCCAAAATCAGTCCGACGGCTGGTTCATCGGCTACAATCCGAAATTAGTAGCGGGGGCCTGGGTAGGGGCAGAGTGGCCGCAGGTCCACTTCCGCACCTTGTACCGCGGGCAGGCTTCCTCTACGGCGCTGCCTATCTACGGGGCGTTCATGCGTAAAGTGTACCGCGACCAAAGCTTTAAGCCGATCCGCTACGCCCGGTTTGCCGAGCCGGCTGACTCTATAGCGGCGCTGATGAAGTGCCCGCTTTACTTGGAGGAAATGCCAATACTAGCCGAGTACGAGGATGGGTATTACTACTTTGAGGATGACCGCAACCTGCTGGGCCGGCTGCTCGACCGGCCCTACACCGATGAGCAAGGGCGCATCATCAACGTGCCGCCCCGGCGAGAAGGCGAAAGCGACGAAGCTTACGTACAGCGGGTACGGCAGTATCAGGAACGGCTCAGGGAGCGCGAGGATCGCCGGGAGCGCCGCAAGGCTTTCTGGAACAAACTGCTGTTTGGCAAAGAAGAGAAGGAAGCACCCCAAGGGGAGCCGCAGGAAGAGCCGCCGAGCACCGGGTACCGCTACTACGATAAAAACAAGCAGCAGTGAGTCCTTGGTCAATACCTCGGGCTCCGAACTTAAATTTTGCAGCGGGCGGTTTTAGAGAAACAAAAAACGTCCGCTGCGGCGCTGCATACAATCCTGCCTTAGCCATCTTCTTGCACACGCCTGTAACCGCCTGTAATTCAACCCCTGCAAAAACCTTGTAAGCCCTGCAAAAAAAGCAGTACAGGTTTCTTAAATATCCACAAAGTGCCTACTTTTGTGCCGATTTGAAAAGACCCGGGCAACACCTCTTTCTTCGAGGCTGCCTATAAAGCACAAGGAGTTGTGAAAGTGGAATTAAAAAAAATTTGCCTACCGGCCCTTGCTCTCGTTTTAAGCCTGGGCAACGGATTTGCCCAAGACCACCAAGAGGAAGAGCACGCTCAGGAAAGCCATGCCGAACAGGGCCACGCAGATCACGATGAGCACAATGCCCAGACGGAACACGGGGAGGAGGAAGCCTACGATCCGGTGGCAACGGTCATGCACCACATCGCGGATGCCAACCAATTTCACATCTGGGAAGGCGCGCACTTGCCCCTGCCCATTATCCTCTACTCGCCCGAAGATGGCTGGACCTTCGGCATGTCCAGCATGTTCGACCACGGGCATACCGCTGTGGACGGTTATGTGCTTAACCACGGGCGGGTCAACCGAATCGAAGACCCAAGCTTTCCAGATGGGGAAGTGCACATTGAGGACATCACCCACCGCGTTGAAACGGAGGATCTGGAAGAACGCGAAGTGTTCTACGCCATCCACGATGGGGAAGCGTACCGCCTGGACAAACCCAGCACCATCGACGGTGGTATTTTGGGCGGCGGGCTAACCTCCTTCTACGACTTCTCCATTACCAAGAACGTATTCACCCTCATATTGGCGAGCATCCTGTTGATTTGGCTGTTCACCGCTACAGCTCGCGGCTACAAGAAAAACGCAGGCAAAGCGCCATCCGGCGTACAATCCCTGATGGAAGTCTTCTTCGTTTTCATCCGCGATGAAGTGACCAAGCCTATGATCGGCGAAAAGCACTACGAGCGCTTCCAGCCCTTCATCATGACGTTGTTTTTCTTCATCATGTTCATCAACCTGATGGGGCTCGTGCCGTTCTTCCCTGGCTCGGCTAACGTTACGGGCAACCTTGCGGTAACCATGGCGCTGGCAGTGATCACCTTCTTTGTTGTCAACCTCAATGGCAAGCGGGACTACTGGGAGCACATTTTCTGGATGCCAGGCATACCGGCTTGGGTTAAGATCATCCTTACACCGGTAGAGATACTGAGCCTGTTCATCAAGCCTTTTTCCTTGATGATTCGTTTGTTCGCCAATATTTCCGCGGGGCACATCATTATCCTGAGTTTGATCGGGCTGGTGTTCTTGTTTGGCAACAACGGCGCAAATCCCGGCGGGGCAGCCGGCGGCGCTGTAATCGGCGGGCTGTTCACGGCCTTTATGAACCTTATAGAATTGCTGGTGGCTGTGCTGCAGGCTTTCATCTTCGCTATCCTGTCTGCCTCCTACATCGGAGAAGCAGTAGCGGAGCATGATCACGATGAAGCCCACGCCCACTAATATAAAGGAACAAACAAAAAACATTCATTTTTTCATTTTATAAATTCTCATACCATGGGAGCAATTGGAGCTGGAATCGCAGCACTCGGTGCAGGAATCGGAATTGGCCTGATCGGCAGCCGCGCAATGGAAGCTATTGCCCGTCAGCCGGAAGCAGTAGGCGATATCCGTAACAACATGATCCTGACCGCAGCCCTCGTTGAAGGTGCTGCTCTGTTTGCGATTGTTGTCGGCCTGCTGGCTGGCTAAGCACCACCGAAAAGCGCAAGGGCGCCCTGCGGCAGCGGTTGGCTGCTGCTGCGCCCCTGCCAATGAAAAACGAAACCATCAAGCTATTTCAATATCAAGATTATGACTGAAGTATTGTTTCTGGCTGACTTCTCTGTTATAAAACCCGATCCGGGCCTGATCTTTTGGACCAGCGTCATCTTTATCCTCGTATGGGGTATCTTGGGCCGGGTAGCTTTCCGCCCTATTCAGAATGCCTTGAAAAAGCGCGAAGACGATATTCAGGGCTCCCTCGATGAGGCCAAGCGCGCCCGTGAAGAGATGGCCCACCTCAAGGCGGAGAACGAGGAGTTGCTCCGGCAGGCGCAGGAGGAACGCGCCAAAATCCTCAAGGAAGCCAAAGAAGCCAAAGACGCCATCCTCAAGGAAGCCAAAGACAAGGCGCAGGACGAAGCGCGCAAAATCGTGACCAGCGCCAAGGAAGACATCGAGAACCAACGGCTGGCTGCTATGACCGAGCTGAAAAACCAGGTAGGGGTACTGGCCATCGAAGTGGCGGAAAAAGTGCTGCGCCGCAAGCTGGAAGATAAACAAAGCCAAGAGCAGTTCGTCAATCAGTTGGTAGACGAGATCGAAATGAATTAAGCATCGGGCGGGGCTGCCAGCCTGTAATTCCCGTAAATTATAGCCAATATGTCTGTACAGAGAATAGCTTCCCGCTACGCTAAATCGCTGATCGAACTGGCCCAGGAGCAGCATAAGCTTGAGGAGGTCACCAAGGATATGAAGAACTTTCAGGCGCTGCTGGAAAACCGCGACCTTTACCTGCTGCTCAAAAGCCCGGTGGTGGCTACGGACAAAAAGAAGCAAATTTACAAGAAGATCTTCGAGGGGCAGTTTGATGAAATGACCAACGGGTTCCTCAATATCCTGACGACCAAAGGCAGAGAGGGCTACATGCCGGAAATCGTCGAGGATTACATAGGGCAGTACAAACGCCTGAAAAATATTTCTACCGTCACATTGACTACCGCAGTGGAGCTGAGCGAAGAAGCCGTACAGGCAATCCACCAGAAAATTAAAGAAAGCGGCGTTACTGACGAAAACATCGAACTTGTCACTACGGTAGACCCCGATATTGTCGGTGGTTTTGTACTTGAATTTGATGATAAAATCTACGACGCAAGCGTATCCAATAAGCTGGAAGAGCTTAAGCGTCAGTTCCGGGACAATGTGTACGTATCACAGATCATTGCCCGATAAAACCAATAATTTTAACACAAAACATCCGCTGCACCGCGCAGTGATAAAATTAGTCAGATATGGTTGATGTAAAACCTGATGAAATTTCAGCAATACTGAAGCAACAACTCTCCGGTTTTAGCTCCGCTACCGAACTGGAAGAGTACGGCACCGTACTTCAAGTGGGGGATGGAATCGCGCGTGTGTACGGTTTGACCAATGCCCAGGCCGGTGAACTGGTGGAGTTCGAGACCGGCGTTCAAGCTATCGTTTTGAACCTGGAAGAAGATAATGTGGGGGTAGTACTCATGGGTGCCAGCGAAAACATCCGCGAGGGCAGCCGCGTACAGCGTACCGGCCGCATTGCTTCCATTAATGTCGGCGACGGCTTCGTCGGCCGGGTGGTGAACCCACTCGGCAAGCCCATCGATGGCAAAGGCGAAATCGAGGGCAAGACCTACGAGATGCCTCTGGAACGCAAAGCACCCGGCGTAATCTACCGTCAGCCGGTGGACGAGCCGCTGCAGACGGGGATCAAGTCCATCGACGCGATGATTCCCATCGGCCGGGGACAGCGCGAGCTGATTATCGGTGACCGTCAAACGGGTAAGACGGCGATTGCGATTGATACCATCATCAACCAGCGTGAATTCTACGAAGCAGGCGAACCGGTTTACTGCATCTACGTGGCTTCCGGCCAAAAGTCTTCCACCGTAGCCAATGTAGCCGCTACCTTAGAAGAAAATGGTGCGATGGACTACACCGTTATCGTCTCTGCCTCCGCTTCTGACCCGGCACCTCTGCAGTTCTTTGCGCCATTCGCCGGTGCTGCGGTGGGGGAGTACTTCCGAGACACTGGCCGCCCGGCACTTATCATTTACGATGACCTTTCCAAGCAAGCCGTAGCTTACCGGGAGGTATCCCTGTTGCTGCGCCGCCCGCCGGGCCGCGAGGCCTACCCGGGGGATGTTTTCTACCTGCACTCTCGTCTGCTGGAGCGGGCTGCTAAGATCATCAACAACGACGAAATTGCCCGGCAGATGAACGACCTGCCGCCCGTGCTGAAGGAGGGCAAGGACGAAGAGGGCAACCCCATCATCAAAGGAGGAGGCTCCCTGACCGCTCTGCCGATCATTGAAACGCAGGCGGGAGACGTATCCGCTTACATCCCGACCAACGTGATTTCGATTACCGACGGGCAGATTTTCCTCGAGTCTAACCTCTTCAACGCTGGCGTGCGGCCAGCCATTAACGTGGGTATTTCCGTATCCCGGGTAGGAGGTTCCGCTCAGATCAAGTCCATGAAGAAGGTAGCGGGCACCCTTAAGCTCGACCAGGCACAGTACCGCGAACTGGAGGCTTTCTCCAAATTCGGTTCTGACCTCGATGCGGCTACGAGTGCTGTACTGGAGAAGGGTAAGCGCAATGTGGAAATCCTGAAGCAGCCGCAGTACTCTCCGGTACCGGTTGAGAAGCAGGTAGCCATCATTTACCTGGGTACCAAAGGCTTGCTGCGCGATGTACCGGTAGAAAAAGTCAAGGAATTCGAGGAAGTGTTCCTCACTACGCTCGAGCAGAACCACCCCGAGGTGCTGAAAGTCTTCAAAAGCGGCAAATTGGAGAAAGAAGCTACCGACGCAGTAGAGCAATTGGCCAAGGAGCTGAGCGCTCAGTACAAGACGAAGTAATATCTCGGAGAAATACCGCCCGAAGCCATCGCCCGCCGGCGGCTTCGGGCTTAGCAAAACGCTGATAGATGGCTAACTTAAAAGAAGTCCGGGACCGGATCAAGTCCGTCAACAATACCCAGCAGATCACCAAAGCGATGAAAATGGTGTCGGCAGCGAAACTGCGCCGCGCCCAGGATGCTATCCTGCAAATGCGGCCCTACGCCGAAAAGCTGAACGGTATGCTGCGCAACATCCTTTCCAATCTGGAAGGGGATGCCGCCTCCGCGCTGGGAGAGGAGCGGGATGTGAAGAAAGCCTGTATTGTCGTTGTCACTTCCAATCGTGGATTGTGCGGCGCCTTCAACAACAACATCTCCAAAGCGGCTTCCCAGATGATACGGGAAGATTATTCGGCGGTGCGCGAAGCCGGCAACTTGAGCGTGCTGTGCATCGGCAGAAAAGGCTATGAATACCTGAACCGCCGCTATGCTGATCTGGACTACATCACGGACTTCGTAGAGTTGTTCAACGACCTAAGCTTCGATACCGTTTCCGAAGTGCCCAAAATGCTCATCAAAGCATTTGAAGAGCACGATTTCGACGAAGTGAAAGTTGCCTACGGCAAATTCAAAAATGCAGCTACGCAGATCATTACCGTAGAGCAATTCTTGCCAGTTGCCAAAATCGAACCGGAGGCAACAGAAGAAGGCAAAACCTTCAGCGCTGATTATATCTTCGAGCCAGACAAAGTGCAGCTGCTGGAGTACCTCATCCCTACCATCCTGCAGACGCAGTTTCAGAAATACGTGCTCGATACCCACGCCTCTGAGCACGGTGCGCGGATGACGGCGATGGACAAGGCGACCGACAACGCCCAGGAATTGCTGCGCGAATTGCGCATTTCCTACAACAAGGCGCGTCAGGAGGCGATCACCAACGAGATCCTCGAGATCGTCAGCGGTGCCGCCGCCCTCGAAAATGGCTAATAGCAACTATCATAATGAAAAAGCCTCTTTGGGAAGACCTGAAGGGGCTTTTTTCGTCTTCAATCCCCTAGGTACTCCTCAACGAAGTACATTTCAATATCCCCGCCCCGCGTCTCCGTATAATTGCCGTGGTAGGTGCAATCGAACAGCGGCTCGATGAGATCGTGCGTAGCAGCGGAAACGTTGATTTTGCCAGCTTCCCCGCTTGTTTCCATACGAGCTGCGAGGTTGACGGTATCCCCCCAGATGTCGTAGGCGAATTTCTTGATGCCTACAATACCTGCCACCACCGGGCCAGTGTGGATGCCGATACGCGCCTCGAAACAAGGTTTGCCCTCGGTTTTGCGCTGCAGGCGCAGGCCCGACATAAATTGCTGGATTTCCATGGCCGCCAGCGTAACGCGTACCGCCTCGTTGCCCTCATCGTCGCGCATGCCGCCCACGCAGAGGTAGGCATCTCCTACCGTTTTTATTTTTTCCAAACCGTACTTTTCCATGATCTCATCGAAGGCGCGGAAGCAGTGGTCAATTTCCGCTACCAAGTCTTCTGGCTCCATCTGCTCGGAAATGCGGCTGAAGCCTTTGAAGTCAGAAAACATTACCGTCACCAGTTCGTGCCGCTTGGCTTTGGCTGCTCCGTAGAGCTTGAGTTCCTCGGCCGTTTCGGCGGGCAGGATGTTCAGCAACAGCTCTTCCGATTTGTGCTTTTCCTCTTCCAGGGCCTTGGTGCGTTCCTGTACCAGCGCCTGCAACGCTGCCTCCCGTTTGCGCGCCAGGTATATGCGGTACCGCATAATGCCGAACACCAGGCCAATCAGCAATAGTGTGCAGAGCAGCCAAAACCACCAGGTATCGTAAAAAGCTTCCTGTATGACGATGGGTACTGCCAGCTCCCGACGGTTCCACTGCGGGGTATTGGCGCCTGATTTCGCCCTTACCCGAAAGGTGTACTCCCCCGCCGGGATATTGTTGAAGCGTGCGAGCTGGGCAGCACTGGGCTCCGACCATTCCTCATCGTAGCCCTCCAGCTTGTAGCTGTACAGGTGGTCGAGCGGGCGGCGGTAGTCCGCCAGGGCAAAGCGGAAGGAGAAGATGCGGTCCCAGGGCGAGAGCCGCACCGTCGATTCGGCGGAAATGCCCTGCTGCCGGGTGATCAGGGTGTCCGCCGCGCCATCGTACTTGCTGAATTGGGTCAGCAACAGGGCAGCTGCTTGTTCTTCTGCTTTCTGGTTCAGCAACTCCGGCCCAGGGAAGAAGGCATTGACCCCATTCAGCCCGCCGAAGTACAAACGGCCCGCTCGGGAGCGGTAGAAAGAAATGCGGTTGAATTCGTTGGCGCTGATGCCGTCTTCCACAAAAAAATTGTTGAAACGCCCACTGCGCAGGCTGAAGCGGCTCAGGCCATTATCCGTGCTGATCCAAAGGCAGGAGTCGCCTTCCGGCAAAATGCCATTGATAAAGTCATTGGGCAAGCCCTCTTCAGCCGTGTAAATGCGCAGGCTGTCGGTACGCAGGTCGAGGCAGTGCAACCCCGCTCCGGTGCCCACCCAAAGGCGCTGCTGCCTGTCCTCCATGATGGCATTCACTTGATTGTGGGCAAAGGGCAGCGGGCTGTCTTTACCGCTATGGTAGTGCGCGATGCGGCCGCTGTCCTTTTGTATTTTGACCAGCCCGTTGTCCAGAGTGCCCACCCAAATCCAGCCTTCGGTCCTGCCCTGATGCAGATAGCTGATCTTGCCGTCGAGGCTGTCCCAGCGGCCTTGCGCATCCTCGAAGGGCCATAGCGACTCCGTTTGCGGGTCGTATTGATACAGCGTATTGAGGTAGCCAATCCAGAGGAGGCTGTCCCGGTCGGGGATGACGTGCCCCAGGTCTTTCTCCGGCAAGTGGGGCAGGAGGTCAGTAACGCGGAGGGTGTTCAGGTCGATGCGCTTTCCGTTGCCCGTCCACAGCGCGCCCTGGAAGTAGGTCAGGCCAAAAGGGTAGTTGAAGTAGTTTTGGTAGGGAAAAAGCGGGCGCAGGGTATTGGTGCCGGGCTCGAGCTGGTGAATAGAATTGTAGTAAGAAATATAAATCCGGCCCTTTTCATCTTCCGTGATGCCGCGGGTGCTGCAGTAGACGTTGCTGCAGTATTCGCTGCCGCCCTCCAGGTAGTGATCGAACAGCTGATCGGAAGGCACGATTTTGACGGCCCCGAAGTCAGAAGCAGCCCAGACTACGCCGGAGCGGTCGCGGAAGATATGCCGGTAGGTACAGACGTTTTTGGTGATTTCCCGCACCTGCGGGCCGTAGTTGCGCAGCGCTCCGTTTTCGGCATTGTAGTGCAGCAGCAAGCCTCGGCCCCCAATCCAAAGGCTGCCGTCGGGCTCTACCATCAGCGCGTCCGCCATTTCAGTTTGCAGGCTTGCGGGATGTTGTTGGAAGTTCCCACGCTTTTCCTGAAAGGTGAAAAGCGCCCCGTCTACGCAGAGCAGATACAGGGTGTTTCCCAGCTTGGCCATGTCAGCAACGCGGGCTTCCGGCCGGGTAGGCAAGCGGTAGCGCTGCCGCAGCTGGCCGTCTTGGCCCATTTTCCAAACTTGATTGCTTTGCGCTCCCACGTACAGATGCGGGCCCATCGTCTCCATAGGGCGGCCAGTGTACTGCCCTTTGAGGGTGGATAGGGTGCGAAGCTCGCCGCTGGGAGACACCCGCAGCAGTTGCGTCTGCGCCGATTGCTCGTCGTAGGCGGCTGTCCAGAGCGAGCCATCGGGGCTGAACGTCAGGTCGTACGGCACCCGGGCTTGCCGGCGTACAACTTCGCCCTCTTTGATTTTGATATCTTGGTAATCGCCACTGCGGGGAGCAAAGCGCGTGATGTAATTCGGGCTGCCCAGCCATAGCTCCTGCTTGCTGGACAGCGCCATGTCGTAAAAAGCTTCATGGGGTAGGTGAGTAGCCTCTTCCTGTAGTTGGTAGTGTAAAAACTCATGGCCGTCGAAGCG
>CAYNIT010000008.1:0-43200 GCA_964397205.1 uncultured Phaeodactylibacter sp. | reverse complement strand
TGCCATGCAATTCGACATTGCCGTTGGAAAGGTCCACGCTGAAGTCCCGGTTGTACTTGTAGTAATTGAGGAAGTAATCCCGGATGGCATCCCCTTTGTACCCGAGCGCCAGGATGAACTCATTGAACCCATAGTGGGAATAATGCTTCATGATGTGCCATAAAATGGGCTTTCCCCCAATTTCTACCATCGGCTTTGGCTTGTATTCCGTCTCTTCCCGGAGCCGGGTTCCCATGCCGCCGCATAGAATGATTGTTTTCATGATGATTGTGTGTAGGTATTTTATGTGCAGGAAAAAATTGCTATGAATGCTGTCCTTGCGATCAGGGCAGTATTTTTGAGAACAAGCTCGAATTTAGCCGGGCGAGCAAACTCGGCTTTTCCTTCTCGTAGTATCCGTTTTTGCCATAACCGTAGCCGTAATCGTAGCCGTAGCCATAGCGGCGGCTGAAACCAGTTCCCTTCATGGGCACAGCGTTCAGCAGTATGAAGGGGCGCGGCAGTTTGTCTTTCTGCGCGATGTCCTCAATGATGTGGAAGTGGTCTTTGCGGGTCACCCCTATTCGGACGACATACAAGCTGATCTGAGCCAGGTCTTTCAATTGCAGGGCATCGGCCACCATCCCTACCGGAGGAGCGTCTATCAGAATCAGGTCGTAATGTTCGCGCAGCTGCTCAATCAATTCCCGGAGCCGGTCAGAGAGGATCAACTCGCTGGGGTTAGGGGGTGTAAGGCCGCTGCTTATCAGGTCTAGTTTAGGGTGTAAACCACTGTTGCGGATAATCTGCTTTGGCAGCATGGAATGGTCAATGAGGTAATCTACTACCCCGACTTTTGAATTTTCCAGGCGGCTGTATATCTCTTGCTTGGGCCGGCGCAGGTCCAGTTCCAGAATCACCACCTTCTTATCCGTCATAGCCTGGGTCATTCCGAAATTGAGGGTCAGGAATGATTTACCCTCACCGGATATACTAGAGGTGAACAAAACGACCTTGTGGTCAAGGCCAGGCGCTATGCAAGAAAAATTGGTCCGCAACAGCCGGAACATCTCGGCAATAGGCGTGCGGCTGCTTTCTTTGATCACCAGATGGTCTTTGGTACGCTTGGTGCCTATGGCCCCCAATACAGGCACCGAAGTGTAATTGCTGATGTCGTCTTCGTACTGTACCTTTTTGTTTAAAAATTCGGTGAGGAAAACGAAGCCTGAAGGCAAAGCCAAGCCCAGAAAGATAGCCGACAGCCAGATGATTTTGCTGTTGGGGCTGACCGGGGTGTTCGGCAGCTCGGCCGGTTCTATGAGTTTGCCGCTCGGCACGGTTACTGCCATCGAAATAGCAGATTCTTCCCTCTTTTGAAGCAGGTATAAATACAGGTTTTCTTTGAGGTTCTTTTTACGTTCCATTTCCAGCAGCTCCCGCTCGCGCTGCGGCAAGCTTTGCATGCGCTCCTTAGCGCCCTCCAGTACTCTGCGGTTAGCGTTCAGCGTGATCTGGAAGTCGTTCTTGATGGATTGGATGTTTTCGATAATCGTCTGGCGCAGGTTCTGTATCTGCCGCTCCGTGAGTTTTAGTTCTGGGTGGGAAGGACCGAAGTCACTGCGCTGCTTGCTGCGCTGAGCCAGCAGCTCGTTGAAGTTGTCCAGCTGCCGGACGAGTGTGAGGTTGCTGATGCCGGCGTTGGTTGGGACAAACTCGAATCGGTTTTGATTTTCCAGGAGAAATTTTTCGATGGAATTCAAAATTTGCAGCTGCACCTCGGTTTCGGAAATCTTTTCGCTGTAGGCGCTCATCTCATCCATAATCATATTGCCCTCGGCGCTCAGCTCCATCACGCTGTAGCGTTGCTTGTAGTTTTCTACCCTGGATTCCGCGCGCGACAGCTCATTGGCCAGCATATCGATGCGCTCGTTGATCAGCTTGATGGTGTTTTTGAAAACCTGGTTCTTTTCCTCTACAGAATTTTTGTTGTAGGCTTTGATGAGTTCCCGCAGTACATCCCGGGCGCGTTCCGGGGCGACATCTTCAATACTCAGCTCCAGGATAGAGCTTTCGCCAACTTTTGCGACTTCCACGCTCCAAGACAACATTTTTGCTGCTGCTTGCAGCGGCATGATCTGTATGTTAATGGGCGAATTTACTTCGACACCGTGATTGCTGGTGATCGTTAATTTGCCATAGGGCAGCTCCAATTCTTTGCCGAATTCGCTCTTGAATACCTGCTCATTGATCGTCAGCTCATACTTGCCGTTGCCTTTGGCTTGCAGCACCGCATTCAGGTACTGGCTTTTCCGTTTGGGCTCCCAGTTCAGGACCTTGACTGGAGATTTCTTGTACAAGTTATAATCCCGGAACCGGTCACTGCGGCTGTACCGGTACTGCAGCTGCAGTTTTTCAGCTACTTCATACATCAGCGGCGTTGACTTGAGGGCCATGATTTCATTCTCCAGGTTTCGGTTGGTGCGGCCGAGGCCTAAATCCGCGAAAATAGCTTCCTCATCCAGCTGATTGGAGTTCTCATTGTCCTTAATCAGCAGCAGTGCAGAGGTACGGTATACCGGCTCCTCCGTTTTCAAGTAGAAGAACGCCAGCACCCCGCTGACCAGCATGAACAAAGGAAACAAGTACCAGAACTTGAGTGCTCTGCTCAGCAGTTTATTAATGTCAAATAACTCCTCTTTCATGGGGACTGATGATTTAAATGGAAAATTCCTCCTCGAACTCGCCTAATAGTTGCTGCGGTAGTCAACAACCAGGCATTTTGAGCCTGATTGAGTCCTTACAAAGCCCTGCCCAGGAAGAAGGTGAGCAAACTTACCAAGGGGAATAACAAAGGAGAATAACGCGACAAAAAGTCGCCCTGCGTAGCATATTGTTTGGCCTTGAGCGGTTCCACGTACACGATATCATTAGGGCTAAGGTAGAAGTACGGGGAACGGAACAGGGCGGTATCCTGGGTATTGACCCGGCCGAACTCGCGCTTGTCTGAGCGTTGGCGGATAACCAGGACGGAATTGCGGCGCGCGTAGGAGGTGAAATCCCCCGCCATACCGATGGCTTCCAGTATGGTCAGCCGTTCATTCGGTATTATGTAAGTATTAGGCGCTCTGACTTCACCGAGTATGGTTACCCGAAAGTTGAGGAAACGGACTTGCACCGAGGCATCCGGGATGTAATCCTTGAGCTGCTTTGTGATTTCTGTCCGAAGCTGAGAAATGGTTTTCCCGGCAGCTTTGACTTCGCCGAGGAAAGGCAAGTAGATCTTCCCTTTTTCATCTACGAGGTAACCATCCCGCACCGCGAGAGCTCCTACCCCTGCAGCTGCAGCCCCGGAGACTCCCGAAGCATTTTGCCCCTGGTAGAAAGCCACCACCGTTTCTGGGTTGCGGCTGGCTACCTGTATAGACAGGATATCATCGGGCTGTATGGAAAGCAAAGGGAGATTGTCGACTTCAAGTATTTTCTCCTCTATATTATCAAGCATAAGCATATCGGCATGTTTGACGCTGCCACAGCTTGAAAAGAGCAATAGGAGCAGTAAGAACGCAGGTATGTAGTTTTTTGGCATCTGGATAAAATTGTAGTAATAGAGTTTATTCAACCTAATTTTGTACGCGCGTACGCGTTGAGCTGCTCTCAGAGCCAGTTTTAATAAACTCTAATATAAAGCGCTTGAAGGAAGGAGCTAATCCTCTCCCAAAGTAGCCCCTTCACATCAAGCTCAGAATTCACTTTTGCATGAGGGCATCGTACTCCTGCAGCTTCTCCCGGTCGAACGGATGGGCGCTGAGCGGAAGGGCCGCCAGTGGGTGGTAGTTGCCTTGTAAGCCCAAAGGTTGTGCGTTGCGGATGTCGTATGCGATCTGCACCGCCGGTGCAGTATCGGCAATACCGTATCCTTTGTCTTCTAAAACGGACTCATAACTAAGCGTGTGGAGGTCCGTGAACCCATTGCTGAATTCCATCTCCTCTCCGTCCACTTCCATGCAGCGGAAGGTGCGAGCCCCGGTCAACTTTGTAGCATCTGGAATGGTATTGTAGTCAATACTCAGGAACCAACGGACACGAGCCTTTTCGAACTCCATATATCCGGCGGCGCGGTCGTGGGTGTGTACGTGCACCGTGTTCTCTTTCACATCCCCGAATATCCAGTAGAGCATGTCGAAAAAGTGAATGCCTATGTTGGTAGCAATGCCCCCGGACTTTTCGCCATCCCCTTTCCAGCTCGTGTAGTACCAGTTGCCGCGGGAAGTAATGTAGGTCAGGTCAATGTCGTATATCTTATCCGGGTCGCCATTCTGAACCTTTTGGTAAAGCTCTTGCAGTACCGGATGGAGGCGCAGCTGAAGTATCGTATTGATTTTTCGCCCCGTTTCGTTTTCTATATTGCGCAGGCCATTTAAGTTCCAGGGGTTGAGCACCAGAGGCTTCTCGCAAATTACGTTGGCGCCAATCCTTAGGCCGAAACGGATGTGGGAATCGTGCAGGTAGTTGGGCGAGCAAATGGTTACATAGTCGATAGATACCCCGTCCCGTATCAACTTGCTGACATGGCGGTCGAAGCGCTCGAATTCCGTAAAAAAGTCAGCCTCCGGAAAATAACTGTCGATTACCCCCACTGAGTCGCTAGGGTCTAGAGCCGCGAGGAGTGAATTCCCAGTCTGCTGAATGGCGCGCATGTGGCGCGGAGCCACATAACCAGCTGCTCCGATGAGTACAAAGTTTTTCATCCTAAATATTGGTTTTATGGGATGCAATCGCAGCATCCTCAAGATTCACTAAATACTAGAAATTGATGAATTGAAAAAAGGCAGAGCGTGTAGCCCGAAAGCTGAAGAGGCAGCAGTAATAATACTTTCGCTTTGTCTACGGCTCCGCCTCCGAAAAATCCCGGAAGATTTTCGCACAAACATGAAACTGTCTTAATACGGCTTTGAAAGAAAGCCAACAAACTGCCGCTCTTAACCCATTTTTCACAAAGTGCAAACGAGCGGCAACCATCTAACGGATGGTTCAGTAGTAGACGGGCTCCGCCCCCGATAAATCCCAAGAATTTACCCGGTGGCTGAAACCTTTTAAAGTATGAATCAATATCGCCCGAGGCGATTGACAATCGATATAATGTTAGTGAGCAACAGACAAAGCTCCGCTTCCGAAGAGTCCCCGAGACTCATCGCAATTGACCCACTAACGTCACCTGTAATGATTACAATATTTGCAGCGGGGGAGGCTGCATGCTTCCGATACTATCCCGTAGCAGCTGCTCCTCCACGCCCTACCCTTCTGAGCAGGTTGGGAGCAACACTCATGCGCAGAGAGTAGCCGATTTCGTCTAGTTCGACAAGGAAGTTTTTCTTGTCTTTCCGTTCTACCAGAATACCCTTTGTCCCAGTGAGGTGCCCTCCAACTATTTCTACACGGTCACCAACCTGATAAGAAGAAGACTCTACCGCCACTTCAAAACCGCCTTCTACAATACGCTGCAAAAGGTCGATTTCCTTTTCTGGAATAGCAATCATATCATTGGAAAACTTGACGAAGTCTACTACGTCCTCCGTTTGAAGTACGCTGACATACTCCTTTAGTGTGATCTTGGTAAATACGTAGCAGCTGATCAGAGGGAGCTCCACATGGCGTACCCGCTTGCCATATCTGCGGGTAAGCTTCTGGAGCGGCAAATAAACATTTACCCCCTTTTCTTTTAGTCGCTGGTGTACCAGCTTTTCTCGCTTGTACCTAGTGTACAAGGCAAACCAGCGAGACTCTCGGAGCACTAGTTGGCTCCGGCTAGCTTTCGTGGCATTCATAGTGCATGTTCATTTAAACTCAAGAACTACTCAACATCATGGCAATCAGCAATTTGATTTCAACCACTGCATTGTAGTGTCTTCTCCACCACAAAGGGCGGAGCGAGTTAGTTCATCTGACCGTGTTTGTCCTCAGAGCTTTAACTGAAAGACAGTTTGCCTTTCTATGATTGACTCTTGTCTGAGGTAAAAGAGCCAACTTTTTCCAGGTCATATACCAGCAGCTTTTTTAGTAGGCTTCGGAATCTGCCCTGATTTTAAAACTTGTAATAGAAAACAACTTAACGGGGGGTAAATTATGGTTAGAGCGCAGAAACTGCTTGACATACTGACGGATAATAACTCTTCGGTTACGTATCCAGTCATTAACAATATGGTTATCGCCGAAAATGAAAAGGGAAAGTGGTAAGAACTGATCCCCACTAGCTAGATAGCTAGAGGAACGGAGGTGGAAAGCTAAAGGCAACTTGCCTGAATCAAGCTGGGTTCTAGCATAGCTACTGGCTAACTCTTTGCATGCATCTAAATGCAAAGCCTAAACTACTGTTTTCCATTCTCTGGGGCACAATTTTAATTGTAGCAATACACCATTACAGCAAACTCAGCGGAAGCTGAAGTAAAGCTAAATGTATCTTGTGGCTACTTACACAATTCCCCCTTTCAGGGCGTTAACCCTGCAAGGACTACCATAACGTGCATATTGTCTAACAATTAAGGCAAAACAGTACCGAAGGGGACTAAAACTAAAATAAATGACGAAGTTTGCTTCGTCTAGTTTTGTTATAAGGTGGGGGGAGGTAAAACATTATTAAACAACAGAATAGACAGGAAAAGATGTATCTCCCTGTCGCATCTCTGTTATGGTTCAAAGGTATGCTTAACATTTTAAAAATCCAAGTTTTCTCTGATTTTTTTGCAAAAAAGAACAATTATGGAAAAGGCATATCAAGCAACCCTCAGTTAAAGCATTGTTAATCAACCTGTAATCTTCAAAGGCCCCGCCTTACAAAAAGCCCATTCAAGAGCAGCAGGGCACCGGAAGGCCTTTCCATTAGAAAATAAAAAAGCGACTGGCAATAAATTGGGCGGCTGCGCCCAATTCCTTGGCGATAAAATACGTAATTTCCCCTTTTCGCCCGTCTGGCCATAAAACAAAAAAGCAACTTATGCGATATTTCCTGGCTTTGCTGCCCATGCTAATAACACTGAGCTGCCAACCAGGCGGCTCTCCGCAACATGCCTATACCAATGCGCTAGCTGATGAAGCGAGCCCTTATCTGCAGCAACACGCCCACAATCCTGTCAATTGGCACCCTTGGGGAAAGGAGGCACTCCAAAAAGCACAAAAAGAAGACAAACTCCTTCTCATCAGCATTGGTTATGCTGCTTGCCACTGGTGCCACGTTATGGAACATGAGTCCTTTGAAGACACCACCGTTGCCCGCATCATGAATGAAAATTTTGTAGCCGTAAAAGTGGACCGAGAAGAGAGGCCAGACGTAGACAACATCTACATGACGGCCTGCCAGTTGGCTGGAGAAGGCAGTTGCGGATGGCCGCTGAACGCCTTCGCACTCCCCAATGGCCAACCCGTTTGGGCCGGTACTTACTTCCCCAAAAAACAATGGCTGGAAATACTCCGCTACTTTGACGAACTCTACGAGGACGAACGCGAAAAGCTGGAAGAATACGGCGCGCTCCTGGCCGATGGCATCAAAGCCATGGAGGCCCCTGCCCCACCCGACCATGCTGTAGAACGCTCCGAAACCATTCTAAATGCTAATATCTCCGCGATACATCAGCAAGCCGACCGCCGGAGGGGCGGAATGAAGGGAGCCCCCAAATTTCCTCTGCCCGTTGTACAGGAATTGCTGCTGCAATCATTCTACCACAATTCGGACAGCACCTCATTGGATATTGTGGCCACAACGCTGAACGCTATGGCCAACGGCGGCATCTACGACCACCTCGGCGGCGGCTTCGCCCGCTATTCCACCGATGCCGACTGGCATGTCCCGCACTTCGAAAAGATGCTGTACGACAACGCCCAGATCGTCAGCCTGTACAGCCATGCCTACAAAGCAACGGGCAAAAAGCAGTACCAGCGAGTCGTCGAGCAAAGCCTGGAATTCATCAAACGGGAAATGACAAGCCCTGAGGGAGGGTTCTATTCCAGCCTTGATGCCGACAGCGAAGGGGAAGAAGGCCAATTCTACTTATGGCGTAGCACCGAAGTAGACTCCCTGATCGGCGACGAACAGCAAGCTGCTGTCTTTAAGGCTTATTATGGTATTGAGCCGCAGGGCAACTGGGAGGCATCTAACATTTTGTACAGGCAAAAAAATACTCAGGAAATTCTGGAAAAGTACAAGCTAACACCGGATGAGCTAAACCGCATGCTGCAAAAAAGCCGGCAATCCTTGTTCCAGGCCCGCTCCGAACGCCCGCGCCCCGGACTAGACGATAAGCAGCTAAGCAGCTGGAATGCCTTGATGATAAGCGGCTACGCCGATGCCTACCAGGCATTCAGCGAACCCGGCTACAAAGCCGCGGCTCTCAAAGCAGGCCACCTGCTGCGTACTGAATTAATGCAACAAACGGCCGATGGCCAAAGCAAACTGATGCGCAGCTATAAGGACGGCAAAGCCTACATCGATGGCTTCCTGGATGATTACGCCTTTACTATTAGGGCCTTCCTGGACCTCTACGCCATCACCTTCGATGAAGAATGGCTGGAAGAGGCCAAAGCACTTGCCGAATACGCCATTGATCAATTCGGAGCCGAAAAAAGCCCTATGTTCTACTACACCTCAGCTTCCGATGACCCACTGATCGCCCGGCAGATTAAAGTAGAAGACAATGTCTTGCCCTCTGGAAATTCCAGCATGGCCCATAACCTGCTCCGCCTCGGAACCTACCTTTATGACACAAGCTATCTGCAGCGTTCAGAAAACATGCTGCAAGCGATATTGCCGGAACTTAAGGACAACAGCAATCCCACCTATTACTCCAATTGGTTCCGCCTCTACGCTCACTTCCTGTACCCTTACTACGAAGTAGCCGTCGTAGGCCCGGCCTGCGGCCGCAAGCGCGCAGAGCTGCAGCGCCACTACCTCCCCAACGTGCAATTGCTTGGCACAGAGCGGGAAAGTAATTTAGACTTGCTGAAAGGGAAGCTGAAAGCGGGCGCAACTTTTGTTTATGTTTGCCAAGACAAAATCTGCCAACTGCCCGTAGAAGAATCAGAGCTAGCGCTTCGGCAGATTAAAGCTAAATAAGGCGTAGAGAAGGACCCAAATTCCAACCAAAAAGGAATTCGGGGCCTTCACAATTGGGCTACAGCCTTCAAGCGCGATTCAACAGCAGCAGCGTCTTAGCCACCGTCTTGTCTCCCTGACGGATGCTGAGGATGATGTTGCCGGAGGCCGCCTCCCGCAGATTGAGTTCTTTATTGTACTCGCCGTCGAAGTTGTTGAGCTGCTCCGTGTAGATGACTTTGCCAGTAGCATCAATTAGTTGCACAGTAGTCGGTTTCGCCTCCGCCTCAAACTGCACCTGCACGTCTCCGTAGCTGGGCACGGGGAAAGCCTTATAGTTTTTCAGCTGCAGCAATCGGCTGCCCTCCTCTGGCGCTGCATCATCAATGCTTTCCTCTTCCGTTTCTGGCAAAGCGGGGAGGCCGTCTAAGGGCAACTCCTCTTCCACCTGCGAAGGCTGCTCTGCTTCACAAGCCAGGAAGCGGGCATCGACTCGCTGAACCTCGCCGGCACACTTTGGAAGACATAACGGTTGTAGGACTTTTCCCCCAGCACCACCGCCAACTCCAATCGCTGCCCAATATTGTTTGTAATCATAATCGTAGTCGGACTCGTCATACCCTTCCTCCGGGATGACAATTTGCCAGCGTTGCACTAAGTGCTTTTCATCCTGTGCTGCCCATTGCGCCAGCGATGGCGTTGATTGTCAGCATCAACTCTACCTGTATGGCGGGGGCTTTTTCGGATTCGGCTTTGCGCTCCTCGCGCCAGCGCCGCAGCAGCTCAATCTGCCGGCTGTGCAAGCGGCGCAGCAATTCCGCCCGAAGCTGGCCAGAGTGGTACTCCCGGGGCCGCCGATCAGCAAAGGAGCGGCCCAACAACTGGTCTAAGTGCTCCCGGACCAACCTCAATTCAGAGAGGAAGAGGTTAAAGAAACGGCTGCGCACCTCTTCCTCTTCCACCAGCGAAGCGTATGCCTGCATGATGTCCTCATCTGCTCTGGCTACGCCGGCATCCACATTTTGTATCACATAACGTATAAAATCATCCTGGCTGATAGCCGAACGGAAGGTTTCGTATGCTTCCGGGCGTTCGTCCTTCAGCCGTTTGAGTGCTGTGCCTAAACCGTACCAACTCGTCATATGAAAACGCGATTGGCTCCAGGAAAACACCCATGGGATAGCCCGGAGGTCGGACAGGGTGCTGGCACCAGTGCGCTTAGCCGGGCGGGAGCCGATCTTGCTGGTTTCTATCGCATCAATTGGAGTAGCCTGACGGAAAAAAGCAATGAAGCCGTCTGTATGAATCAATTCTACATAATGCTGCCGGCTGGCTTCCGCTAAAAACTCCAAGGTATCGGCTTGTGGATGAGGGCCGTGGCCATTTCGCTGGTCCAGCAAGGTCTTCGTAAGGGTATTGGCCAGCAAAAGCTCCAAGTTATATGCCGCGTTCAGCCGATAGGCGTACTTCTGGGCGATGGTTTCGCCCTGTTCGGTAAGCCGGATACGGCCATTCAAGGAGCCCGGGGGAAGAGCGCGCAGAAAATCAGCAGTCGGCCCGGAGCCCCGGCTGATGGAACCGCCTTTGCCGTGGAAGAAAATAATACGTACGCCTTCTGCTCTGCCCACCTCCGAAAGGCGGTGCTGCGCTTTGAACAGCTGCCACTGACTGGCCATGATGCCTCCGTCTTTGTTGCTGTCGCTGTAGCCAACCATCACCTGCTGTTGAGGCTGCTCCCAAGCGTGCTGCTTGGCTAGATAAGCCATGGAGCGCTGGGTAAAAGGGTGCGTCAGAAAAGCCCGCAGGATATCGGGGCCGCGTTCCAGATCGTCTACAGTCTCCAGCAGGGGCACCACCGGCACCTTGCATACCATCCCCTCCGGCGTCATCTCCGTCAATCCCGCTTCCCGCGCCAGCAGGTAGACCACCAACAAATCAGATAACGAGCGCGTCATGCTCACAATGAAAGCTCCGATACAGTTTAGGCCATAGGCTTCCGTATGGCGCTCCACGGTACGATAACACTCGAGCACCGCTTGTGCATTGGCTTTTAAGCCGACCCTGGGGTGCGTAAAGGGCCGGGCGGTCTGCAACTCCTGATTGAGAAACTCCAAACGCTTTTCCTCTGGCCAGTTCTCAAAATCCGCCTCTCCAAACATAGCGGCCTCCAACAGTTGCCCCACCGCTTTATCATGGAAGCTGCTGTTCTGCCGGATATCGAGTGCCGCCAGGTGAAATCCGAAGGTTTCTACCACCCGGCGCACTTCCACCACCTCCTCGTAGGCTACTGTCTCAGCGCCAGAGTGGATCAGGGCGCGCTGCAGCAGCGCCAAGTCGTCCACCAATTGCTGGCTGTGTACATAGCAGCCCGCCCGTTCGGAAAGCTGTACGGCATGGCCCCGCTGCGTATCTACAGGCAGCTTAGCAAGCATCAAGTTAGCAAACTGCCGGAATGCTTCGCCCTCGTTCCGATGCAGTGCCGTCAGGCCGTGCTCTTCGCCCAGCTCCTCAACCATTTGGTGTACCCGCTTACTGGCTTCCGGCAGCAGCTCAGCCAACGGGCAAGCAAAGCTTAGGTGCTGCACCAGCCTGGCCAATTTGCGACGGATAGCCACGAAAGCATTGAGCCGCAGCTTCAGCAAAGTCTGCTGGGTAACCTCCGCAGTTACCAAGGGGTGCCCATCCCGATCCCCTCCTACCCAATCACCAAAACTGATGCGTGGATAGGCGTGGCGGCGGGCAATGAGCCCCGGCTCCAGCCCGTAGGCTTCGGCGGCTTGCTCCAGACGGTGGTCAACCAAGCCAACGAGTTCTGGAAAAACTTCCAGCAGATAGTGAAGAATATTTCGCAGCTCCGAAGGCACATCCGGCTTTTCCAGATAGATTTCCCCAGTCTTCCAGAGCCGGTACAGACATTGCTTCACTTCCCGCCGAAGTTGTTCCTGCTCGGGCCGGTTGTACATTTGATTCTCCCGGCGCACCAAGAGCAAATACAATTCCCGGTAGTGCTCGAGTACTGTGGTACGCTTGGCTTCCGTAGGGTGAGCCGTCAGCACGGGCTCTACATGAATTTCCTTAAGGCCCCTTAGAACCTCTTCGGGAGCGACTCCGGTCTCTTTCAATTTGCGTAAGTTTTGGCCCCAAAGCCCCGGCACCGCGTCCAGTGCCTGATCTTCCTGCTGCCGCCGTTGCTGCACCGCTGCGTTGATTTCTACCATGTTCATCAGCTGGAATACCAAGGAGTACAACTGCAAATGGCTGGGCGCCAGAGTAGCCTGCTTTTCCTCTGAGGTATTTACCCAAGGGACTTGAGCGGCCATCTCCGCCTCGCCATTTTCCGCTAGGCTCTCTTTAAGCAACCGAAGCAAGTACTCCAGATCTCGAAATGATTTGCCCTGCTTTTCGGGGGCCAATTGAAAGGAGGTTGATTGTTCCATATGCTCTTGTTTAGCGTTACAAAGTAAGCAGTTCCTGCCCAGCTTCAAAAGGAAAGCTCTGTTATCTATAGGTAAAGCTACTCCACTATCTGTAGGATTTTGCAAAGCTTGGCGCCTGCTTTTGCCCATTCAACGCCGCCTTTGTGTATATTTACTTTAGAAAAAACCAAAATCATGATGAATTACACCAGAATTCTGGGACTTGGCTTGCTGTTGATCTGGCTCAGCAGCTGCACAACCGGAGAAGAAGAACTTTGGATCGAAGCTGACGGTAGCGGGCGCTTTGAGTCTACCATGGACCTAAGCGCTATCTATCCTTTCCTGTTGATGGGCATTCAGCAGGAAACGGAGGAAGAGCCGGAGGAAGAGCAGGACCCCTTCACGCCTATGCTGGAAGAAATACTGCAGGCGGAATCAGCGGATACCGTCATCGACTTATCTGCATTGATTGCGGAAGAGCTTGAAGAGGAGAACCGCAGCATTGATATGCTGATGGACAGCTTGCGGCAGCTCAGCCCGGAAGAATCGGGCAAAACGCAGGAAGAATTGAATTCAGGCATCAAGATGGTCCAAGCCATGCTAAACATGAAAATGCGCTTGAAAGTCGACCAACGACAGCAAATGTTTCAAATGACTACCATTAATGCGTTTGATGACATCCAAAATTTCATCAGCGGCGCCGGTTTCTTTGAGTCTATGATGAACCTCCGAGACCAATCTGCCGGCATGGGTGCCGGCGAACAGGATCAAGCCATACAGCAAATGATGGAAAACCAGACGCAATTCGCGCTGGATGGAAAGACCCTGCAAATCAGCCGCAGCGGGCAGAGCCTGGAAGGTATGGAAGAGGAGGACCGGCAACAATTGGAAATGATGGCCGGCATGATGGGAAATCAGCCCTACCGCCTGACTATCCACTTTCCCGGAAAGGTCAAACGGCCAAAATCAGACTTCGCGGAACGGGTGGATAAGCAAACTGTTGTCATCGAAATCCCGCAGGAGCACCTCAACGATCCGGACTTCAAAATGGAGCTCGGCTTAAAATTCAAAGGCCTGAAACAGTAACTCAAACAGCTGTAACCACTCCTGAGGCCGAACAGAGCGGTTACAGCTGCTTAACTGCCCCGCCGACAAACAATATTTGCCCGCGGCTCCGCACCTGCAAATAATACCAGCCCGCGGGCAGGTCGGAAAAATCTATCGCCCGGCGAACTTCCCGTCGCAGCCCCAATGATTGCTGGCTTACCAGCTGGCCATCCGCTCGAAAAATCAGCAGTTCCAATGGCCTGGCCGCCAAAAGTTGGAGTTCTAACCAAAGCGATTGCCGGAAGGGATTAGGATACAGGGAAGCTGTTAGCTTGGGAGCTGCCTCGGAAGCCTCAACGACCGTTTCCATAACCGACGTGCTGCAGTTGTTGTCATCTGTGACAGTGAGGGCGTACTCCCCTGATGCTACCGAAATGGCCGCTGTGGTATCCTCCGTATTCCAATGGTAGTAGTAGGGCATCGTTCCGCCTTGCACCACCGCTACCGCAAGCAATGAATCCTCAGCCGGGTTTTCCGATAGTTCAATACTTGCCCGAAGGCTATCGGGCTCTTCTAAAACCCAGGAGTATTGCCGCTCGCATCCATTTTCATCGCGCACATCCAACGTATAGGTACCAGCCGGTAATCCTCCTAGGCTGTCGCCCATTACGGTAAGCAAGTCGCCGTTGCGCTTCCATTCGTAACTGTAGGGAGGCGCTCCCCCGCTGAATGCCACCTCCAGCCGGCCGTTGTCAGTGCCATAACAAGAAATGGGTTGTACTGTGTCGTTCAACAACATCAAAGCAGCCTCCGGCTGTTCTACCGTATAGGATGGGAAAATACGGCTGCAACCCGCCCCGTCCGTGACGGTCAGAGCATAAATGCCAGCGGGTAAGCTATCGATGCTTAAACTGGACTGGCCGTTGCTCCAGGTATACAAATAAGGCGGGGCACCGCCGATCACATCCAGCTCTATTGCCCCTGAACTATCCCCACGGCAAGCTACCGGCGTGATGTTCAACATAGTGTCGCGAATCGGGCTGTTCAAGCTTAGTATGGTGCCGGTCAGATTAGCGGTACAGCCCTTGTCGTCGTATACCAGTACACGGTAGGTCCCGGCTTCTGCTTCCTGCAGATCTTCCTCAAAACTGATGACATTATCATCGCTATCCCGCCAGATGTAATTGTAGGGCGGGTTCCCTCCATCCGCACTAGTGAAAATAGCGCCGGTGGCACCGCCAAAACATTCTACATGTTGTACACTATCTCGCTTAAACGTCAGCGGTTCCGGCGCTGTAAGCATCTTATTCGAGCTGCTGGCCGTACAGCCGGTGGTAAAATCGGTGACCGTCACCCGGTAGTTGCCCGCAGCGAGCCCACAAATCGTCAGAGAGCTGGTATCCGTCAGCGTAATGCTGCCGTTGCTGAAGTGGTACTCGTAATTAGAGGAACCACCGGAGACCTCCGCTACCAGACAACCATCGCTGCCGCCGAAACAATTGTTTGGTTTGGCGTAAAACGTATCGAGCCGGAAGGGCTCCCTAAACTCCTTTACCTTAAGGGGGGGTGTCGTTTGCTGGCAGTTATTGGCATCGGTAACGCTGAGTGTATAATCCGCCGAAGGTGGGCTCAGCAGGATGCTGTCCGAACTCCCATTGCTCCACTGCAAATCGTAGGGCGGCACACCGCCGGAAACTTCAGCAAATATCCGCTCGACTGTTCCCCCTTCGCAGATATCGTCGGCATCCACTCCAATCTCAAGCGATAAGGCGGGAGGCTCAACGAGAGCAAAGCTCGTATCCAGCGGGCAATCATTATTATCCAATACCAAAAGGCGATAATCCCCGGCGGGAATGTTGAATACATCTTGCGTAAAAACCTCCTCCCCTACCCAATTATACACATAGGGCGGACTGCCACCTCGAACCCCTACCTCAATAAAACCAGTGCTGTCGCCCCGGCAAGCAATCGGGCCGATGCTCTCCAGCCCCAGCTGTAGCGGGGGCGGCTCTTCCAGCCGGATGGTATCGCTGATCAGCTGGCAACCTATGGCATCCGAAACGGTGACTACGTATGCCCCGGCGCCTACTCCTACGCGGTTGGCTCCTTCCACCCCATCGTTCCATTCGTAGGAAAGGGGCGGCGTAAAGGGCAGAGCGCCCGTAGCATTAACCACCGTCAGGTTGATCAAGCCATCGGCGGTGTTTGCACAGGCGGGCTGCACCGTGCTGATGCTCGCATTGAATACCTGCGGAGCTTCAACCGTCACGACAGTATCGTAAATACACCCTTGCCCATCGGTAATGCTAACCAAGTACTTCCCAAAACCTACGGAATCCAAGGAAGCTCCACTGCCGCCGGCCTCCCAATCGTAAGAAAACGGAGGAGTGCCCTGCGGCTCCAGGCTGATACTACCGTTGTTGGGGCCAATACAGGGAGGAGCATCAATGTCGATTTCCAAGTCTAATACGGATACCGCATCGAGGGCGACGGCAAGGGTGTCCGCTGGGCATTCATTAGCATCGGTCAGGTACACTTCATACAGCCCAACCGCCAGGCCTGAGAGCGTGCTGCCATTGTCTCCGGTATTCCACTCGTAACTGTAGGGCGGTGTTCCTCCCAAGCCTTCCACCTCTATAGCGCCATCGCTTTCCCCTACACAAATGGGATTGTCCACTGTCAGCAATTGCAGCTCTAAACTGTCAGTTTCTTCCATCGTATAAGTCATGCTGGCTTCGCAGCCCATGAAGTCCGTAACGGTCACGGTGTACTGCCCCGGGCTAAGGTTGACCAACAGCGGGGTGTTGCTGCCTCCTTCCCAATCGTATCGATAGGGCGGCGTTCCTCCCTGGCCGGCAACCAGCAGGCTGCCATCCGACGCTCCTTGGCAGGAAATGGGGCCCCGGCGCACCAAATCCAACTCCAAAGGATCCGGCGCCATGAGCTCAAAAGAATCAACGATGGTGCAACCTTTGCTATCCGTAACGGTAAGCTGATAAGTACCCGCAGACAGGCTAAAGGGGTCAGAGAAATTGATATCATTTTCCCAGAGGTAACTGTACGGAGGCGCCCCTCCAAATGCTTCGGCTTGTATGGCCCCATCGGAGGCATCTGAGCAGGAGGGCGCTTGCCCGCTAAAGGCCAACTGCAGTTCGTCGGATTCGGGTAAGAACAGACTGTCCAGCACTGTGACACAGGCACCATCCGTCACCGTTACCGCGTAATACCCCCCCGGCTGCCCCTCTATGCATGCGGTGGCAGCCCCGTTGTCCCATTCCAATTGCGGATCATTGCCAAAGACATCCAGACAGATGCTTCCGTCCATAGCCCCGGCGCAGCTTACCGGCTGTAGGTCGATTCCCTGCACAGCAGCGCCCGGCCCATTTACTATTATGGAGCGAATCACCCGAACGCAGCCCTCCGGCGAGCTATCGGTGATGCTGACCCGGTACACCCCCTGCGCCAAACCATCAATTACCAGCGTATCGGTAATGCCGGTAGTATCGCCATTGATCCCGCTGCTGCCTTTCCATTCAAAACCGTAGGGCGCTTCCCCGTCCAGAGGCAGCAATGTGATGCTGCCATCCTGCCCCTCGCAGACGCTGACATCTGATACGAACCGCCGGACTGAGTCCACGCTTACCGTCGTCTGTACCTCAAAACTATCGACGGAGAAGCATCCTGCCGCATCCGTAACGGTCAGCTGGTAGAAATTGCTCTGCCCAGCCTGAGTGCCGGCATTGATGGTGATATTGTCGGACATGCCCCCCGTACTCCAGAGGAATTCGTAGGGCATTTGCCCCCCGCTTGCCGCTACGCTAAGCGCTTGTTCTTCTTCCTCGCAGAGAGCAATAGAGTCAGCAGGCAACAGGTTGAAATCGGGCCCCGGCTTTAGGCCGAGTTCCAGGGGGCCTTCATCAAAGCAGCCGAATGGAGCGGTTACCCGGTAGTAAAAGGTTTCAGCCTGCTCCGGGCGTACTACGGTAGAGGGCAATTCGTTTTGATCCGAGGTAGGAAAACCATCGTGGTAAGAAATATCTCCCCCGGTGAAGTGGGCATCCTGGATAGGAATACTGGACAAATCCAGGGTATCCCTAGGACAAAGCTCAGGCACCTCGCTTACCGAAGTATTGGGGCTGGGCAACACAAGGATACAAGCTTCTGCCCGCTCCCCCGAGGTACAGGTCAGGTCGCTTTCTTCAGCGTAAAAGCAATACTCAACTGGCACCGGCCCGTCGTTGACCAATGGCACGGAGGGTACCAGGGTATTCCCGAAACCGAGCAGATCATCGCCCTCCGCCGAGCCGTACCAGAAAATCAGCTTATTGAAATTCGGGCTTGCGCTCAAAACAACTGTTTCTCCGGAGCAGATGGTATCGCTACTGACAACCGGGGGAGGCAAGATGTTTTCGTCAGCGTTTCCGCTGCAGTTTTCATCCGTACCATTGCAAGGCAGCTCGGCTTGCCCCGGATTGATGTTCGGATCGTTGTCATTGCAATCGCCTGCTAAAGCGGCAAAACCAGCAGGCGCCTGATCGAAACAACTGCGGATGGGCTGCTGCTCGTCGCCGTAGCCGTCCTTATCCGCGTCTACAAAATAAGTATATTCAGGGCCCGGCACCCATTGGGATCCATGGAACACCAGTTCATCAATGGCTAAATCCCCCCGGGAGCTGTTGCCTTCCTCCGCCACGATGCGCAATCGCAGCACACTGCCATCCGGGTAATCGCCCAGGCCGGCGTAGGCCCGCTTCCATTGGTCGCCTTGATTGCCGGACCGCTGCCAAATGGCCGACCAGGTAAAGCCCCCGTCTTCGGACACCTCCACGCGCAATTGGCCGATGCCATCTCCGAACATATGGTAGGAAAAAGAAAAGTGGCAGGTATCTGTCCCGCTCTTATCCAGCTGCACACAATCAGAAAGCAGGTAAGCGGTTTTGCCGGAGGGGCAATTTTGCCCGGAAGCCTCAACGTAAAGATAATTGCCGCTGCCGCTAGCATCGGCAGCGGGCCCTGTCCCGAAGGTAGCAGTGCCGGCGCTGTCCACTAACCAATCGTACTCGTTGTAAACGGCGTTTTGCCATCGGCCTTCCCACTGGCATTCCGTGTCGCAAAAGGGAGCACATGCCGCCAAATCATCGAAGGATTCCCGCAGGCTGAGCTCAGGAGGAGCGCATCCGGCAGTAAAACGCGCCGGACAACTGTTGGCGGATACATCGCCTCCGCAGATTTTCCGGGCGTACAATTCATAGGTAAGCTCCGGTTGCAGACCGGACAGTGTGAAAGGCGGGCAACCGCTTACGTTTGCGATAGTACCATCGCCCGGAGCTTGGCCAGTGCCTGGCGTAAAGCCCAGCGGCCCGTACTCCAGCAGGGTAGTACCGCAACTGGTATCGGGCTCCCACCCTATCTGCACACTGGTGGTATCCACGGAAAGGACCTGCACCTCCTCCACTGCCTGGCAACTGGCGGGGGCAAAAACAAGATTGACGTACTCCAGCCGGCCAAAGTCTCCCTGGGCGTCATCGCAGATGACTAACTCCCAGAAACCATTAGGATCGGTGCTGCCGTCATTGAAATCGAAGAAGCTGCCTTCCGGACGCAGTATGGCAGCCGTAAAGGGTGGCTCGGCTTGTTCGACCGAAAAACAACTGGACATGCTGAAGCGAGCAGCGGCCCCACATCCTGCTACATCCACATCGCCGTAGTCGTCATCCCCCCCTCCGTTATCAAAGGAAAGCGGCACCTCAATTCCGGCCGGAGAACGCAGGCTGATGTCCAGGTCATTCGTCCAGGTATGCTGTAGAATCAACTGTACTTCCTGCAGAGCAACATCGAGGCCCAGGGCCGAGCCCGGAGCGTTGTTCACGTTCACCACCACTACATCGGGTTTAGGCACCACATTCACACTGGGGTCGCAGGCAGCATCCGTCAGGTTGAAGCCAATGCCGCAGGTGGAAGGGTTATTGACGACAATGCTTTGTGCCAAGGCAGGAAGAGCAGAACCGACCAAGAGCAGGATACAGTAGGCAGTTTTTTTCATAGAGTCCATTTTCGTTGGCTGATCCGCATACCAACACCTATTTCGGCTAAAGAATGGGCAGATTTCCCTTTACAGAAACACCTTGGTGAAGATAAAACACTAACGGATGAGATGCAAGGCACCGCTCAAGGTATATGGCTGCCCGTCCACGGTTTCCAGTTCTGCGGAGAAGGTGTACACCCCCGGCGGCATCAGCGTGCCGCGGAAGAAGCCGTCCCAGCCAGCCGCCGCTTTGCCGAGGGGGAAGTCTTCAGCCTCAAACAGCAAATTGCCCCATCGGTCGGCGATGTAAAGGCGGTTGCCCTGCTTGAATTCTGGCCCCGCAAAGAGGAAAAACACATCGTTCACCCCATCGTCATTGGGCGAAAAGGCGGTAGGCGCATAGACCGCCCGCTCTTGTTTCACCGGTATATTGATGCTGGCGGCAGCTTCGCAGCCTCTGTTGTCAATCAGGCGGACGGTATACAACTGAGTCCGTAGAGGCCTCACTTCAATCGACAGGCAATCCCGGCAGCTATCCGGCGCCGGCTGCCACCTGACTTCCTGCAACTGCCCCTCGGACACCCCCTCTGTCTCAACTCGCAACAATACCCGCTCGCCCTGCCGTACCGGCCGGTCCGGGCTAGCTTCCAGGCTTATGGAGAAGCTAGAAGCTTCCTCCAGCGTGGCGGAGGCTACTCCAATGCACCCTCCCAGATCTTGTACGTATACCTCGTAGTTGCCAGGCGGCAACTGGGTAAATTCAGATTGGGTGGTGAAGCTCTCTCCATCCAGGCTGTAGACAAAAGGAGCATTCCCGCCCTCCACCGAGTCAACGCTGATCTGCCCGGCAGCCTCGCTGCCGCATTCGTTGTCCAACACTGATAGCTGGGGTTGCGGCTCACTCTTGAGGGAACGCACCTCCACCGTGTCCCGAGCGATGCAGGAATTGAGGGGGTCCACGACTTCCAGGACGTATAGGCCAGCCTCTGAGACCATCGGCTGCGGGCTGTCCGCTGGTTCGAGAGTGCCGCCGCTCAGGCTTTCCCAGGCGTAGCGCCAGCCGAATCCCGGGTTGGGCTGCCCTAAGAGCGCTTCTTCCAGTGTACAGTCCAGTTCTACATCCGCTCCGGCATCAGCTTGGGGGCGTTCTTCGACCTGTAGTTCCAGCAGGGCGGTATCCGAAGGGCAAGCTTCGCTAATGACCCGGTAGTGAAGGCCGTAGTCGCCAGCGGGCAACTGCGCCACAGCTAGAGTAGCGTTTGCGGCATCGAAGGCGCTGCCAGCATTGCCAGCTACCAGGACCCACTCCCCGCCGGGATCATTGCCGGCCAGCAGTTCCTCTAGTTGCAGGAGTTCATTGGTGCCTTCGCAAACTGCATAGGCTTCTGCCGTGCCTGCTTCGGGCGGCGCCTCTACGGTGACGGAAATCGTGGCTGGCAGGTCACCAATGGGGCAGTTTTCAGCACTGGCATCGGTCAAAGCCGTTAACGCAATTTCGGAAGTACCTGCCGGCAGGCTTAGCTCTAGCGGGTTAGAGCCGGGCGCTAAGTTTCCTACGGTAGCGGGCAAGCCTTCCACCGAATAGGTAAGGGTGAATGGCCCGGGGCTTTCGGTATCGATGAGCAGCTCAAGCGCCGCCGCCTCCCCTTCGCAGATTGCCGACTCGCCGGTGAGTTCAAGCGTATAGTTGGGGCAGGGCTGGGTAGAACAATCCGCCACTACTGTACTGCCGGGGCAAAAGCCATTAAGGGCATGGATTTCAAAACTAACGGCCTGATCCGGCATCAAGCCTTCCACAAGGTAAGCCGTATCCGCTATAAAATTCCCGGCGGGGGCATCGAGCACCTCTACTTCGTAGCCAGTAGCGTTGGGCAAGCTCGGCCAGGATAGTGTGATACTGCTGGTGTTGCTGCTGCAGTCTGGCGTGACACTCGGAATAGGTGGGGTGACCGTCACGGTAGCGCTGTCTTCGGCCTCACAGATTGGGCCAAATTCGATATCGTCAATGGCGAAATCGTTGCCGGAGGACTCTTCGTTCACATTGGTGATGCAAATTTCCACATCGGTACTAGCGCCTGAATTCCAGGTCTGAGCGAATTGCTGCCATTCGCAAGTATTTGAACTGGCGTTGAACTCCGCCCCCAAGAGGGTGCCGTCGAAGGAGAATTGCAAGTTGGCGGGATTGTCCGGGAAAACAGAGGCCACCCAGGCCGCAAAGGCGTAATCAGTATTGGGCGTCACACTGACGACCTGGCACCAGACCTGGTCCTGGTTGCCGGAGCTGTTGACTACCATCATGTTCCCATCGCCGGTAGTATGATCGCCGCAGGGGAGGAAATCCTCGTGGGTTTCATTCGGATTATCGAAGACAAGGTACTCGCCTTCGTTGTGCAAAGGGCCGTTTGGCCCTCCACTGGCCGGGCTGTAATCGGTGGTGAACCCGACCGGCCCTAGGGCAAAGCTCCCGTTAAAAATCAGGTTGTCGGCCACCGCCCGCGCCCGCACCGTATAAGTTGTGGTAAGATTAGGCTGGGCGCTGACGGTAGGCTGATCGGCAGCGCTGAGCCCTGAGGCCGGCGACCAGCTCCATTCAAATGGCTCCTGGCTGGCGGAGGCTGCAAGCGTCACTGCTGCCCCACTTTCGCAGACGGTGGTATCCGCGCTAAGGTTAAGGGAAAAGTTGCCGCAATTCTGGGCTGAGAGCGAAACACCAACTCCCAGGCCCAATGCCAGCATCCATAGCATTGGCTTCTTCATATCGCAATTGGATTTTACCAGGCCGTCTTATTTTGTTTGGAGATGATGATTGCCGGGCAAATATACATACGATTCAGAGGTTTCTCCTAACAAATGCAGGGTATATGCTCTGTGACCGATTTATCGGGCCGGGTTGCTGATAAATATATTATACCCGTTAAGTCTTGCTCGGTCTGGGAGTAAGTCCTATCATTGGGCCCGTAACAGGCAGCTTATGAAAATAATTCTGGAAAAAATCAGGCCGCACCTGCCGGCATTAGCCATCGCCTGGCTGTTTTTAGCCCTTTATCGAAACGGCCTGTACGAAAGTTGGCTGGGCCTGCAGCGCTCCGAAGCGGTAGCGCTGGCCATGCTGCTAATCACAGCGCTATTTTGGGTGACAGAGACCTTCCCGCTTTACATCACCAGCATGGGCGTACTGGCCATGAGTGTGCTATGGCTGCTGCCGCAGCTGCCCGCTGATGCGGCAGCAGCTGGCAAAGCACCGTTCTACCAAGCTTTCTTCGGTGATATCACCTTGCTCTTCATGGGCGGATTCGTCCTATCCGCATTGCTTAACAAATACGGGCTAGCCAGACGAATGGCCGGCTGGGTGATCCGTCAAACGGGCAGCAGGCCGGCAAATGTTTTGTTCGGCCTGATTCTGATTTCCGCCCTGCTCTCGATGTGGATGAGCAATACGGCTACCGCCGCTATGATGTTCGCTATCATCGGGCCGGTCATCGTCAACATCCCCTCCGTTTCAACCTTCGACCGGGGCATGGCGCTATCCATACCCTTTGCCTGCAACATCGGCGGGCTCGGAACGCCCATCGGCACCCCTCCCAACGCCATCGCGCTGGAGTACCTGTCGAATGCGGGCATAGAACTCTCCTTCGCCAACTGGATGGGCTTGAGTTTTCCCTTGCTGATCCTGCTGCTGATCGCCCTATGGCTGTTGCTGCTGCGCATGTACCCGCCCGGGGATTTTGACATCCAAATCGCCGAGGAAGAGGACAGCACAGAGCGCTTTACGGTGCGGCAGTACTTGGTGATGGTTATTTTCGGATGCACCATACTGGGATGGCTGACGGGAGGCTGGACTGGTTTGAGCACCGGCATTGTAGGCCTGCTTTGCCTGCTGGTAAGCTTCGGCATTGGTTTGTTGAACACCCCAGACTTCCGCAATATTTCCTGGGACATCCTGTTCATGCTCGGGGGCGGCCTATGCCTGGGCGCAGCCCTTAAGCGAAGTGGGCTGACCGACAGCATAGCCTCCGCTATACCTGTTGGGGAGGGCTTTTGGATAGTGTTCGGCATTATACTGGTCATGGCATCTGCTATGACGACCTTCATGAGCAACACGGCAACTGCCAACTTACTGATTCCGGTGGCGGTATCCCTGCCGGGTAATGAGTTGCTTTTTTCAGTAGTGGTAGCCATCATGTGCTCTACTTCCATGGCGCTGCCAGTCAGCACGCCGCCCAACGCTATTGCCTTTGGGTCTGGCCTGTTGCGCGCCAAAGACATGCTTAACACCGGCCTGCTGATCACTTTCTTGGCCCTGCTGATCACTTTGGTGGCAAGTATTTTCTATATTCCGCTTTTCTTTTGAATTGGGGCCTGTATCAAAACTACTGTACGATGATCATCCATACGCAGCATTGCCAATTTTGCGATTCTGAACAAATGCGGAATATCCTGGTGCGCAAGGCCGGAGAATCGGATAAGGTCTTTGTACAGTGCGAGCAGTGCGGCGCGTTTGTGGCCAGCTATGTCATCGCTCCTCTGGGCTACTACCACCACGGCAAAGGCTATGAGTCCTTTTTGCGAAGCTTGCACCGCAGCGGGGAATTCATGAGCGGAAGAAACGTACAGCGCCTGTTCGAGGACCGCAAAGAACAAGACCTCGAGGAATTTCAGGAGGTGCTTAAGGCCATAGAAAAGAAAAAAGGGAAAGAGGATCAGACGGATCTTTAAATCCACTGCCCTTCAAACATGTTCCAGACCTCATCCTTGACCAGCGGATTGGCTTTGATCGTCACCGGCGTTTTGCGGACGGGGTGAACGAAGGACAAGCTGCGGCAATGCAGGTGAATGGAGCCATCCGGGTTGGCGATCGGCGCGCCGTACTTCAAATCGCCCCGTATCGGGCAGCCTATGTGGGCGAGCTGTACCCGGATTTGATGGGGGCGGCCCGTCTTGGGTTTCACTTCCAGCAGGTGGTGGTTGCCAATTTCGGCGATCATTTCGTAGGCAAGCTCTGATTTTTTGCCGGACTTGCTGCGCTTTTTAAGATGGGCGTGGGCGACGTTTCGAGACCGGTCCTTGTCGATATAATGCACCAATTTGGCCTGCAGGGGGTCCGGGCGCTGCTCAGTGATGGCCCAGTAGGTTTTTTCGATGGCACGGTCCTGAAACAGCCGGTTCATCCGCGCCAGCGCTTTGCTGGTCCGGGCGTAAATCACCACCCCGCTCACGGGCCGGTCTAGCCGGTGTATGGTGCCCAAAAATACTGCCCCCGGCTTGTCGTACCGGTCGGCAATGTACTGTTTGACGTACTCGCTCAGGGGTTTGTCCTCGGTAGCATCCGCCTGCACCAAGATGCCCGGCGGTTTGTTGACAGCGATTAAGTGGTTGTCTTCGAAGAGTACTTGTAGTCCGATCATGCCGCAAAGGTAGCTTTTAGGCCAGAAAGAAACCAAGGCGATGCTATTCGCTTTCGGTCTTTTTCAGAGGCTGTTTCGGGAGGGTAAACAGAGAAGAGGACCCCGTCCCTACTCCAATAATGGAACTCATAGCATCCTCCGGGCGGGTATCTACGTACTGCAGTTTTTCTCGTTTGATGTGGAACACAAAACCATTAGTAGGGTTGGGCGCAGTGGGCACGAAAACCGTTACGTACCCTCCACCGACCTCATCGTCGGTTACAAATCCGGTCATCAGTACGCCGCTGCCGAAGGCATCCACCAAGACGACCTGAGAGAAGGGTGTTTTTTTGCGCCCTAGAAACTGCCGTACGGTTTCCCGCAGCACCCCGTAGAGCGGCAGGTGCATCAGCCAGCGCTGCTCGAAACGGGAAAAAAGCCTGCCGCCTACACTGGTTTTGACTACGATGCCTACGAAAAAGAACAGGGTGACTACGATGCTGAGCGATAGCAGGTCGAGCACCCCCGAAGAGATGTTTTCCGAAAAAGGAATGAGGGATCGGATCGGCGCCAGCAGTTTTGCCGTAAATTTCACCACCAGCCGCAGCAAGAAAATGAATAGCGTCAGCGGCAGTATCACGACCAGCCCTCCGATAAAGGTAGTAACGATAAATCGGCGTATACGCGTAAAAAAACTGACTGGCTCTTCCGATTTCCGCTTCAATTCCTTCTTCGGCTTCCGCATTTTTTACTCCTGATATTGTTTTTCGTAATACTCTTGGTAAGCGCCGGAGGTGACCCGCTCGAGCCACTCCTTATTAGCGAGGTACCATTCCGCAGTTTTGCGCAGCCCTTCCTCTGCTTGAATGCTGGGGGCCCATCCCAGGGTTTGTTGTAGCTTGGTGGCATCGATGGCGTAGCGCCGGTCGTGTCCTGGGCGGTCTTTTACGAAAGTAATCAACTGGCGGGAAGTGCCCGGTTCGCGCTCCAGCAATTCGTCCATGAGGCCACAGAGCTGCTCTACCAGATCGATGTTTTTCCATTCATTATTGCCGCCGATGTTGTAAGTTTCGCCGTTTTGCCCTTTGTGGTAAATGAGGTCGATGGCTTCGGCATGATCTTCTACCCAGAGCCAATCCCGGGTGTATTTGCCATCGCCGTATACAGGTAGTGGTTTGTTGTGCTGTATGTTGTTGATCATCAACGGCAGCAGTTTCTCAGGAAACTGATACGGCCCGTAGTTGTTCGAGCAATTTGACAAAACGACCGGCAGGCCATAGGTGTGGTAATAGGCCCGTACGAGATGGTCTGAACTGGCTTTAGAGGCCGAATAAGGAGAGCGGGGGTCGTAGGGCGTTTCTTCAGTAAAGTAGCCTGTATCGCCCAAGGTGCCGTAGACTTCATCGGTTGACACATGGTAGAAACGCTTGCCGGCGAAGTCCTGCCAGCTGTGCTTGGCAGCGTTCAGCAGTACTACCGTGCCAACAATATTGGTTTCAATAAAGCTCATGGGGTTGGAAATGGAGCGGTCGACGTGTGATTCGGCAGCCAGATGGATGACACCGTCGAATTCGTGGTCGGCAAACAACTCTTGGATGACCGCCGCATCGGTAATATCTGCTTTCACGAAAGTGTAATTGGGTTTTTCCTCAATGTCTTTGAGGTTTTCCAGATTACCGGCGTAGGTCAGTGCATCGAGGTTGACGATATGGTATTCGGGGTATTTGTTGACCATAAGGCGAACCAGGTGCGAACCGATGAAACCCGCTCCCCCGGTTATAAGAATGCTTTTTTGCTTGGACATGTTGGCTTTAGTTTTTATTTATTCTTCTGCCGCCCATAGTGGTGATTCTCGGACAAATCTACGTAATTAACGCACGCATTGCCAATAAGGCTTCAAAAAGCACGTATAAATTTGACTACATTTGCAGGAAATAGGAGCGCTATGCGAAACTTTCTGGCCACCACTTTGCTGCTGTTTGCTTTAAGCTTATCTGCCCAGGAATACGAGGAATTTGCCCTGAACCGGGGGAATGTGCTCATGCTGCACATCACCTACGGGTTTCATAACCCGGGAGCTGATTTGGAAGAGCGCTTCGGCGGACACTTCAGCGTAGGCGGAGGCCTGGATTGGATGACGGAACGGGGCAACTGGATTTTTGGCACCGTTTTCAACTATCACTTTGGCAATGAAGTCAAAGAAAACCCCTTGAGCGGCCTTTTTAACGACGAAGGCTTCCTGATTGGCAACGACCGGCAGTACGCGGATATACAGCTGCGCATGCGGGGCTTCTACGCCGGCGCTCATGTCGGAAAACTGATCAGCCTGGGCTTTAAGAACCCCCGTTCTGGCATCCGGGTGACAGCGGGCGCGGGCTTGCTGCAACACAAAATCCGCATTCAAAAAGACCCCGTCCGCCGGGTGCCGCAGGTCAGCGGCGCTTACGAAGAAGGCTACGACCGGCTGACCAACGGCTTGGCTTTTACAGAATTTATCGGCTACCAGCTGATGAGCTCCAACCGCCGCATCAACTTTATAGCCGGCTTTGAATTCACCCAAGGCTTGACCATGAACCGCCGCGAATTGAATTTTGACACACAGATGAAAGACACACAGGAGCGCCTGGACCTGAACTTCGGATTCCGCATCGGCTGGACCTTGCCTTTCTACATGGGCAAGACGGCTTCTGAGGAAATCTACTACTAAATGCTAGCACTGTACACCATTGGCCTTTACCTGTTTCGGCTGGGCATCGGCCTGGCAGCCGTGGGCAACGCCAAAGCTAAAGCCTGGATAGACGGGCGCCGCAACTGGCGGGACCGCTGGAAGGGCCAGTCAGGCGGTACGGGCCCTTTGGTTTGGTTTCACTGTGCTTCTCTAGGCGAGTTTGAGCAGGGCAGGCCGCTTATCGAGCAGCTGAAAGCCCGGCGCTCCGACTGCCGGGTGCTGCTTACCTTCTTCTCTCCTTCGGGATACGAACTGCGCAAAAATTATCCAAAAGCCGATTACGTCGCCTACCTGCCATTGGATACGCCGGCTAATGCACGCGACTTTCTCCGCCTCTGGCAACCTTGCCTGGCGGTTTTCGTTAAATACGAATTCTGGTTCAACCACCTCCTAGAGCTACAGCGCCGGAAAATTCCGACGGTCCTGGTCTCTGGGCTTTTCCGCCCCAAGCAAGTTTTTTTCCAGCCCTTCGGCCGCCCTTTCCGGCGGATTCTGGAAGGCTTTGACCACCTCCTGCTCCAGAATGAAGATTCGGGCGATCTGCTGCAGCGCCACGGTATTAAGCACTATACGGTGGCGGGAGATACCCGCATCGACCGGGTTTGGGAGATCGCCCAGTCCGCCAACCGCTACTCCTTGGTAGAACAGTTTACGCAGCATGCGCCTACGCTGGTGATTGGCAGCAGTTGGCCAGAAGACGAGCGCCATCTCTTCGGCCTGCTGCACCGGGGTTTGCCATCAGATTGGAAAGTCATTCTAGCACCGCACGACATACAGGAGCGGCATTTGCGGGCTATTGAAAAGGGATTGCCCCTGGCCCACATTCGGTACACCCAGGCTGAAAAAGCAGAGCAGCTTAAGGACTACCGGGTTTTGCTGATCGACAATATAGGCATGCTTTCCAGCCTCTACCGCTACGGGCGGCTGGCGTACATAGGCGGCGCCTTCGGAGCAGGCTTGCACAACACCCTGGAGCCAATTGCCTTTGGCCTCCCCGTCATTTTCGGGCCAAAGTACCAGAACTTTGAAGAAGCGCGGTATTTGGTGGACCAGGCCGGAGGCTTCAGCGTAAAAGATCAGAACGAGCTGGAACAAGTTTTCCAAAGACTTCTAGATGATACCGCCTATGAGACGGCTGCCATCGCAGCCCGCTCCTACATTACTCAAAACCGGGGCGCTAGCGCAACGTCTCTACAAAAACTATTGCAAAGGCTGCCGGACTGAAATTTATTTCGGCCTGAAAAAGAGCCGTACTTTTTTACCTTTGTTGCTCTACGACCAACATTTAGGCTATGAATACCCAAGCCATGTCAGTGTTTGAGGCATTTCAGCGACAAAACATCCTTGTGCTGGGGGATGTGATGATCGACCGCTATCTCGAAGGGCGGGTGGATCGCGTATCGCCGGAAGCTCCGGTGCCAGTTGTCCATTTGCAACAAAGAGAGAGCCGCCTGGGCGGTGCCGCTAATGTGGCGCTCAACCTGAAAGCCCTGGGGGCAACTCCTTACCTGTGTTCTGTAATCGGGGCAGACGAGAACGGCCGCCGGCTGCAGCAGTTGTTGCCGAAGCACCAACTGTCCGCCAAAGGGCTGCTGGTTTCCGAAGAGCGGCAGACTACCGTCAAGTCGAGAGTAATTGCCGGCGCCCAACACCTGCTGCGCGTAGATGAGGAGGATACGCATGACTTAAGTGAAAAAGAAGCGGCGGGCCTGCTGGGAAATGTCGCAGCTTTGATGGAAGCCAAAGCAATTCACGCTATCCTCTTTCAGGATTACAACAAAGGCGTGCTTTCCTATCAAGTAATCCGGGAGGTGATCCTGGAAGCGATCAAGCGAGACATCCCAACTGCGGTGGACCCCAAGTTCCACAACTTCTGGGGGTACAAACGCATCAACTTATTCAAGCCCAATCTGAAGGAAATGCAGGCTCAATTGCCATTTGCCATCGAACCTACCCTGGCTTCGCTTTCGAAGGCTTCGGAGCACCTGCGGTCCCGCCTTGACAATCAGTTCACCCTGATCACCTTGTCAGAGAAAGGCGTTTTTTATGATGCTGGGCAAGGGGGTAGGACGATGCCCACCCACCCCCGTTCTATCGCTGATGTATGCGGGGCAGGCGATACAGTCTTTGCGCTGGCTGGCCTTGGGCTGTCCCTAGGCATGGATATGGAGACCATTGCTCAGCTAGCCAATCTGGCAGGGGGGCAGGTGTGCGAAAAGGTGGGCGTTGTGCCGGTAGACCGCAGTCAGTTGCAACGGGAATACGAAACCCTGCTGGCTTCCGGAACGCTAGGGTAAGCTCTGCGAAATCGGGCGGCCCATTCACTCGATTGGCCTTGCCATTTACGAGAAATTAACCCTATATTCCCGAATTGCTGCATCTGCAGCAACTGCATCACCCAACCCAGCAACTATCGTCATGAAGAAAACAGTACTCACCTGCCTGTGCCGGATTATCGCCGGCATCCTGCTTTTTCCATCCTGGCTTAGCGCCCAAACTTTCTGGAGCGAAGACTTCAGCGACGGTATTCCATCAGATTGGGCCAAGACCGATGCCTCCGGGCAAGAGGTGCTCTGGGCATCCTGCAGCTCACCGGCTGATTGCCTGCCCATTGGCCCCTTGCAGGACTTTTTCGCTCCATCCGCCGGCAATGGCTTTGCGCTGCTGCATTCTTCCGAAGCTGGCACTTTGCCCACCTCCCACCGCAGCCGGCTGGAGACTGCCGCCATAGACTGCAGCGGCAAGAGCCAGGTTTTCCTTCAGTTTCAAACCAGTATTGCCACCGTAAATGAGGCGGGAGCCCAAACCGCTCAGCTCCATATCATTGCTAATGGGGAGACGGCTGCCTTTCAAGCTTTCCCCAGCCTGACCGAAAACGAACCGCAACGGGCACCTCTACGAGAGCTGAGCCCGCAACAAAGCTATGCTGTCACCCTAGACATTACAGAAGCAGCGGCGGGTTTTGCGGACGTACGCATCGCCTGGGAGTGGCACGCCAATGCAGAACAGGCCTGGCTGGTGGATGACGTATTGCTCAGCACAGTCCCCCCGGCGGCACCTGAAAACGCCCTGTTTTACGAAAGCTTCTCCTTCAGCCCGAACGGATGGACTTCCCGATCCACTCTCGGATCAGACGTAGACTCCAACTGGATATGGACTCCCGGCGGCAATGTGAGCAATGCCTATTCTTTAGGCCTTTCTCAAGCCATAGGCTCCTATGCCTTCTTGCATTCTGAAACCGCCGCAGATGGCGGCATGGTTTTCAATGCCGACTTCTATTCTACCGGCGGCACAGCACCGCCCACGCCCGGGCCGCCGACTTTTTATGTGTGCGAATTGATTTCCCCAGAGATTGACTTGAGCGCAACGCCCGCCCGTGTGGCGCTGCAACTGAGCTACCTGGCCTGGCTGGGCAATACTGCGCCCGCTGCGCCCGAGACAGAGAGCGGAGCGCGCTTCAGCCTCTCCTGCGCTTACAGTACCGATGGAGGCGAAAATTGGAGCGACCCGATCCCTGTAAATCCTTTCCTAACTCCCATAACCAGCGCTAACCTTGACCTGTTCCCCCCATTCTCCGGCTCCGCTTATTTGCCTCTGCCGGGGATACAAGACAGCGAATCGTTCCAAGTCAAATTTACCTGGGCAGCGGATTTTTACTTCTGGGCCATAGATGATGTAGCCATTGTAGAACGCCCAGTGGCCGACTTGCGCACCAACCGCAACTTCTTCGCCCGCGCTCCCAATGCCATCACCCCTTCCAGCCAGCTAACGGACATACCGCTGATGGCAGATGTGGAGAACATCGGCACCGAGCCAGTGGAAGAAGCTTGGCAGCAGTTTTCGGCGCAACGCTTACCCGAAGGAGCAACGGTCTACGAGGACAGCCTGCTGATTGAAAGCCTTCCTCCCGATGCACTCTTCGAAAACCAGGTATTTGCCGACTACTTGCCGGCAGCTGCCGTAAATACAAATGGGGAATACTCGGGGCGTTACGGCCTGTCTTCGGTACCTTCGGATGCCAGGCGCTCTGATAATCAATTGGAATGGAGGTTCGAAGTCTCAGATACACTCTTGGCCAAGGAGCGCGGTTTCACGAGAGACATTACGCCCTTTGGGTTCAAGAATTATGCCTTTGGCAATTGCTATTACCTGCCGGCGGGAGAGGGCTACTACGCTCGTACCTTATCCTTCGCGGTCAGCAATGCAGAGGACCTGGCTCAACGTACCCTCAGCATACTGTTGTACGAATGGGAAGGGGACGTTAACAACAATCAGGTTGCCGATCAGGAAGAACTACAGGAAATCGCCTTTAATGGCTACACTTTTACCGGCGAGGAGGGCCTAAAACCCATCACTGTGCCCGTTTCGTTTGAAAATGAGGGTGTGCCCCTGCGAGACGGCCGGTACTACCTCGCCGTGGTCAGTTACATCAATGCGGATATCGCCGCCGCTCCTCCGATGTTCATGATGGTAAACGATCAGGTAGACTACCTGGCAACCAATGTAGCTCACCAATTAGCCGGGCTGCCCCTGCAGTACGGGGCAGTGCTCAATGTAGACCCACTGAACAGCATCAGGTTTGAAACAGTAGGCTTTGGCTACAACATAGTGCCGCAGGTCCGTTTGTCGATCGGCACCTCCCCCATCCTGCAGGAGAAAACAACAAATCTGCACCGCCGGTATCTTTCCCTGGCTCCTAACCCGGCTGATGAAAGCGTCATGCTGCGGTGGGCGCTGCCGGCAAATACAGCTGCCCAAACAATCCAACTGCTTAATTTGCAGGGCAAGGTGATGCGCCAACGAACCGCCTCCGCACAATCCCATAGGGGTGAGCAACTACTGGAAACAGCACAGCTGCCGGAAGGCTGCTACATTGTACAATTGCAAACCAATGTGGGATGGGTGAACCGAAAATTGCTGGTGCAACACTGATTCAGCACCCCATGCTGGCCAACTCTTCTTCCAGGTTCTTGATTTTGGCCTGGCCGTCCGACAGCTTCATACGCTCCCGCTCTACCACTTGAGCGGGCGCATTATTGACAAAGCCCTCGTTGCCCAGCTTCTTTTCTACCATAGCCACGAATCCTCGCTGGTACTCCAGTTCTTCCTTCAGCCGCTTGCACTCTGCTTCGGTATCAATGGCTTGCTTCAGCTCCAGGAAGAATTTAGACTGACCGGACAGGAAGGAGACGCTGTTGGGTACTTCTTCGGAGCTCAACTCCAGGCTTTCCAGATTCGCCATTTTGATTACCATTTCCCGCAGGCCTTCCAAAGCGATCAGCGCCCGGCTGCTTTCATTGTCCTGTGCAAAGAGCTTGAGCGCCTCTTTCATTTTTATACCCTTATTATTGCGCACCTCCCGCACGCTCGCAACGACTGCCTTTGCCTGCTCTACTTTCTCTATCATGCCCTCATCGTAGTCTTCTGCTTCCGGGTACTGGCTCACCACACAGTCCTCCCCTTCAGCGCGTTCGCGCAGATGGTGCCAGATTTCTTCAGTAACAAACGGCATGAAGGGGTGCAGCAGCGTCATGAGCCGCTCGTAAGTATGAAGTGTTGACTCCAGCGTCTCGGCATCTATCGGCGCGCCGTAGTCTGGCTTGATCATCTCCAGATACCAGCTGCAAAAGTCCCCCCATATGAGCTTGTAGAGGTCCATAATGGCTTCCGAAAAGCGGTAGGACTCATACGATTTTTCCAGTTTTTCTAGCGTCTGTTGTAATTTGTGCTCCATCCATTTGGCCGCCAGTTGATTGACTTTGCCGCCCTGCCCTTCTTTGACTTCCCAGCCTTTGACCAGCCGCAGCGCATTCCACATTTTATTGCAGAAATTGCGGCCTTGTTCGCAGAGCTTGCTCTCATTCAGTACCGTTTTGGTTTTAGGATCAAAGGGGGCATCGAAGACGATGTCATTGCCCGCTGCCGCACTAGAAAGCATGCCGAAGCGGACACCATCGGCACCGTAGGCCTCGATGAGTTTCAGGGCATTTGGGGAGTTGCCGAGGGATTTGCTCATCTTGCGCCGTTCCTTATCGCGCACCATGCCGGTGAAGTAGACGGCGTGGAAAGGCTGTGCGCCGTTTTTATTGACAAAGTCTTCGCCCAGCAACTCCGGAGCGTATTCGTACCCCATCATGATCATTCGGGCTACCCAGAAAAAAATGATATCCCAGGCTGTCACCAACACATCAGTTGGGTAATAGTAAGCCAGTTCGTCCTGATTCTCAAAGCCATCGAAGACAGAGATCGGCCAAAGTTGAGAAGAGAACCAGGTGTCCAGCACGTCGTCGTCCTGTACCAGCTGGCCAAGGCTAAGATCTGGCTTGCCCAAGGCTTTTCGGGCCTGAGCCAGCGCGTCTTCGGCTCGCTCCGCTACAAAAACCTGATCTTCGCAGTACCAGGCTGGGATGCGCTGCCCCCACCACAACTGCCGGGAAATACACCAGTCGCGGATATTGTCCTCCCTCAGCCAGCTGTTGTACATATTCCAGAAATGCTCTGGGAAGAAGCGCACCTCACCGCTGCTGACAGCATCGAGAGCAGTTTTCGCGAACCCCTTCATATCCAGGAACCACTGCTTCGTCAGGCGGGGTTCTACCACTGCGCGGGTGCGCTCCGAGCGGCCTACCTTGTTGCGGTAGTCCTCCACCTTCACCAAATGGCCGGCAGCTTCCAGGTCTTTGGCAATTTTCCGGCGTGCTACTTCGCGATCTTCGCCCACATACAGCTGGGCCGCTTCGCTCATACTTCCGTCAGGATTGAGCACATCGATCACCTCTAGACTATGGCGCTCCCCAATTTCGTTATCGTTCATATCGTGGGCGGGGGTAATTTTCAGCGCACCGGTGCCGAATTCTGTATCCACGTAATTATCGGTGATGACCGGAATGGACCGGCCGATGAGCGGCACCAGCACTCGCTTGCCGTGCAGGTGGAAGAAGCGCTCGTCCTTCGGGTTAACGGCAATCGCAGTATCCCCCAGTATGGTTTCCGGGCGCACTGTAGCAATCGTAATCCACTCGTCCTTTGCTCCCTCTAGGGCATAGCGCAGGTAATAAAGCTTGGAGTTCTCTTCTTCGTAGACCACCTCTTCGTTGGAAAGTACCGTTTGCGCCTCCGGGTCCCAGTTGGTCATGCGAAGGCCGCGGTAAATTTTGCCCTTTTGGTAGAGGTCGACAAACACTTTGATAACCGCCCGGGACATTTCCGGGTCCATGGTAAACTTGGTTCGCTGCCAGTCGCAGGAAGCGCCCAGTTTTTTAAGCTGGTCCAGAATGATGCCGCCGTACTCTTCTTTCCATTTGAAGGCGTATTCCATGAATTCCTCCCGGCTCAACTCGGACTTCTTGATGCCCTGATCGCGCAGCATCTTAACGACTTTAGCCTCAGTGGCGATGGAGGCATGGTCGGTACCCGGCACCCAGCAGGCGTTTTTGCCCTCCAAGCGCGCCTTGCGGATGAGAATATCCTGAATCGTATTGTTGAGCATGTGCCCCATGTGCAGCAGGCCGGTAACGTTGGGCGGAGGGATGACAATTGTAAATGGCTCGCGCTCATCGGGCTCAGAGTGGAAATAGTCCTTTTCCATCCAGTGGGCGTACCATTTGGCTTCGGTACCCTTTGGAGTATAGCGTGTAGAGAGTTCCATAGAATTATTTGGTGATCATCAATTTGAAATGCTGCAAATATAATTTTTTATCCCATTGTACAAGCTGCAGGTAGTAAACGCCCGCCGGATAAGCCCCGAAATCCAAAGTATGCTGCCCTTCGCCCAATGGGCCAATAGCTTCCAGCCGACGGCCCGTCTGATCAATTAAGCAGGCACTGAGCCGGGAACCGCTGGCATTCAGCAATTGAAATCTCCCCCCGGATACAGTAGGGAAAACCTGGACTTCCTCCGCCAGCGGAGGGGATTCCACAGAGGTCAATTGACAATTGTAGGTAAAAGGGCAGCCATCGGATGCGCTGGTGCGGTACACCACCTCTTCTCCTATTTTATGGCAGTGCAGTTCGGAGTAAGCATCCAGCACAATTAAGCCACGCTTAAGCGGGCCAAACAAACTGCCTACGCCCTCTACCCAGGTTTCTTGTATGCCTAAAACCGGTACGAAATTGATCACTTTACGGGTTGAATCGCCCTGGCCGATGGCAGCCACACTAGCCACCTTTAGATCAACTTCCCCTTCCAGCTCAGCCAACTGCAGGGTAATGCTCTGTCCTTGTTGTAAAGTATAATCGTAGAGCAATCGTTCCACCGATTCACCGGGTTTTACAAAGTAGGAGCGCGGCCCGGCGGTGCGCACTGCCGCTCGGTATACGAGTTGCTCCCCCTGCAGGCTCCAGAATTTGGTATACTCCAAATTATTTATGGTGGTGTCGCCGCAGAGCACATTCCGGTAGGCCGTCGGGCCTTCCAATCCATAAGTCATGCCTTCCCAGCTTGCATGGCTCTTGGGCAGAGCCTGAGCGTGGAAGAAAACCGGGAAGGCGATTAGGAGAAGCAGATGCGCCAGAAGTCGCTTGTTGTGCATGCAAAAAGATATGATTTTGGGAAACCAGCTACACCGGATTGGCTTCAAAGATCGGGGCTTCGACTTGGTTGCGCATCAAGTCTTCCATCGTTTCCCGCTCCCGGATGAGATGCCCCTGCCCGTCGTGCACCAGCACCTCCGCCGGGCGGTAGCGGGAATTGTAATTAGAAGCCATAGAGAAACAGTAAGCCCCGGCATTGTGGATGCCGATCACGTCCCCCTCTTGCAGTTCTGTCATGCGGCGGTTGATCCCAAAGGTATCGGTTTCACAAATATAGCCTACAACGGTGTAGAAACGCCCTTTGCCCTGTGGCCGGGAGACGTTTGTTATCTTGTGGTAGGCATTGTAGAACATGGGGCGGATGAAGTGGTTAAGCCCCGAATCCACCCCGGCGAATACCGTGGAGGTGGTCTGCTTGATAACGTTGACCTGGGCGAAAAAGTACCCGGCTTCGCTGACTAGGAATTTGCCTGGCTCAAACATGAGCGTGAGCTCCTTTCCGTACTCCCGGCAGAAACCTGCAAAGCGCTCCGAAATCCGCTCCCCCAGTTCCTCGATATCGGTTGCCACATCCCCCGGTTTGTAGGGCACTTTGAAGCCGCTGCCAAAGTCGATGTAGTCTAAATCAGCAAACTCTTTAGCGATATTGAGCAGGATTTCTGCACCGCTCAGGAACACCTCCGGGTCTAGAATATCGGAGCCGGTATGCATGTGCACCCCCTCCACTTTAAGCCCGGTGGCCTCCACTATGCGGTGTACCAGCGGCATCTGATGGAAGGAGATGCCAAATTTGGAATCAATATGGCCGACGGAAGTTTTCACATTGCCACCCGCCATGATATGAGGGTTGATGCGTATACAAACTGGTACTTCCGGAAAAGCCTGCCCGTACTGTTCCAGGATGGAGATATTGTCGATGTTGATCTTCACGCCCAGCTCAACCGCTTGGGCAATTTCATCCAGGCTGACGCAATTCGGCGTGTAGATGATGTCCTGCGGGTCAAAACCTGCCCGCAAGCCCAGCTGTACCTCCTGCAGAGAAACGGTATCGAGGCCAGAGCCCATCTGTTTGAAAAGCCGCAGTATATTGATATTGGAAAGGGCTTTGCAAGCGTAATTGATTTTCAGGCGAGGCACCTCAAAGGCTTGTACCATGCGCCGGTACTGTTGCTGAATGACTGCACTGTCGTAAACGTAGAGCGGGCAGCCGTACTGCTCTACCAATTCCAGCGGGTCTACCCCGCCGCTTAAAACATAGCGATTGTCTTCCAATACCATTTTCTGTCCTCTTATTTCAAATTAATCGACAAATATAGCGGTTTTGGGGCGACTATGCCACTGGGCATCAGTAAGGAGCAAGTGGATTTTTTGTCAAAAACGCTCCGTTGCCCACCAGAATTGGGGATAATTGCATCTATAATACTGTATGAAAGTTGTAAAGGGAAAATACCAACTTTTGACGGAAGAGGAACTCATAGAAGCCTGTAAACAGCAAGACCGCCGGGCGCAACAACAGCTGTACGAACGCTTCGCCCCTGCGATGTTTGGCGTGTGCCGGCGCTATGTGAAATCTCCCGAAGATGCAGAGGATGTGCTGGTGGAAGCCTTCTTTAAGGTGCTGACCAATCTGCAGCAATACAAAGGCAGCGGCAGTTTTGAGGGTTGGATCCGCCGGATTGTGGTCAACGAAGCCTTAATGTTCCTGCGCAAACGCCACAACTTCCGGCTGACCGTGGAAATAAGCGAAATCGACCGCCCGGCGGTTTCAAGGGTGGTGAACGAGCTGGCTGCGAATGACATTCTGCGGCTGCTGGAGCACCTGCCGACCGGCTACCGGACTGTTTTCAACTTATACGTGCTGGAAGGCTACAAACACCGAGAAATCGCCGAAATGCTGGGCATCAGCATCAATACGTCCAAATCACAACTCATACTAGCCCGGAAAAAAATGCAGCACCTGCTGGAAGACAGTGGGTACCCGGGGCTCCAAGCCTACGGCGAATAGCCTGAACTTGCTTCATAGCCAAAAGAAAGAAGCCATGACTAAAAGGAAAAAAGATTTGTTTGACCTGTTTCGCGAGCACCAGCATCTGCTGGATGCACAGCCTTCCCCCCGTGCCTGGCAGAAATTGGAGCGGCGGCTCGATAGCCACCGGCGGCGCAACCGCTTATCCACCTTGCGCAACCTAAGCATGGCCGCTGCCATTTTGCTCATCGCTTTGGTGGCAGTAGTTCTATCCTTCGCCTTCAAGCGTAATGCCGGCAAACTGCTCAACCAATCTCCTCTGGCAGCAGAACAATTGCAGACCGACCAAGCGGCAGCCGAAGAAGAGCTGCGCTTGGCTGTGCGGGCACAGCAGGCGGAACGAGCCCGGCGCAGTGGCGCAATCGCAGAAGGCAGTAACCATCAAAGACTCATTCCAACTACTTTACAGAAAAACACTGCTCAAACTACTGCCCTGGCCGGCTTTTCCTGGCTGGAAGGCGATTGGCGGTCTGGAGAAGGCGCCAAAACCATAATCGAATCCTGGGAAAAAATCGGCCAGCACGCTTACGAAGGGCGGGCTACCCGGCTGCGGGATAAGCAGCAGCTCGAGCGGATGCGGCTGTTTCAAGAAGGGGCTGAGATCTACTTCGCAACCGACTTCGGAGAAGGGCAGGCTACGCGCTACGCCCTGTCTTTGTTCAGCCCGCAGCGAATGGTTTTCGATAATCCCGAGGCAGACTTTCCCCAGCGCATCGTACTACAGCGGGAGGGGCAACAGTCCTATAGCGTTACTTATGCAAACCGATCGGTGAAGGCAGAAAATGGCACCCGCCTCGATGCGCTGCAGCAGCGAAACACGCTGGTAAGCAAGCGGGCTGTACGGCGCTTGCACCGGCTGAATGTGCAGTGACCCCCTCATCTTTTCCTCTCCGCTTGCGCTTTTTCCGAACCTTATGCGCTCCCAATCCTTATATTTTTTGGAGCTTTCCCGAATAAGCGGGAAAGCTCTCCGCCTATATTGGCCCACAGCACGTTCATTGGGGATGAACTTTTTGCTCCGCAATTTAGAGTCAGAAGTAGAAGAGGCGGCCCTTACTGCCGGGGAAGCATTGGTGGAAGCCGAAGCCGTACAGCAGCCTTCCGAAGTCGACAAAGGCCTTTGGGTGGCCCAGGTGGAGGGCTACGAGGTAGAAGCCCGCCTGACACCCACTAGGGTGCTGGAGGGCACCTGTGAATGTGCTGCCTTTCGAAAAGGAGGCATGTGCGGCCACATCATTGCGGTGCTGCTGGTGCTGCGGCGGCAGCAGCAAGAGCAGCAAACGCAAAAGAAGCAGCAACGCCGAGGAGCCCAAAAGCCGAAACGCCTTACGACCAGCATTGTCCTGGACCATGTGGAGCGGGAGGAATTGGTGGACTTTGTGCGGGAGTATGCCCGCCGCAACCGCAATTTTGCCATTGCCCTTAAAGCCCGCTTTGCCTCCGCCGTAGAAGCCCTCGACAGCCGGGAAAAATACGAGCAACTTATAGAAACTACCATCAGCGCGATACGCAAGCCGGATCGGAGGATCTCGCTGCGCGGCAGCCAACGGCTGCTGCGGGTGCTGGAAGAGCTAAAACAGCAAATGGTGCAGGCAGCCGAACGGGCGGCTTTCGTAGAGGCTTCTGTCATCGCGCGGCTGATCATTGAAAAAATAAGCCCGCTGCTGCCGAAAGCCGGGGAAAAACGCTATGAACTGCGGCAGTTCATCCGCGATGCTTTTCAGCAACTGCACCGATTGCTGGAAAAGCCCGTCGCGCCTACGCTACTCAACGAGCTGTGGAACTATGGCCTGGAAGCGCACAAAAAACGGATTTACCGCAGCCAAGAGATCGACCTGCTTTTTCTTAAATGGCTATTAGAACTCGCCCGGGATACCGAGCAGCTGAATACGCTGCTGTCCGCCGTCGAGGCCCACATGGAGGTGTACCAGACGGAAGAGCGCCCCCTCGCTCCCCTGCTGCTCCTTCGGGTCAGCGCGCTGGAAAAAGCAGGCCGTGAGCCGGAAGCCCGGCAACTGATGGAGCGCAACCTGGCCCAGCCCAATGTTTTGGAGTACGCCATCCGGCAAGCGCAACAGCGCAAACAAGGGCCGCGGGTCAAAGCGCTGGCGCAAACCGGCTTAAAACTTGACCCGCCGGAAGGCACCCGCGCCTGGTTGGAGCAGTTGCTGCTCGACTTGGCGGTAGGAGGAGGCGATACACCGAATATTCGCAAGTATGCCCTTCGCCGCTTTTTGGATACGCTAGACCTGAAATACTACCGGCAGGCGCGGCAGTTCACGCCCGAGGGGGAGCGCCCGGAGCAATTGTCCGAACTCCTTTCCCAACTGAAGGCCTTGCCCTACAGCTCCAAATTGCGGGACACCCAGGCCCAACTGCTGGCCACAGAGAAAGAATGGGCGTTGCTGCTCGCCTACGCGCAGGAGGTACAATCGCTCGACCTGTTGGCGCTGATTGACCAGCCGCTGCTGCAGCAACATCCCGAAGAACTGTACAGCTTGTACGAAGAATTGCTGCGGGAGTACGCCCGCCACCACCTCGGGCGGCAAACCGCCCGCCGTATCCGGCAAGCCCTGCAACGTTTGCTGGATATTGGCGCAGCAGACCTCGCCCATCGCCTGATGGAGGAATTCCGACGGGAATACGGCGAGCGGCATTCGCTCATGGAGGAACTGCAAGAGTTGGGGGAGTAGTTCAGCAGATTGCTCGAAATGGAATGCGGGCTTCCTGCCTTTTTCTTAACTTCCCGCCATGAAAGTAGAACTCTGGGCCATCGGGAAAACCAACGAGCGCTACCTGGAAGAAGGCATTGCCCTCTACGCCAGGCGCCTGGAGCATTACCTGAAATTGGAGTGGCGGGTGCTGCCGGATGTGAAAAAAGCAGGAAAACTGCCTCCAGCAAAACTCAAAGAAAAAGAAGGGGAATTGGTCTTCCGCCAATTGGCGCCGGGCGACTTCCTGATATTGCTGGACGAGCGCGGCAAAACCTACAGCTCGGAGGGTTTCGCTGCCTTTCTCAACCATAAATTACAGCTCAGCTACCGCCGGCTGGTTTTCCTCATTGGCGGTGCTTACGGGTTTCCTCCGGCCATCTACCAGCGGGCGGACAGCCGTTTGTCGCTGTCCAAAATGACCTTTTCCCACCAGATGGTGCGGCTGTTCCTAGTGGAGCAGCTCTACCGGGCCATGAGCATCCTGAACAACGAACCCTATCACAATTCCTGATTGACATGAACTCCATCAGCCTCACGATCATTCTCATCGGCATGACTGCCCTGGTTTCTTATCAGGCGTTCAACCGGCCAGATATGAAGTACAAGCTTGCTTTCCACCCCGTCTCGATCAGCGAATTCGGGCAATGGTACCGGTTTCTGACTAGCGGCTTTGTGCATGGAGACTGGCAGCACCTTATCCTCAATATGTATGTCTTCTACTTATTCGGCGGCATACTGGAGGACATCTTTACCCAGTGGATTTTCGACCCCTGGTTGGGGCGCATTGTTTTTTTGCTCTTCTACCTCAGCGCTATCATCGTCTCCGATATCCCTTCCTTTTTCAAACACAAGGACAATAGCGCCTACTCGGCTGTGGGCGCTTCTGGGGCGACTTCCGCTCTGATGATGGCGTACATCTTATTCGACCCCTGGAATTGGTTTCTGTTCCCCCCTCTGCCTGGTATTGTGTTTGCACTGGCTTACCTTTGGTATTCCTCCTACATGTCGCGCCGGGGCACTGATTTGATCGCCCACGACGCGCACCTCTGGGGAGCGGTGTACGGCATCGTTTTCATGCTAGCGCTGGCGTATTTCCACAACCCAGCGCTGCTGGAGCACTTCATAAGCGTGCTGCTGGAAGGGCCGAGGGCACCCAATTTTTAACCCTATGTTTTTTATTCTCTCCAAACTGCTGGTCTTTCTGCTCAAACCAATAACTTGGTTGAGTGCGCTGCTGCTGTGGAGCTGGTTTGCCCGCCGGCGCAAACGCTGGGCAGTGGCTGCGGCTCTGGTTATTCTGTTGGTGTTTTCCAACCCGTTCTTGTTCAACCTGACGGTGCGCAGCTGGGAAAAGCAAACCATTACAGCCGATGAAATCGAGCCCCCTTACGATATCGGCATACTGCTGGGAGGCTACTCCGCCCTGCGCGTCATTCCCCGCCACGACCGTCAGAATTTCAACGACCGCGCCAATCGCTTTCTCAACACCCTGGAGTTGTACCGTTCGGGCAAAATCAAAAAAATCCTGATTACGGGCGGCAGTGGCCGGCTGATTCAAAGCGGCCCCAGAGAAGCCACTGAAACCCAATCCTTTTTACTCAAACTAGGCATCCCTCCGGAGGACATCCTCGTTGAATCCCAGAGCCGAAACACCTACGAAAATGCGTACTACACCCAGCAACTGCTGCAGGAACGCGGCCTGCAGGATCAACGGCTGTTGCTGATCACCTCTGCCTGGCACATGAAGCGCGCCATCGGTTGCTTTGAAAAAGTCGGTTTGGAAACCACTCCTTTCTCGGCGGACTTCCTCAGCGAAGAGCTAAGCGCAGCGCCGGAAGACCTGTTCCTGCCCGATGCCCGCACTTTCCAACTCTGGGAGCTGATCCTCAAAGAGTGGGTGGGCATGTTAGCGTACAAACTCCGGGGCTACCACTGAGCCGGTCATTCCTCTCGGATTTCCAAAATTTCTACCCGCCGTTCCCGGGCTGCATCTGGATGGTAAATGCTGTTGCGCAAATCGTCCAAAGCATCGCTCACCTCATTGGAAGCCTCGGCTTCGCCGAAGGGGCGCTCGGAGAGCTGCAGTTGCCCGTTTTCCAGATAGGGCAAGAAGACACCATCTTGGTAAGTGCGGAAATGATTGCGCACACTGCTGATCCGCCGTTTGCTCAGCGACAGGTTATAGCTGCTCTTTGCCCGCGGGCTGGTATACCCCTTCATGAAAATTTCTACCTGATCGCCTCTTCGAAGGCGCTCCAGGAGGATAT
>CAYNIT010000007.1:0-43952 GCA_964397205.1 uncultured Phaeodactylibacter sp. | reverse complement strand
TGCACCGAAGTGCAGCACCCTGTATAACCCCAAAAAACCAAATGAAAACAATCTACATATAAGCTATCTCCAGTATTCGGAGATGATTATCATCTATTTGACGTTACAACAGCTAACTACGCGTTTGGTTGTCGGTCATAACGTTTACGCTAAATTAACACTTAATCTTGAATTTGGAAGCACACGGAAAGCTTTTTTTAATGCAAAAACAGCAAATTTGGTCATGTGCTTTTGCAGCAAAATAAATTACTGCGGCGTATTTTTCAAGCAATTTAGCATAAGCATCTGAAAATTAGAGTGGTAGTGTCGTGAAACTGCCATTTCCCTAATAATCTGGGTGATTAACAGGCAAAACAAAGAAAGGTTGGCAAAAGTTAAGACAATTTTCGCGTGTACGAGCTGTGGAGCAACCTCTCCGAAATGGATTGGAAAGTGCCCCCACTGCGGGGAGTGGAACACGTACATAGAAGAAGTGCTGTCCAAAGATACAGCAACCGAAGCCAAGGACAAGAGCTGGAAAAGCAGCGGCACAGCTACCGGCAACCGCCCGGTAGCCTTGCCCGAAGTTAAAGCGGGCAAAACGCAGCGCTTGGCTACCCCCGATCAGGAGCTCAACCGAGTACTAGGGGGCGGCATCGTTCCCGGGTCGCTCGTGCTCATCGGCGGGCAACCGGGGATTGGGAAATCTACGCTGTTGCTGCAATTGGCACTAGAACTGCCCGTGACCATACTGTATGTATCGGGCGAAGAAAGCGATGAGCAAATCAAGATGCGCGCAGACCGCCTGGGCGGGCAGGCCTCCAATTGCTACATTTTGGCAGAGACCAATACCAACAAAATGCTCAAGCACGCTCAAAACCTGCGCCCCGAGCTGATCATCATTGATTCCATACAGACGCTATCCAGCCCCCACATAGAGTCAATGCCGGGCAGTGTCTCCCAAGTACGCGAATGCGCCGGCGAGCTGCAGCGCTTTGCCAAGGAGCAAAACATCCCAGTTTTCCTTATCGGGCACATTACTAAGGAAGGCTCCATCGCCGGGCCCAAGCTGCTGGAGCATATAGTAGACGCCGTGCTGCAGTTCGAGGGCGACCGCAACTACAGCTATCGGATCCTGCGTACCATTAAAAACCGCTTTGGCAGCACCGATGAATTAGGCATCTACGAGATGCAAGCGGATGGGTTGCGGGAAGTTTCCAACCCTTCCGAACTGCTGCTGTCCCAGAAAGACGAGGACCTCAGCGGCAGCGCCATCGCAGCTACCATAGAGGGCATGCGCCCTATGTTGATTGAGACACAAGCGCTGGTAAGCACCTCGGTTTACAGCAGCCCGCAACGCTCTGCCACGGGCTTTGACCAGAAGAGGCTGAATATGCTGCTTGCGGTACTGGAAAAACGGGTGGGCTTGCCCTACGCTCAGAATGATGTCTTCCTCAACCTTGCTGGCGGCATCCGGGTAGACGACCCGGCCATGGACTTGTCGATCGCCGCGGCTCTCGTCTCCTCTCTGGAAGATGTTGCCATCCCAACTGATGTTTGCTTCGCCGGCGAAGTGGGGCTCTCCGGCGAAATCCGCGCTGTACACCGTATCGAACAGCGCATTCAAGAAGCCAACCGCCTGGGATTCAAAGCAATCTACATTTCCAAGTACAACACCAAAGGCTTGGATCCCGAGCGCTACGACATAGAACTGAAGGTGGTTTCCAAGCTGCAGGAATTGTACTTCGGCCTATTCCAATAGCGCTGCCCTACTCTACCTCCGTGATTTTCATCATGTTGGTACGGTGGCGCCGGTGCAGTGGCATGCTGCCCGTGTTAATCACTACATCCCCTGGCTTGATGCGGCCCTCCCGCTTGAGGATTTCGGTGACATCCTGTATGGTCTCATCTGTAGTCGTAAAGCGGTCGTAGTAGTAGCAGCGTACGCCCCAGACCAGATTGAGGGTGGACAACATGTGCATGCGGTCGGAAAAGATGTAAATATCTGTCTTAGGCCGGTAGCTGGAGACCTTGAAAGCCGTATAACCGGAGCTGGTCATCCCGATAATGGCTTTGGCGTCTATCTCCATCGCTGTTTTGCCGGCATTGAAGCAAATCACATCAGAGTGGAAGGTGCGGGTCTTTGGCGTGGGCACGGGCCTGCTGCCCTCAAAGTCGTGGTGGGTCTCCGCTTCTTCAATGATTTTATTCATGGATTCCACTACCTTAACTGGGTGCTGGCCCACGGAAGTCTCCCCGCTCAACATCACGGCATCCGCGCCATCGAGCACAGCATTCGCGACATCCGTGATCTCGGCCCGCGTGGGGCTAGGGTTGGTGATCATACTGTCCATCATCTGGGTAGCCACGATGACCGGGCGGGCCCGCTGAATGCATTTGGCGATGATGTCCTTTTGAATCAGCGGCAGGCGTTCCATTGGCACCTCTATGCCTAAGTCCCCCCGGGCGACCATTATGCCATTAGAATGCTTGATGATTTTATCGATTCGCTCCACCGCTTCGGGCTTTTCGACTTTGGCAATAATTTTAGCAGGATGGTTTTTCGCTTCGATGCGCCGGCGCAGGTCTTTCAAATCTTTGGGAGAGCGTACAAAAGATAGGGCAATCCAGTTAAAAGGCTGGGTAAGGATGTACTCCAGGTCGATAAGGTCTTTCTCCGTGAGGGAAGGCAGGGAAATCTTGGTTTTTGGCAAATTGACCCCTTTGTTGGAGGAGAGGGTGCCGCCGAATAGGGTTTTGAGCCTCACCTTGTCCTCGCCGTTGGTCTCTATAACTTCAAAGACCAGCTTGCCATCGTCTACCAGCACCTGTTCGCCTACTTTCACATCACGGGCAAACTGATCGTAGCTCATGTAAATTTTTTCTTTGGTGCCTACGCACTTCTCGTTGGTCAAGGTGATGACCTCCCCCTGCTCCAGCGGCAAAGCGTTGTCTTTGATCTGCCCTACTCTAAGCTTCGGGCCCTGCAAATCGGCCAAAAGACTAATGTGCAGGTCGTACTTTTCGTTGAGGTAAGTGACGTGATCAATGACCTGCTGATGGTCCTGATGGGTGCCGTGGGAAAAGTTCAAGCGGAAGACATCCACGCCAACTTCCACCAGCTTGAGCAACTGGCTGTAGGAATTGCTGGCCGGGCCTACCGTCGCCACGATTTTAGTATTTTGGTGGTCAACAACTTTCATGTAATACTTGATTTAATTTGCCGGGCTTAGAGATGCTGTGCTCTCAACTCTTACTCTGTACACAAGGCGCGGGCTGTTCCCCCCAGCCGAACGAGCAGGCTCGCTGCCGCCCACTGAGGGCTCCGTTAAGAACTCCCCCTAAGTGTAACTTTTACAATAATCCAGGTTTGGTAAAAGTACGCTTATCTGAAAAATAATCAAACCAGCTCCCATTAAAATGGTATTAATTGTGCTCCTAGCCGGGGTGCCGAAGAGCATTAGCAAGCAAGCAAACACCAGCTCAGAATGGGCACCAGGCCGGCCGAAAAAAACAGGACGAACCGGCTGATCCTCAGTAATCACGGGGGATAGAGAGCTTTGCCGGGCACCAACTTTTTTCTGAAAAACTTTGGTTATCATGGGAAGTCTACGTTACTTTGCATCGCAATTGTAAATCAATAAAGCGAATTCACTTATGTCTAGCATTGCAGAAAGAGTTAAGAAAATCATCGTCGACAAATTGGGTGTCGACGAGTCAGAGGTGAACCCGGATGCCAATTTTACCAATGATCTGGGCGCCGACTCTCTGGACACCGTGGAACTGATCATGGAATTCGAAAAAGAATTCGACATCGCTATCCCCGACGAACAAGCCGAAGAAATCCAAACCGTCGGCCAAGCGATTACTTATCTGGAATCCCAGGTTGAAAGTTAATAGCGATTGCTATACCTTTATTCACTATAAGCAAAAAATCAGGGGCTTCAATCGGCGAGGCCCCTGATTTTCTTAAGTAAGGGCACTACCTTAGGCTCTTCCCAAACGAACTGCTACGAAAACTAACCCATAGACTGATGCTGCCTGGCAGGCGCCACTCTTCCGCACCAAGCCGATAACTCAAATGTCGGCGCCGAGCGAAGCCAAGCAGTAAACAAAACTCAATTGAAACCAATGAATAGGGTCGTCGTGACTGGACTAGGTGCCGTGACACCTATCGGTAACAATATAAAAGCCTACACCGAAGCGCTGCAAAAAGGAGTCAGCGGTGCTAACCCCATCACTCATTTTGACGCTTCCAACTTCAAAACCCAATTCGCCTGCGAAATCAAAGACCTCAATGCAGAGGAAATCATTGACCGGCGGGAAATCCGGCGCATGGATGATTTCGCGGTCTACGGTATGATTTCAACTGATGAAGCCATTAAAGATGCTGGCTTAGACCTCGATAAAGTTGACATGGAGCGCGCCGGTGTCATCTGGGGCTCCGGCATCGGTGGGCTGAAATCTCTGGAGAAAGAAATCGAGGAGTTCATCACGGGCAATGGCACACCACGCTACAACCCGTTTATGATCCCTAAAATGATTTCGGACATTGTAGCCGGCTTGATATCCATCAAATACGGCTTCCGGGGGGTCAATTTCGCGACCGTCTCCGCCTGCGCCTCCGCCTCCCATGCTATTTCCACCTCCTTCGACTACATACGCCTGGGGCGGCAGGACATCATCGTGACGGGCGGCTCGGAGGCGGCTGTGTCTAAAGCCGGCATGGGCGGTTTCAACGCCATGAAAGCGCTATCTACGCGCAATGATGACTACGCAACGGCTTCCCGCCCCTTCGATGCTGACCGCGAAGGCTTCGTGCTAGGGGAAGGCGCCGGAACGCTTATTTTAGAGAGCTTGGAGCACGCGCAACAAAGAGGCGCTAAAATTTACGCCGAGGTGGTCGGCGCCGGCGCTACGGCGGATGCCCACCACATCACTGCCCCGCATCCTGAGGGCATAGGTGCCAGCCGGGTTATGCGCCTTGCGCTGAATGACGCTCAGCTCCAACCAGAAGACATCGATTACATCAATGTGCATGGCACCTCCACTCCTTTAGGAGATATCGCGGAGGTGAAGGCCATCCAGCAAGTTTTTGGCGAGAAAGCCTACGATCTGAACATCAGCTCCACCAAATCTATGACCGGGCACCTGCTCGGCGCAGCCGGAGCTATCGAAGCCATCGCCGGCATCTTGGCTATTGTGCACCAATTTGTGCCGCCGACCATCAACCACTTCACAGATGATCCCGAACTGGATCCCAAGCTGAACTTCACCTTCAACGAGGCGCAGCAGCGGGAAGTACGGGCTTTGCTGAGCAATACGTTTGGCTTTGGCGGCCACAATTCATCGGTAATCGTTAAAAAATTTGAAGCATAACGCAACAACACAGCTTTATAGCCCGCCTCTATTCTCGAGTGGTGGAGAGGCAATGCGCCCCACAGTTCGGTATTACCTCCCCACCCCCGCTGCGGCAAAACCTGTCGTTCCACCGTTGTGCTTTGAATGTTATTTTTTGGAATTAGGCGCTTGGTAAGGGTTTGGCTTGCCAGCTTCTTCCGAGCCCGGCCTACTTGTCAAGCAGCCTCCATGCCCCGGTCAGCCCGTACGCGGTGGGAAGCAGCTCTATCCTTGATGGAGGCTGCGCTAAAGTGTATGTCGTGCCAGCCGGTAAAATATTCAACAGAAACGGATGGTTTTACTGCGGTTAATTTTCAAGTTTCACAACATCTTCCTCTCTGAGGATAAGGTGTTCGCCCGCCGATTGCGGCAACTCATTGGCTTTGTGCCCTACAACCTGTCCCTTTTCAAGCTGGCTTTCTCCCACAAGTCCACTGCTTCTGAAAAGGAGTACGCCATACAGAACAACGAGCGCCTCGAATACCTGGGGGATGCAGTTCTAGGGACCATCGTTGCCGAATACCTTTTCAAAAAATACCCCAACAGCGACGAAGGCTTCTTGACTAAGATGCGCTCCAAAATCGTCAAGCGCAAATCCCTCAATCAAATCGGCGACAAAATGGGATTGGACGTGCTGCTCTCCGAGCACAACCAAACCCGGCTCAGCCGTTCTATGCTGGGCAACGCCGTAGAAGCCCTGGTTGGGGCAGTTTATCTGGAAAAGGGCTACCTGGGCACCAAGCGGTTCGTGGTGCGCAAAATCCTGCGCAGCTACGTCGATGTGCATGAATTGGAAAAACTGGATGACAACTACAAAAGCCAATTGCTGGAATGGTGCCAGAAAAACAACCAAACGGTCACCTATAAGCTGCTCGCGCGCTACAAGTTTGAAAAGCGGGACCGCTTCAAAGTAGCGGTGATGATCAACGGCAAAAAAGTAGCTACCGCCGATGATTTCAACAAAAAGAGCGCTGAACAGACCGCCTCGGAAAAAGCTATGAACAACTTGGGCATCACCGACAACGAGGACTAAGCCCCCCTCCCCATTCGGAATGAGCCTCCCAAACCAACCGCAGCGCTGAATAGATATGGCGAAAAAATCAGGAAAAAGCCTGCAGCATAGAATCGCTCTGATGAAGCAGGGCGTGGAAGCCCTGGAGCAGTGGCTGTTCGATCTGGTCCAGCAAGGCCTGTCCACCCTGGAGAACCAACCCCCGGATTTTTGGGAACGATTTGCCGCCAGCATGACCGATGCCAAGCTCAGCGGAATAGCCAAGCGCATCCGGCAATGGCCAGCGCTTTTAGAACAAGCCGACTGGCACGAGCGCCTGCTGGAAGAATTGGCAGAATGCTATCTTTTTGTCCAAACCTTCCGGCAACTCGACAGCCTGCCACCCAAAATGCAGGAAGACGCCCTCAGCCTCGGGGGCTATAGCCACAGGAAAGAATACCTGCTGGCGCAGGACGGCATGCGAGACAACTGGCTCGTCATTGGCCAGATCGATGGCAAGGAGGAAAAGCTGCGGTTTCGCCGTACTTGGTTGTGGGGAGAGCAGAGCGGGCAAGCCGCCCTTTTGCTGGACTATGCCTTCGGCAACAACCCCTTCGAAAAACAGTGGCGAATCGGCAGCGCTACCCAGGCGGAACTCGTATTCTACCCCAGCAACTACCCGATGCGAGCGCTGCCCAAAGAAGCGGTTCCCTACAGCCAGCCGCTCGAGCAGCTCAGCGGCTACCCCGATCTTCAAGCCTTCGCGGATGCCTACGCCCGGGCGTTGTCTCAAAACCCCTTTCTCTTCAGTTTTCCCGCTTTATTGGAAGAGGCGGAGCCAGTACTGGAGCAGGGACAAGCCCGGCTGGTCGATCGCAAGGGCCTGAGCCTGCCAACCGCCCCGGAAGACCGGGTCAACTGGCGGCTGATCGCAGGCGGCGCCGGACAACAGCATGCCTTGTTCGGCGAATGGGACGGCCGTCATTTTTACCCGCTTTCGCTGCTGCGGGGCGGGCAGGTCATCCCGCTGCGAGCAGCAAGCAAGCTGGATGCCCAGTAAGATGAGCCGTAACTGGCCCCAACCGGGGATGACTTTCGCTTGTTTTTACGTCACAAGGATGTATAAGCCATTAGATACGATATGAGAAAACAAGCCCTACTCCAACCTTTTTTGCTGTTTTTCCTCTCCCTTCTGCTGCTTCCCTCAGCAGCGCAAGAAACGCACCTATTGCCCTTCGATTACCGGCACACAGCAGGTTCTCCTCTGATCGGCATCTTGGGCAATACGCTTTATTTCGTACGCGATGGCCATCCACAAAACCGGGGCATGGACAATGAGGCGGATCTTTGGGTGGCCTATCGGCAAAGCGAGGGCGGCTGGGCGCAACCGGTCAATGTGGGGGCGCCGGTCAATACCAGGGAAGCAGAACAGCTGGCGGGGCTTTCTGCCTCTGGCCAACGGCTATTCATCTACCGGCCTTCTAGCGGAGCGCTGCTAGCTTACAAGCGGAGAGGCAGGTTTTGGGAAGCGCCACAGCCCCAGCGAGTCGATAGCCTTCACCTTTATCGGGAGGATGCATTTTTCCACTTTAGCCAGAACGGGAGGGTGCTGTTGAGCCTGCTGGGAAAATCCGGAGACAACGGCCCCAAAGACTTGTACGTCAGCTTCCTGAAGGATGAAAACCACTGGAGTGCACCGCAGCCCTTGGGTATTGAATTACCCCCCACAGCTCAAAAGGCAAGCCCTTTTTTGGCGGCAGACCGAAAGACCCTCTATTTCGCTTCGGACTTTCCAGGCGGAAGAGGCGGTTTCGATCTGTATTACAGCCGCCGCCTGGACGATACCTGGCGTTCCTGGAGCCCTCCCCAGGCCCTCGGCAGCCAGGTGAACAGCCCAGCGGATGAACTTTTCCTTAGCCTGCCGGCTCAGGGCCAAACCGCTTACTTTTGCCGCCGCAGCAAAGCAGAAGGCGGTAAGCTATTCCAGATGCAACTAAACGATTCCAACCGGCCGCAGAAGGTCATGTTGGTGCAGGGGCGTATCAAAGTCCCCGGCGGCAAGCAAAAAACCGCTGCTACCATACGCCTGGAAAAACCGCAGGGCGGGCGGGCCATCGACTTGACAGCAACCGATGCAGAAGGGCGCTACCAAGCCATACTCCCCCCGGATGCTTCCGGCAGCCTAATTGCTGAACTGCCCGGCTACTTCCCGATCAGCCAGCCGTTGCCTCTAACCGAAGGGGAGCCACAGGACATCGATACGAAATACGCTCTGGCATCACTCAGCCAGAATGCTGCCTACCAGGAGCGAGACGCAGAGATACAGGAACTGCAGCTCTATCTGCGCCAACTGGATGAGGAGATGATAGAGCTGCAGCAGAAGCGCGAAGCTGCCAAGGCACGGCTGCAGCAGAGCCAGGGGACAGCTGACATCTCTGACCCGGAGATCGAAGCGCTGCGCCATAAGTACAATTACTTCCTTCTGGAGTCCGAGCGTATGCAAGCCGACACCGCCGTGCTGCCCGAGGACGGCTACGACGAACAAGCAGCCCAAGAGCGGGAGCTGGAGGATATGAAGGTCCGCTTCCAACGGTATTACCTGGAGGAAAAATCAGAACAAATGGCGGAGGAAGCAATGGAGGATGGCCCACGCCACATTTGGGAAGAAGCACCTACCTTTGAAGCACTGAAGGCGGAGGCGAAACGCGAATTGGAGCAGGAGATGCGCCTGGAAGCAGCCCGCGAAAGAAGTACCAAGCTGGAAACGGAAGGCAGCATCGATTCCCTCTACTTGCTCTCAGAAGAAGAACGCGCCAAGCTGCAACTGAAAACGGCTCAGCTGCGGGACCAAATCGCCACCGGATTGGAGCAGCCCAGGCAGTACCAAGCTGAAGAGCCCACCGCTAAAAGCCCTTATGCTAAAGAACCGCTCTGGGAAAGAGAGCTGAGAGATGGGCTCAAAGACGCCATGCGCGAAGAGGTGAAACAATCCGTCCGGTCTGAATCGGAGCAAGAGCTGCAGGAATTTGCCGAACGCGACCTTGCCTACCGCAGCGCCCGCCTCAAACGGCAAGCGGTGCGAGAAAAACTGCGCGCAAAAATGGAACAGCAAATCCAAATGGAAGAGCAGTACCTGAACAACGACACGGAGGATATCGTAGCCCCGCTCGTCCCCGCCGAACAGCCTCCTCCTGCTGCCCAAAACCAAGTGAATGAGGACTTGCTGCTGGTCCCCCCGGAATTGGGCCAAAGTATTCCCCTCAACAACCTTATCTTTGAAGCCAACAAAGATGTGCTGCTGCCACGGGCTTATCCCGAATTGCAACGAGTACTGACGTTCCTACGCGACAACCCATCATTCATCGTAGAAATCGGGGCGCATGTACAGGGGCCTATCAGCCACTCTACGGCGCTGCAGCTCACTGAAGACAGGGCCAGCACAGTAGCTAACTTTTTAATCGGCAATGGGCTGGAACGCTCGCGCATTCAGAGCCGGGGCTACGGCAAAGCTTTTCCTGCCCAGCCAGTAGACGGAGCGGGGTCCAGCCAGCGCATCGAGCTGCGCATCATTGGAAAAAGATAGACGACTATGGAATTCATCCCGGAAGCCTGGATAGACGAAGCAGCCACTGCCCTCAGCGCCTCCCCGGAAGCCTATGAAGCCGCCGTCGAAGAGCTGCGGGAACAACGCCCCCTTTTGTTGGCTTACTGCTTTACGGAGGACTTTGAAGCCTTTACAGCAGCCGAACAGCAGTATTTTCTGTACCTGCTATTGGTCATTTGGAAAGCCGTATCCCGCAGCGCGGAAACACCGCCCAATCCAGAGCAGCAGGACATCAGCCTGATCGAAGAAAAGAATTGGAGCAAGCTGCAGAGCAGCAAGGGCAAGACTTTCCGCACCCGGCTCGATGTTTTCTTCGACGGCTACCCGCAGGAAGACCTGCTCGCTTTTGCCGAGGATGCCCTCACGCAGGATGAGGAAGCGGCGGAGGTCGTTTCCCGGGAGGGCCAGGAAGCTCTTTTTGTCAGCCTCAAAACAATGATCGATGCCCTCACCGAGGCGGAACAGGCGTAGAAGCGACAAACTTTTGCCAAACTTGCAAGGCTCCCAAATATTATAGCTCGCTGTGATTTGCTAATGATTATTCGTACTTTTGCAGCGTAAAAACCCTCAAGCATCGCGCTTGAATTGCGATAAGCAGCTCCGGAGCAATGCTTTTGCCCCGCGGGTTTACAAAACCACAACTTGCTATGAATCAGAAAGCGGAGAAGTCGCGCTACAGCGATGAAGAACTGGAGGAGTTTCGGGTACTCATCCAGAAAAAATTGGACAAAGCCAAACGTGAGCTTGAGTTCTACATCGAACAGATGGCTGAAATGGCAGACAACCCGGATGCCAAAGTGAAAGGGCTGGATGATGGCATCGGCACCATGGAAAGCGAACAGCTGACCAACATGGCCGCCCGTCAGCGCAAGCACATTCAGCACCTGGAAAATGCGCTCGTGCGCATTGACAATAAGGTCTACGGCGTATGCCGGGATACTGGCAAACTGATTGCCAAAGAAAGGCTGCGGGCAGTACCGCACGCCACCTTAAGCATTGAAGCCAAACAAAATAGAAAACCTAGTAAATAAAGGAAGCAAAAACTTTACCATAGCTGGCAGAGGGCAGCCCCGCTCTCTGCTTTTTTTGTACCCTTCCAAAACCTAAATTCAAAGCCCGACGTTAAAATTTGGGCTCGTTATACATCAAGAGCGCAAGTTGCGCTGGCATAGGAAAAGATATTAAGTTTTGAAAAGATCACTTCTGGTAACCTTAGTCGTTCTCGTCGTACTGATCATTGATCAGTCCCTTAAAATTTGGGTAAAAACCCATATGCACTACGGAGACGAAATCCAAATCCTGGGGCTGGACTGGGCGCTGATACACTTCGTGGAAAACAACGGCATGGCATTCGGCTTATCCCTAGGCGGCGATTACGGTAAACTGCTGCTGAGCCTGTTTCGCATCGCAGCTGTAGGTTTTTTGATTTACTACCTCAAGCTGCTGGCACAGGCCAAGGCTAATCGCGGGCTCATGGTCAGCTTCGCGCTGATCCTGGCGGGCGCGCTGGGCAATATCATCGACAGCGCTTTCTACGGTATGATCTTTTCCAACTCCCCCTACCACGGCGGCCTGGCAGAGCTATTCCCCCAGGGCGGCGGGTACGCCAGCTTCCTCCACGGCAGAGTAGTCGATATGTTTTACTTCCCCATCATCCACACCACTTTGCCAGCTTGGGTGCCGTTCTGGGGCGGGGAGCCCTTCCTCTTCTTCAAACCGGTCTTCAACTTTGCCGATACGGCTATCACATTGGGCGTACTCAACATTCTGCTCTTCCAGCGCAGCTTTTTCAGCAACCCGCCGGAAACCGAAGAAAAAAGCGCCGAATCAACAGCAGCGCCTGATGCCGCAGCAACCGAAGCAGAAAGCCCGGAAGCCGGCGAAGCGCCCTCCGGGAACCATCCCCAAAAGTAACGGGCGATTACCGATACTGCGGCAATCGCCCGTTTTGTCCTCTGCGTTTTCCTTGCAGACTGTTTAAACCCTGTGGGAACAATTCCTTTGACTACATCTCAGACACTTCTAGAAAGTGGTGGATAGAATCCACCGTGCTGCCCAACTTATCATAGTTGATGCTGTAGTGGATGTACTTGCCGTCGCGCTCGGTATCCACCAAGCCGGCTAGGCGCAGTATGCGCAGGTGCTGAGAGGTAATTGACTGCTCGAGCCCCAATGTGTTGTAGATCTTGTTCACATTGATCTCTTCGTTGCGGTCAATAAATTCAAGGATTTTCATGCGGAGCGGATGCGCCACAGCCCGCAGCACTTCGGCAGATGCCTCTAAGTGTGCAGTGTTGACGCTGACATCAGTTTTTCTCATAGTAAAGTTTTTTATAGTATGTTACCAAAGGCCATACCCGTACTGTTGGGTACGGATTAACCCTACACAAATATGCAAATTTTATTTATTTTTCACAAGGCTATAAAACAAAAAAGCCGGGGGAGGCGTGCTCCCGACGGCTTTTTAAGTGTTTCTTAAACTTTTTTAACAGAAGTTTAGCCAATTAAGCGGCCAGCTCGTCCACCAGTTTGGATATCTGAGCCAGTCGTTCCCGGTTGAGGGAGTAATTGATGAATTTGCCCTGCCGCTCAGTATCCACTACTCCGGCGCGGCGCAGTATGGCAAGGTGCTGAGACGCCACGGATTGTTCGAGGCGCAATTTGATATAGATGTCAGTGACCGTCATGCTCTCGTTCTCTTCCAGCAGGTCAATGATGCGCTGACGCAGCTTATGATTGATGGCTCGCAGTACGAGCACCGCTTTGCGCAGCTCTGCATAGTCCAGTTTGATCTCGCCATCTCCGTGGTTGAGGATGACCGTCTCGTTCTTTTGTTTTCTCATATCTTGGCATTTTACATATTAAGGAAATACTTCATAGCTTTTGCCAAATACCGTGCCAAAAACGGGATACGGAAGCATTCCCCTATCGCGAAACATGTTTCTTCGCTACAAATGTAAAAAAACATTCACATAAATGAAATGTGTAATACCGCAGATGAGCCACCTTTTTTCAACAATCTGCCTGCTCCGAAGAAAATACAGACGTGCAGCCTCGCTGCAAAGGCTGGCAACCCCATAGTATCCGGGCGGTGGCAGCCATATTCCGCCCGCTGGGCCTAGCCATTCATACAAAGTGCCGACGGCCTTTACCCTGATCAAATTTTTTCTGATTGTACGCTTCGGATTGCCCGGGCGCTATACTGAGAGACTGCCAGCCGGTGCCTTTCAATTGCTTAGCCAGGAAGACCAGTTGCCCGAGGTGGTAGCTGTAATGGGCCAGCTGCCGGTTGATGGCTTCCAGTACGGTATGCCCTTCGTTGCGGATGTAAACGACATCAGAAAGCTGCTCGGGCGTCAGCGGGCGCAGGGCATCGAACACACACTGCCAGCCTTCCTCCCAGGCTGTTTCGACGGCTTGCCGGCCAGCCAAATCATTGTCGAATTCAGCATTGCGTTGCCGCCAGCTTTTCTCCCCATCTTCCTGCAAAAAATCGGTCCAGCGCGAGCGCATGTTGCCGTGCAAGTGCTTGACGATGGCCGCTATGCTATTGCTGCCGGCGGCGGGAGCTTGGTTGAGTTGCGTTTCATCAAGCTGCGCCATAGCGCCCTCGCCCAGTTTTTTGTAATAAGCCAGTAAACGCATCACGCTGTCCAGGTAGTTCTGTTCCGTTTCCATAAATAACTGCATTTTTGGGACAATATGTCCCTTTTTGGGAACAGCCGCTTGGCGCAACGGCTCAAATACTTTGCTCAGCCGCTTTTGCGCGGTACTGCGTGGGGCTGTACTGGTACTGCTGCCGGAAAGCGTGGCTGAAGTGGCTGGCGTCCTCGAAGCCGCTTTCCAAGGCTACTTGGGCCACCGGCAGCTCCGTATGCTTGAGCAGATGGGCAGCCTGCTGCAGGCGGCGTTGTTGCAGCCACCGGCCGGGCGGCATGCCATAGGCGGCTTTGAAGTCGCGCTTGAAAGCAGAGAGGCTGCGCTGCGCCAGCCTGGCAAAGGCTTCGAGAGGGAGGTGGAGGCGGAAATTCTGCTCCATGACGGAGGAGATGGGCGGCTTGTCCTGCAGCAAGCCATTCAGGTACAGGGCGAAGCCCTTATTCTCGGGCTCTGCAATAAGGTTGAGCAGCAATTCTTCAAACTTCAGGGACAACCCCCGCCGGCGGGCTTCGTTTAGCGGGGTGTTAAAGTAGGGCAGCACGGCGTGGTAAAAGCGGCTTACCGGCGAGGTGACGTGCAGAGCGATGGCGGGCGCGGCGCTGGCTCGGTTGTAGCTCGGCAGCAGGTCACTGTGCTGCCGGGCAAATCGCTGCAAAAAGGCATCGTCAATGAAAAACAAAACACTCTGGAAAACACCCCGGCCGTGCGGCACTTCGGACATCAGGTAGGCGCCTTTGCGCAAAAACAGGGCTTGATCGGTGCCGAGCTCGTAGCGGCCATTGCCGGTCTCGATGACCTTCGTGCCCTGCAGCACAAACACAATAAAATTCTGCTCGGACCACACCCGCATGCGGTGAGCAGCCTCGTAGGAGCGGTACTCGATGAACTGAAAACCGTCCTCCACGGCAATACGGGGGAAGCGGTCTTGCTGGCTGAAGTAAGCGTCGAGGCGTTGCTGCATGTTTTTAGTCGTTATCGCTGATTCGCACAAATGAGCTGAAGTTCTCCCGGTGGATAAGGTAACCTTTTGCTTCGTACTTATTCAAAAATGTCTTCGATATCCTGGCTTTCTTCTTGGGGCCCCACTTGAACTCGTACGCAAATAGGTTTTGCCCCCGCTGCTCAACATAGTCAATTTCCTGTTGCTGTGCCGTCCGCCAAAAGTAAGGCTTCGCAAACGTCAACTTGTAGGCATTTTGCTTTACCCGTTCGGAAACCAAAAAGTTTTCCCATAACGCGCCCGTATCTTTGCGCAGGCCAACGGGGCTGAAATCCCCAATAACGGCATTCCTTACACCATTGTCGTAAAAATAGACCTTCCGCCCTTTCTTAATCTCATTCCGCAAGTTTTTGCTGAACGAACGGAGCCGAAATACCACGTACCCTTTTTCGAGAATAGCAAGGTAACGCTGCACGGTATCCTTGCTGATGCCAATGAGCTGGCTCAACTCATTGTAATTAACTTCGCTGCCGACTTGAAAGGCCAATGCCTGTACCAATTTGGCAAGAATATCGGGCTTCCGGACTTCCGCATGCGCTAGCACGTCCCGGTACAGATAACTGTCAACCAAATTTTTTAGCAACTCCTGCTCTTCGCCGTATTGGTTGGTCAGTATATCCGGATACATACCGTAAAGGAGCCGGTTTTCTAAGTCCTGCTCCGCTTTTAAATACCCTGCATGGTCTTCGTATTCTTCCCAGCTGATCGGGAATAGCTCGTACTCCCACTTGCGCCCGGTCAGCGGCTCGTTCAACTCGTTAAACAAATCGAAAGAGGACGAACCGCTTATCCAAAGCTGTACGTCCTTAAATTGGTCGGTAATGATCTTCAGCGTCAGGCCAATCCCGTTTATGCGTTGCGCCTCGTCTATGAATACAATCTTTTTATCCCCTAATAACATGCGGATTTTCTCCGTGTTTGGGGTATCGAGCAAGGAACGTACGGTAGGGTCGTCGCCGTCAAAAAATTGAATATCGCTTCCCGACAACTGACTCCGGACCAAGGTGGTCTTGCCTACCTGTCTTGGGCCGACGATGATGATGGCTTTGCCCCGGCCTACTTTACGCTCGATTATTGGTGCGAGTGTCCTTGCAATCATAACGTAAAGGTAATAAAAAGCGATCGTAATCGCTTTTTATTATAATAATTCGCTAGTACGATCGCGTTTCATTAACTTTTGAAGGGTAAAAGGGTTACAAACCGGCTTTTCTACCCCACCATCTCCGCTACCAACCGCCCCGCCCGCATAGCGGCATCAATAGAGCCGTTCAGCGTGTAGTCGCCGATCGCAAACAAGCCCTCGCCGAGTTTAAAATCTGCTTCCCGTTGTACCTGCTCTTGTTTTGGCAAAGCGTACTCCACGAGCCGCTCGTCCAAGACCTGCCAGTCGTCCACCTCGGGGCCGAACCAGCCCCGGCATTCTTCCCGCAGGCGCTGCGCTAACTTTTTTCCCGCCAGCTCGGCTTTGCCGACAATAGATATGGACAACAAGGCTTGGTGATCATTGCTATATCCCGGGGCAACTTTATCCATCACCGCTATGCTGTTCATCAGGTTGCCAGGCTTGGTATCCAGAGCGATAAGCGGCTGCCCAAAGGGGGCCTCAGGGGCGATGAAATGCACATGCGTAGTGCTTACGTAGCCGGTATTAGCGGCTGGTTGATATTGCTGAATCAGCCCCGTAGCTTCAGTAGCCAATATGATATTTTTGGCCGACAGGCGCTCGCCATTGTAGAGCGTTACGCCGTTCTTTTCTACCCGTTGCACACGAGTCTGTAACTGCAAACGGCCCGCAGGCAGATTCGCAGCAAGTTGCAGCGGGATTTGCTGCATGCCTTTGTTGGGCACCGCCACGTCCCCCTCAGCAAACATCTTGAAAACGAAGTCGAACATCCGGCGGCTGGTACGCAATTCTTTTTCCAGAAAAATGCCGCTGTAGAAGGGGCGGAAAAAGCGCTCGACCATTTTGTCGCTAAAGCCATAGTCCTCCCGCAGGGCTTCGACGGTCGGTTTTTCCGCTTGCGCAAAAATCTCATCCAGCGACATGCTTTTCAGGCGGTTGCGGAGCCGCAGTATGCCCAACTTGTTGCCCAAGCCCCCTACTTTGGCGAATACAGTGGGCAAAAGGCTACTGAAGTTCCGCAGTGGGTCGCCGATACGGTCTACGGAGCCATCGGCTTGCAACAGCATGGCACCAGGCAAAAACGCACGCAGGTCGAGCTTGCCGTAGTCGAGCAATGCCCGGGCTTCCGGGTAGGCCGTAGCCAGTACCTGGAAGCCATGGTCGAGCAGGAAGCCGTCTTTGGAGGTGGTGCGCACGCGCCCCCCAACCTGATCGCTTGCTTCAAGCAGCAGGAAGTCGCGATCGCGTTTCTGAAGGTAATTCGCCGCGGTAAGGCCAGACAGCCCGGCACCGATGATAATGGTAGGACTCATGGAGCTTTATTGTTCATCAACCCGGGCAGCGCCGCTGCGGTTGGGCGGCCGGGTCATTAATTGGCGCTAAGTTAAAAAGGAGGCTGGAGAATGCCCCCATCCAGCCCGATTAGACTCAACAAGCGCCGCGCTTAAGAAGGCAAATATCAGCAGGCCGACCAAAAGCAGCTCATCATCAAAGGCGGGGCATTTTATATTTTGCGGCCTTACAGCTCTCTATTGCTCCTCCGCCCGAAAGTACTCCTTCACCCGCTTTGCCACATTCAGCCCCGCCACTTCCGCCAATTCGGAGGCCCGCGCTTCTTTGACCCGCTTTAGGGAGCCGAAGTGCGTCAGCAGTTTCTGGGCTGTTTTGGCACCGATACCCGGGATGTTGGTCAGCTCGGTACTTGTAAAGTGCTGTGAGCGTTTGGTGCGGTGAAAGGTAATGGCAAAGCGGTGCGCCTCGTCCCGCGCCTGTTGAATGAGCTTGAGGGATTCCGACTTCTTGTCGATGTAGATGGGTATGGCATCGCCGGGCAAAAAGATTTCCTCCAGCCGCTTGGCGATACCGATGATGGTGACCTTTTCCAAAATGCCCAGCAACTTCAAGCTTTCCACAGCAGCACTCAGCTGGCCCTTGCCCCCATCGATGATGATGAGCTGCGGCAGGGGTTCGCCCTCGTCGAGCAGGCGGCGGTAGCGGCGGTGCACCACTTCACGCATGGAGGCATAATCGTCTGGCCCCTGCACCGTTTTGATGTTGTAATGCCGGTAGTCCTTTTTGCTGGGCTTGGCGTTTTTGAACACCACACAGGAGGAAACCGGGTAGGAGCCCTGCATATTGGAGTTGTCGAAACACTCAATGTGCAGGGGCAAAGCCTCCATATTGAGGTCGGCCTGCAGGGTGCGGAGAATGCGCTCGGCGGAAGTCTGCCTGCGCTTCATGCTCGCGCGCTGCTTCTGCCGCTGCAGCATGTGGTACCTGGCATTCTTTTCGGAAAGGTCAAGCAAACGGCGCTTGTCGCCAATCTTGGGTACAGTGACCTGCAGGTTTTCGTCTTCGAGCGGGATATGGTACGGCAGGATTAGCTCCTCGGCTATGCTGTTGAAGCGGTCGCGGATGATGGGGATGGCGTACTGCAACAGGCCGGCATCATCGTCGTCGTCCAGGTTTTTCACCAATTCCTGTGTATGGGTGTGGATGATGGCGCCGTTGACGACCTTGATGTAGTTGACGTAGGCATCCTGCTCTTCTGAGGCGATGGAGAAGACGTCTACGTCGCGTATTTTGGTGCTCACCACCGTAGACTTTGCCTGGTAATCTTCAAAGGCTGTGAGTTTTTCCTTGATGCGCTGTGCTTTTTCAAATTCCAGTTGCTCTGCATGCTGCTGCATCACTGCTTTGAAGTGATTTTTAACAGCTGCAAAATTGCCCTTCAGGATATTGCGCACCTGTTCGATTTTCTCGTTGTAGGCCTCCTCGCTTTCCAGCCCTTCGCAGGGCCCCATGCAGTTTTTGATGTGGTACTCCAGACAGACTTTGAATTTGCCCGCCTCAATATTGCGCTCGCTGAGGTGGAGGCTGCAGGTACGCAGCGGGAATAAGCGCTTAATCAGTTCGAGTATGACCTTCAGCCGCGCCTTGCTGGTGTACGGCCCAAAGTAGGTAGAGCCATCGCGGATGACGCGCCGGGTGATGAACACCCGTGGAAACCGTTCCTTTTTGATGCAGATGTAGGAGTAGCTTTTGTCGTCGCGCAGCATCACATTGTAGCGGGGCTGGTGCTTCTTGATGAGGGTATTTTCCAGCAGCAGCGCATCGGCTTCCGTTTCTACCACGGTAAATTCTATGCGGTGGGCGTTTTTCACCATCACGTGCGTACGATGCGCCCGGTCGCGCCGGTCGCCGAAGTAGGAGGCCACCCGCTTGCGCAGGTCTTTGGCTTTGCCGACATATAGGATGGTATCCTCTTTGTCGATAAAGCGGTATACCCCTGGCTGATGCGGGATGGTCTCGGCTATGCTTTGGTAGTCTTCCGTCTTCATCTTCCCTGCAAGTATAACAAAATTGGGGGCGTTGGTTTGAAAGGGCCGGGAAAATGTTGGGGCGTTTGGCTTGCGCCTGTTTTGTGTGGCGCAATAGACTTGGCTTGACAAGCTTAGCTTGCCTTCAGATCCCGTCAAAACAGACCAGCAATAGCCTCCACCAGCACTGCCTCGGTGTAGGGTTTAGAGATGTACTCATTCATGCTGGCTTCCAGGCGCTGCGCTTGCTCGCCGACTAAGGAATGAGCGGTGCAGGCGACAATGGGCAGCTTGGGCCCCAGCTTATTCCGGATTTCCCGGGCAGCTTCGTAGCCGTTGAGGCGGGGCATTTGCAGGTCCATCAGGATGAGGCCAAAGGCCTGCTTGTGGGCTTTCTCCACCGCGATTTGCCCGTCTTCGGCAAATTCAACTTCAACGGCCGCTGTTTGGATTCGTGCATATTTGTATATTGGTCTGTTCCGGGATGCTAGGCTGCTGCCTTGAACGTAGGAATAAATCCTTATGAAGCTCCCACCTCAACGACCCTGCTATGAGAAAACTTCTTTTTTGCATCCTTCTGCTGAGCCTACTGTCCTGCAGCAAGGCCATCTATCCCGACCGCAGCCAATTTTTAAAGGACGGGGAAGCCGTGCCAGTCGTAGATCTGAGCGCTTACAAAAGCGTACAGCAGCGCCCCCGGCAGGACGCAGAGCTGGCGGTCGCCATGGCCATTTCCGGCGGTGGGTCTAGGGCGGCCAACTTTGGCATGGGTATTATGCTGGGGTTAGAAGATTTTGAGCATTCTCGCCGCAGCAATTTACTGCGGGAAGTAGACTACCTGTCCACGGTATCCGGTGGAGGCTTTGCAGGTGGTGCTTACCTGAATGCCCTTTTCACCCATCAGCGTGCTCGGCTGGAAACGCCATTTTCGCTGCGCACCCACCTGGAGCTCAATATCCGGGAAGCGCTGGCGCATTCTTACACCGGGGTGCTGCTTCGCGCCAACTTCAACCCTCGCCTCTGGTTTTCCCACGTTGATGACGGCGATGCCCTGGAGCGCGCTATCGACGAACAGGTGCTGGGTATGCAGTATCGCCGCCGCACTGACACCTTGCCAGAGCGTAGCTTGCTTTTGGGAGATTGCTTTGTGCCAGCCCCGGCCCGGCGCCCTGTACAGCTCCCCATGCTGGTAGCCAACAGCTCCACGGTCAACACCATGACCATCTTCCCATTCACACCAGATATGCTGCAGCGCTACGAAATAACGGGATATACACACCGTATGAAAAAAGTAGTGTCTGCCAATCTCGACCCCTACGAAGTACCGCTGGCGGTAGGCATCAAAGCCAGTGGCAGTTTTCCCGTACTCATTTCCAACTCCACGCTGCAGAGCAACTACAGCGAAGAGCGTCCCTTTCTACACTTGATCGACGGTGCCATGACCGACAACATCGGCTACCAAACCGCTTTTGAATTGCTGAAGCAGGACAGTGCGCAGCGCAAAATCTTGCTCATCATCGATGCTGATGCGGTAGGCAATCGTTATACCTTTTCGGAAAAAGAAGGGGCTTTGTTCTCTTTGGGCGTGGCCGCCCGCCTGCCATCGAGTGGCCTGGATGCCCGCCGCGCTACCTTGCAGCGCGAAGTGATTGAGGATTGCCGCCCCTACGACATCCGGCAGGTCTTCTTCAGTTTCAACGTATTGCTTGAGAACAATGAGGCAGAACCTCCCAAGCGCATTAACCTTAAGGAGGAGCAAGTCCGGCTATTGCAGCTACTGCGCTCGGACACCCCACTGTCCGATACGGACAAGCAGGTATTGTACGAGCTGCTCACCCATATCGGCACGAAATATACCATTGAAGAACGGGAACAGGAGCTGCTGCTGCTGGCCGGGCAGCTTATTGTGGAATTGCGGCAGGAGGAGCTGGCGAAAGCCCTGCACTAAGCGCAGATTTCCGCCTCTAAAACTTGCAATTAGTTCGTGCAACAACTATTTTTACCTCAACTAAATAATCAGACGCTTTGTCCACATCACCATCTGCCAAAGTAGCCGCTCCATTTCGCTCGGATATGCCGGGGTTTACGCTGGAGCGCACGGCTAAGCGAATGAAGCAATTTTTTCAGCAAACGCTTGCCACCGCCGGGGCTGACATAACCATAGATCAGTGGGTGGTACTGCAGGTGCTCAACAAAGAAGATGGGCTGAGCCAGTTTCAAATCGCACAGGCGACTTACAAGGATGCCCCCACCATCACGCGCATTATTGACTTGCTCTGCCACAAGGGGCTTACAGTGCGTGTAAAGGACCCCAGTGACCGCCGCCGGTTCCGCATTCAGTTGTCGGATCAGGGCAGGGCGAAGATTGAGGAGGTGCTTCCGATCATCCAGAATGCCCGGAGCAAAGCTTGGAACGGGCTGGATGCCCAGCGTATGGACCAGCTCATGGACAGCCTGAACAAAGTATTCGACAACCTCAGCTCTGAGGAAGCCAAATAATACCAAATTACACTAAGACGCAGCCTTGGCAAGGGTTGCCACCGCCTCCTTTAACAAGGCAGATTTGCAGGAACCCTTCCCACTGCGTTTTGAAATCAAAACCAAGTAGTATGCATTACCATAGCCTAGGCCAGGTGCCTCCCAAACGGCACACCCAGTTTCGCAAACCAGATGGGAGCCTTTATCACGAAGAACTGTTTTCTACGGAAGGCTTTAGTGACCTGCACTCCTTGCTCTACCACGCCAACCCACCCACCCAGATTGTGCAGGTGGGCGACCCCTACTCTGTAAGCCCTAAGGTAGCGGTAGATAAACAGCTCAAGCACCGCAGCTTGAAGGGATTTCAGGTAGAGCCGCAGGATGATTACCTCCAGAGCCGTCAGCCGGTGCTCGTCAATGACGACTGCAAGATCATCCTGGCAGCGCCGCGCAAAAGCATGACCGACTATTTCTTCAAAAATGCGGATGCCGACGAGGTGATTTTCATACACCAGGGCAATGGCCGCCTGAAGACCATGTACGGCACTGTGGAGTTCGAATACGGCGATTATGTGGTCGTGCCCCGGGGCACCATTTACCAGATGGAATTCGACAGCGAGGACAACCGCCTCTTCATCGTCGAGTCCGCCAGCCCCGTGACTACCCCCAAGCGATACCGCAATAACTACGGCCAGCTGATGGAGCACGCCCCCTTCTGCGAGCGCGATATACGCAAACCTGCTAAGCTGGAGACACACGATGAGCAAGGGGAATTCCTGTTTTACATCAAAAAGCAGGACATGATGTACCCCTACTACTACCTCAATCACCCCTTTGACTTGGTAGGCTGGGATGGCTATGTCTACCCCTACGCGTTCAGCATCCACAACTTTGAGCCCATCACCGGCCGTATCCACCAGCCGCCGCCCGTGCATCAGACCTTCGCGGCGCGCAATTTCGTGATTTGTTCTTTTGTACCACGCTTGTACGACTACCACCCGCTGTCCATACCCGCTCCCTACAACCACAGCAACATCGACAGCGATGAAGTGCTGTACTATGTGGACGGCGACTTTATGAGCCGCAAGCATGTAGAAAAGGGCATGATCACGCTGCACCCCGGCGGCATACCGCACGGCCCGCACCCAGGCACGGCTGAAAAGAGCATCGGCAAGAAAGGCACCGAAGAACTAGCGGTGATGGTGGATACCTTCCGCCCGCTGCAATTGACGGAGCAGGCGCTGGCGGTGGAGGATAAAGGGTATTATCAAAGCTGGCTGCCGGAAGGGGTGACGAGTAATTAGAAAAGCTAAAAAATACGAACTAATGGATACGCTAGCCAAATCAACCACCAACACCCACCAAGACACCTTCCCCATCCGCGGGACGGACTACATAGAATTCTACGTCGGCAACGCCAAGCAGGCCGCCCACTACTACCAAACCGCCTTCGGCTTCAAGCTCATCGCCTACCGCGGGCCGGAGACGGGCGCTAAGGAGACCGTTTCCTATGTGCTGCAGCAGGATAAAATCCGCTTCATGCTCACAGCAGCTCTTACGCCAGAGCACGAAGTAGCCGAGCATGTGCGCAAGCACGGCGATGGCGTCAAGGTACTGGCGCTTTGGGTAGATGATGCCAAAGAGGCCTTTGATAAAGCCGTAGAGCGCGGCGCCAAGCCATACCGCGAGCCCAAAACCACGGAAGACGAGCACGGCAAAGTCACCACCGCCTCCATCCATACCTACGGCGAGACCATCCACACCTTCGTAGAGCGCAATGACTACCAGGGCGCTTTCATGCCTGGCTTCATGCCCATGGAAAGCCCGATGGAGGTAACGCCTATCGGCCTGAAGTATGTCGACCACTGCGTAGGCAACGTAGAGCTGGGCAAAATGAATGAATGGGTGAAGTTCTACCAGGATGTCATGGGCTTCCAACTGCTCGTAACCTTTGACGACAAGGACATTTCCACCAAGTACACCGCGCTGATGAGCAAGGTAGTTTCCAACGGTAATGGCTTCATCAAATTCCCGATCAACGAGCCGGCACAGGGGCTGAAGAAGTCCCAAATCGAGGAGTACCTGGATTACTACCGCAGCGCGGGCGTACAGCACATCGCCGTAGCTACGGATGACATCATCCATACGGTGGACGAACTGCGCAAGCGGGGCGTGGACTTCCTGCGGGTGCCGGATACCTACTACGAGACGGTAACGGAGCGCGTAGGCGAAATCAACGAGAGCCTGCAAGAACTCAAGCGCCTGAACATCTTGGTGGACCGGGACGATGAGGGTTATTTGCTGCAAATCTTCACCAAACCCGTGCAGGACCGCCCGACGGTCTTCTACGAGATCATTCAACGCGAAGGGGCCCGCTCCTTTGGCAAGGGTAACTTTAAAGCCTTGTTTGAAGCGATTGAACGGGAGCAGGAATCGCGCGGGACGTTGTAGTTTTTTTAGATCATGGTGATCTTAGATCAATGAAGCTACCAGAAGACATTGATGGGATGAAAGAACTAATCCTGCGCAATTTCGAATTGCAGGAAGGCGACGAGCCTATTGCTACCGAGGAGGATCTCCTCCGCCTGCTCGCCGATCAGATCGCGCATATGATTGAATTTAACCTGGAAGTGCTGCTCAGCAATATGTATCGCCTTGACATCAGCGAGCGCAAGGTCAACCAAGCTTTGTCACCGGGCAATCCCGAGCCGGCAAACATGGCACTCGCCCGCCTCGTCCTCGAGCGGCAAAAGCAGCGCGCCTATACCAAAAAACACTACCAACAGCCAGACCTGGGAGACCTGGATGGTTTGGAGCTTTAGTTATTCCCGAAAGACCAGCACCGGCACCTTGCTGTGAAACGTCATCTTTTTCGTGAAGCTGTGGTGCATTACCCGCTCCCAAAACCGGCGATTGGGCAGAAATAGCGCCAGCAGGTCAATCCGGTGCTCCTTCACAAAAGTTTCGATAGCCTGGGTAGGGGAAGGATCGTTGATCACCGAAAAATCAGTAAATGGCATGGGGTAGTCCTCCACCATGACATACTTTTCAGCCGTACCGTATTTATTTTCCCGATCCACATGCAGAAAGTGGACCTTAGCCCCCAGCCGTTTGCCGAAGTCATTCAGCTGGGCTACCGCTTGTTCATCGCTGGGTTCGAAATCAGTGGCGTAAGCGATATGTTTGATCGGCCGGAATTCCGCTCCCATCGGCACCGCCAACACCGGGCAAGGGGCATTCATCATCGTATGGGTCGTAACGCTGCCCAGTAGGCGCTCGAGGGCATGGCGTTCTCCTTTGGTCCCCATCACAATGAGCTGATGCCCCTCTTTGCGGGCGACATCGACGATCTCCTGGTAGACAAACAAGCCATAGTCTACCCTCAGTTGGCCAATGCGCTTGGCCGCGGCTGCCTCGGCAAAGTCACTGAGCTGCTCTATGACCTTCCCCCTGCCCTCTCGCAGCATTTCGTCTACTTTGTAAGGAGCAACCCGGCTGGCGTCGCTCACCGGCAAATGATAAACACTCATGAGATCTACCTGTGTATCCAGCTCCTCGGCTAGCTTCAAAGCGTACTGAAAGGCTTGCTCTGCCGCTTTGGAAAAGTCGGTAGGAAACAGAATGTGTCCGTTCATGTCAATTGGTTTTCTATGTTTGGGAAGCCGCTACCCGGTCAGAAGCCATGTAGTTGCGGAAATCCTCCTCCTCTATCGGGTAATCAATGCTGAGCACCGGAATTTCAGAGTGGTTGACCAACGCTTCCACATTGCTGCCCGTCAGCATACGGCGCAACGGGTGGCGATGATGGTTGGATACGCCAATCAACTTAGCGCCGATCTTTTCGGCAAACGTCCGTATGCCTTGATCAACGCTGAAATTGCGGAAGATGTGCGTTTCGCAACGGAAAGGGGAACACAGCCCGCGGAACTCCTCCATAGCCTGCTGGCTGAGAATATAGGGTGGGTCAAACAAGGAGGAAGTATGCACCTCTACCAAATGGATTTCTGGCACGAACGGCTTCACAAACTCTTTAAACTTCAGGAAAGCCTCGCGTTCGTTTTCGTGGAAGGAAGAAGCAAAGACCACTTTGTCGAAGTTGATGTCCTCCATCGGCTCTTTAATGACGAGCACCGGGCAGTGTACTTCTCTGACCACCTTTTGCGTATTGGAACCAATAAAAAACTCATTTTTTCCACTGGCCCCGTGAGACCCCATTATGATGAATTGTATACCGTGCTGATCCAAATACTTTTTAATGGCTTGCACCAGATTGCCAGAACTGTAGGAGGTGACCATCTCTTTGTCCGGATAAGCTTTTTTCAGTTCGGCAAAGCGCATGGTAGCGTTGTTGATGAGCTGTTGGGCAGCCGGCTGCATGTCACGCTGCTGTGGCGAGAGCTCCTCCCAACCCTCCGGGATGTTGGGGCAAGTCAATAAATGCAATTGGGCACCCAAACGCCCCGCAATGCGGACCGCTACTTCGGTAGCCTGCTGTGCGCAGTCGGAAAAATCGGTGGGAACGAGTATGCTTTTCATGGCGTTTGGCGGTTGGTTAGGGAATATGGTTTCGCACTCACTAATTTAACCAGAATATCGCTTGGTGGTCTTGTGTTTCGTCAGTGCCAAGGATGATATTTATCAACCAAAAAAGGGCAACCATCGTAAGAAGATGATCGCCCCTCGTCCTAGTCGCAAAAGCCAATTAAATCTTGCTTTGCATCTATGTGCTTTCCAAATCAGTGCTCTGCAAAGTACCGCACCAAATCACGGCTCGTAACAATGCCCTTGACACTTACGCCTTCTACAACGGGCAGACACTGAATGTGGTGGTTGTTGAACAACTCCGCTGCCTTGCGCAGCGAAGTACCCGGCATGACGTAAACAGGATCGCTCGTCATCAAATCCGCTACAGAAAACTTCTCGTCTACCTCTTTGACGCTCATAGCTCCTGTGTGAGCCAACTGCCGGCTATAGGCCTTCATAATATCGTTAGCACTGATGACTCCCACGAGTTTTCTTTCTTCATCAACTACCGGCAGATGATGAATGTCCATCTCCGAAAACAGCCGAGCCACCTCGGAGAAGCCAAAATGAGGCTGTGCGAACAGCACATGCCGGCTCATAATGTCCGCAACGGTAGCTTCGGTATCTATCATGATTCGTGTTTTTCTTTGTAGTGTATTTCGGACGAGCCGCCCTTGCGGTTTTGCTGGGCCAGCGTCCAGTGGTCCGTAGAAGTAGTTTGCATCCACAAGTTGCCAGACTTTCGGAACACCTGCGCATTCAGGCCGTAGCGTTCTGCGAAGAGCCGCTCAAACTGGCTGACCGTCATGTCCGGGTCGATTTTCAAATCATCGCTGTTGTGGACGGTGCGCGCCTCTTTGAGGCTCAGCTCGCCGCTTAGCCGCTCCTGGCTTGGCGAGCCTTCTCCTTCAGCATGAGCACTTGCGTAAAACTCAATCTTCAAGCCCGGAAACATCAAGTGGAATGCCCGGGAAATGTCTTGTAAGGTTTTATCGTCGGAAATCTTCATACCATTAGGGCTTTTGCTTTGAAAGGCTACTCGGGAAAAGGGCCGCCAAAGCCATCGCTGTGGCGGCCTCCCGAAAAACTAACCTCACTAAATAGAATTCTTTCCTGCGAAAGCCAGCTAATGCCGTACAATCCGCAGCTTTATAGTTGTCACTTTTACTTTACAATCAGCGTCGGGATATGCTCATTGAGGCCAAGCACTTTTTCTGTCACACTGCCCAGCAACAGCAGCTCCACTTTAGAGTGCCCTTTAGCCCCCATCACAATGAGGTCGCCTTCTTCCTCCTCCACCAAATCCATCACATACTGAGCGATGCCTGGCGTTTTTTGCATGACCAGGCGCGTACGGATTTCATCGCGCTGCTCGGGCACCTGCGTGTTGAGGAAAGCATCCATGGCCTCTTCGTGGTCGTTTTGCAGCATTTTTTCAAACTGCTCCCGGGTACGCTGTATCTTGTAGACGCTGAGGTTGGGCATCTCGTAGACGTTAAGCACTACGATCTCTGCCTTTTGCTCCAACGTTTCATTCAGGCCGATGGCAGTGTGCAGGGCTTTGATAGAATTTTCGGAAAAATCAATGGGCACGACAATCCGCCGGAGCTGCGCCTTGGATTTGTCGGGTATGATAAGCGTATTGCTATTGGCCTTCCGCGCCAAGTTTTTAGCTAATATACCGTGTTTGTCGGTACCGCTTTTTTGGCCGATGACAACGAGGTCTGCGTGTACATCTTTTGCATCTTCCAGAAGCTGTTCGAGGGGGTCTCCCTCTTTCACGTCAAATTCCACGTGCAGGCCGTCCCGGGGGTCTATACGGGAGCGGATTTCCCGGCTCATGCGAGCCACTACCTCGTCGTTGATTTGATAATTGCTGATGACGCTGGCTCCTTCGCGCTGCAGGATATTGCTCAGTACGTCAAACCTTGGCAACACGTGCAGGAAGTATACGGACCCCGTCGGCACCTGAGAGGTGACGAAGTCCAAGTACTCCAGGATTTTATTGTCCGTGGAGCCCAGCTCAAGCGCTACCATCGCTTGCCGTATTTGGAAGGGAGCGATTGGTTTGTTGGCTTCGTTCATGGTATTTTGGCTTAAGGACTTCATAGATATTTATCTAATCTTGTTTAAACCAAAGGTATCTACTGCCAGATGACAGTACAGTGATAATTGTCAGAACGCCCCAGTGATTTTTATCAAAAAAGCCCGGGCTGGCAGCATTTCGCTCAACCAATCCGGGCTCTTTACTCGGGGATGCGCAAGGGGCGTTTACCCCTTAACCACCCAAAGGCTGTCGGTGAAGTACTGCTTGCGGTCGAGGAAGTGTTGCTGAACGGAGCACCCTGCCGACTCCGCCAGCGCTTCCACCTCCGAAAGGCTATACTTCTGGCTCAGCTCCACCTCAATGGCTTCCCAGGCATCAAAATGGAAGGAGCGGTTGAGGGCTTTGATGAAAACGTGCTGATCTTTCTCGCTGACGATATAGCTCTTGGTAGACCCGCTTACCGGGTTGTAGGTTTCCCAGTGCCGGAAGCATTCTAATTCGAAGTTAGCCCCGAGCTCCCGATTCATGCGGCGCAGCAGGTTGAGGTTGAAAGCCGCCGTGACCCCTTCGGAGTCATTATAGGCATTTAGTATAACCTCCGGGTCTTTTTTCAAATCGAAACCAATCAGCAGCTTATCTCCAGCGTTGAGCTCGGCGCAAACCGCCCTGAGGAAAGACAGCGCTTTGTCCTTGCTGTAATTACCGATGTTAGCGCCCAGGCAAAGCACTACTTTGGGCAAGTCTGAGGCATCCCGCAGCTCGTGCAGCACATCGAAGTAGTCGCCTGCCAATGGGTGGACTTGCAGCTGTGGCAGTTCCCGCCACATATTGGCTTCTAGTTCTTCGAGAACGTTGGCGGAGATGTCAATGGGCTGGTACTCAAAGGCAGCTTCTGCTTCCAGAAAGTGGCTCAGCAGCACCTGGGTTTTGTACCCGTCGCCTGCTCCTAGCTCCAACAGGTGGAACTTCTCAAAGCCGATCGCCGAGAGGATATCCGCCTTTTGCTCCAGAAAGATATCGTGCTCACAGTTCATCAGGTAATAAGAAGGCATGTGCATGATATCCTGAAACAGCTTGTCGCCCCGCTCATCGTAGAAATATTTGGAGGGCAACTGCTTGGGTGTCTGCTGAAGCCCTTGCAGCACATCCTCGGCAAAGACGGCATTTGCCTGTTGCGGCACTTCCGGTGTTTTAGTAGCCATAGTTATTTAGGTATTTAAGCAATGTTAGGCCGGTGGGCAAGAGCCTCATTTAGCAAGGCGCAGCCCAGTAAACTGCCAACGCTCCTGTGGGTAGAAGAAATTTCGGTAGCTGATGCGCATGTGCGAATGCGGTGTGGCACAGGAGCCTCCGCGCAGTACCATCTGATTGACCATAAATTTACCGTTGTACTCCCCCAGGGCGCCTTTAAAACGCGGATAATTGGGGTAAGGCAAATAAGCGCTTGCAGTCCATTCCCAGGTGTTGCCGAGCATCTGCCGGTCTTCCGCATGTTCAGGAGCAATAGGGTGAAAATGTTGAGCCTCTACAAAATTGGCATCCTCCGGCACTTCCTGATAGAGGTGGCGGCAAGCCGCTTCCCATTCCTGTTCTGTGGGCAAACGCAAGCCTTTCCAGTTGGCGAAGGCATTGGCTTCGTAATAATTGATATGGGTGAGTGGCATGTTGGGGTCTACCTTTTGCAGGCCGTTCATGCTGTAGTGCCACCACGCTCCATCCTGACGGTACCAGTAGAGCGGAGCTTCCACGCCGTTTTCCTGCACCCAGCTCCAGCCATCGTCCAGCCAGTACTCAAAGTGCTGGTATCCTCCGGCTTCCATAAATTCCATATATTCTCCATTGGTGACGAGGCGCTCGGCAATTCCGAACTTATGCAGGTATACCTTATGGGCACTTTGCTCATTATCCCAACTGAATCCGTTCCCTTGGTATCCGATTTTGTACACCCCTTCTTCCATATCCAAGAAAGTCATCGGGGCTGGCTCGGGCGCCGCCGGCATTTCCAAATCGCGGTAGGGTTGATGCAAGGGATTATTGCCGAGAATGTATTTGGTATCGGTCACCAGCAATTCCTGATGCTGCTGCTCGTGCTGCAAACCAACCTCAATAAGCGCTGCGAGCTCTTCGGGCAGGTACTCTTCCTCAATTGACCCTAAAAACCGAGCCAGATGGCGGTCAACGTATTCGCGATAAGCGATTACTTCTTCTAGTGGCGGGCGGTTCAGGCTGCCTCGTTTATCGCGCAGCAGGCGTGGCCCTTGGCTCTGATAGTAGCTGTTGAAACAGTAGTTGAAGGAAGGCTTGAACAGTTGATACCCCTCAAGCTCTTTGGCGAGAATGAAATTTTCGAAGAACCAACTAGTATGCCCCAAGTGCCATTTGGGGGGGCTTACAAAGGGGACAGGCTGAGCAACGTAGTCTTCGGTTTGCAAGGGCTCACAGAGGTCTAAGCTGCGAGCTCTGACACGCTGGTAACGAGCCAATAGCGCACTTGTGTGTTTGGCGTTGGTGCGAAGCGTCATGAAATCAGGTATTGTGATTAAATTTTTTATAAAGTGACAGGAGACGGTCAGTTGCCTCAAGGACAAAACAGTGGAAGTTCATTGATGTTTGCAATTTTGCCATTGCTCTTGGCAATTGTCCTAACTTTAATAAAATGCGCTGGTAGATTGTTTTGCCCAGGCTTTTCAATTTGGTATGAAAAGCGGAACCGGGCAAGCTGTAATAAAGAAAAGCCCGCCTGCTAATGGTGGGCAGCAACGGGCTCTTCTATCCGTCTCGGGGGATGCGTTTAGGCCTTAACGGAGGCTTCCTCCAGCAAGTCGAGGGAAGCCTTTATGCCTTGACGGAAGAAATCTTCTGCAAGCTCGCACTGTGCTGCAGCATCACCCGCTTTGACCAATTCTGAAACCGGCAGTATAGCACCTGTCCAACCCTCTGTTTTCCACTGGGCATTGCCGGGGAGGCTGGGCAGCGTACTGTAATCGGCTCCCCCTTTCTCCCTCCAATGGTTGACATAAAAGTAGTGTTCATCGGATAAGGCATCGGGCACTGCCAGGCCTATGCCGATTGTTTTCTGGGAATTGCCTTGGTCGTCAAACTTGACATTGATCACGCTGCCGGTATCAAAATGATGCGGCCAAGTAGCCACAGGGGTCGCATATTCGTATTCATTGGCAATTGCTTGCAGCAGCAGCTGCGCGTTGTGCCGGTAGCGCGCCAGTTCCTGATGGTGCGCCGGAGAAGTCATCTGGAAGGGGGCGCCTTCCTGAATGGGGTGCGAAGGCAGTTCGTAGTGAGAAGGGATATCAATTTCTTGCACTTGCTTAACGCCTAGGCTGCGGGCCTGTGTGCGCACAAAACTTATAGCAGTCGTTTTAGTCTGGCCAGAGAGTGGGAAACTGCCCAGCACCTCCTCATTTTCGTTTATCAGCATCAGCTCAAAAGTGCCATACGCCAGTGCCATGCGTACCCGCTGCTTCAGGTTGACTTCTTGCCCGGCTAGCGCCCGCAAGCCCGAAACCCAATGCATGCTGGATTGAGAATCATCAGCAGACTCCGGGAGCAGATAGTGCCCGAAAGCAGCTACAAATTGTGCGCCATAGTGCAATTGCTTAGATGCTTCCGCTAATTCTTCCGTTTCAGTAACAGTAAATTGTTGCCAATCTTCTTGTATTGCCATTATAAGATTTTTTGGTTTAACAGGGCTCGCGCCGCAGAGGTTTATCTTTTTCACAAAAGAAGTCCGAAAGCAGGGCAAACCCATCAGCTTGAACATAAGCTAAACAACGGCATTCTGCTTTGCAACTAATTCGCTCACTTTTTTCACAACCGGCAACTCAAAACTTCTTGACTTTCCCGCCGGCCACCCGAATACTGACCGGCTGGCTCGGGCGGCTTTCCTGATGGGCCCGGTTAACGGCTGTAACTACATACGTATACACCTCCCGGTCCTCTACCCGGCGGTCCAGATGTTTGTACTGCCGCTGAGGTTCAGCGCCGGGTTCCGTGATGCGTAAAATGGCTTCCGCATCTTCCAGCCTTCCCACCCGCGCTCCTTGGAAACGGTAAAGCACGTAGTAGTGGGGCGGGTGCGCCTCATCCGCTTTATTAGGTTGCCATCTGACCAGGGCATTCCCCCTTTTATTTTTGATTTTCTTCAGCTTTGGAGCAGCTGCAGCCCGTAGCTCGAGGGTTGGGCGCTGCGGTATCAAGGCCGGTTGCTGGTACAGCTGCCGCAGGCTGTCCTTTAAGCCCAGAGGGTCCCTCAGTACTGCCGAAGAGCTGAACAGAAGATGCCCGCTAATACGCCGGTTGCGGCGGGTGAGCTCAATTTGGCCGGGCAATTCGCCTGCCTCGCGCCAGGCGGCCTCCCTGCCGTCATTAATTTTGAAAGCGTTGTGCCCGATAAATAAGGCCGCCTCGGATTTGTGCACGGACCACCACCGTTGCAAGCGCGAATGGCCAGCTGGCTCAAAATCCATGGGCCAGTAGAGCTGCGGCGCCAGATAATCCACCCACCCGCGTTCGGCCCACTTCAGCGCATCGGCGTAGAGGTCGTCGTAGGAGGTGAACTCAGCGGCCGTCGGCGAGCCCCGGCGGTCTTCTGTATCATTGCGCCAAATGCCGTAGGGGCTTATCCCGAAGTAGAGATGCGGCTTCGCAGATTTCATGCTTTCGCTCACCCTTTTTACAAACTGGTCCAGGTTGTCGCGCCGCCAGTCGCCAATACTGCCAAAGGCGCCATCGTTCTGCTCTGCAAAAGTTCTTTCATCGGGAAAGGGCAAGCCCCGGATGGGCTCTGGGTAAAAGTACCCATCGAAGTGCAGGCCGTCGATGTCGTAATTATCCACCACCTCCATGACCACCTTGGAAAGGTGCTCCCGGACAGCGGGGATGCCGGGGTTCAAAAAGTACGCTCCACCGTAGCGCAGCACCCAGCCAGGATGCTGCTTCATCACATGCCGTGGAGAAAACCGGCTTACATTAAGGCTCGTGCTGGCGCGGAAGGGCGTCAACCAAGCGTGAAACTCCAGCCCCTGCCGGTGCGCCTCCTCGATTAAGAACTGCAGGAGGTCGTATTCTGGATCCGGCGGCAACCCTTGCTTGCCGGTCAGAAAAGCCGACCAGGGCACAAGCTCAGAGGGGTAGAAAGCATCGGCAGCGGGGCGAATTTGGAAAAACACAGCGTTGAAGCCCAGCTCGCGGTAGTCTTCCAGCAAGTCTTTCCATTCCTGGCGCTGCGCAGTAGGCCAAGTCGTAGGCTTTTCCGGGTAATCCAGATTCTCCGCTGTGGCTACCCAGATAGCGCGCAGTTCGCGCTTGGGGCTGTAAGCAGCGTACTGTGCGGCAGTAGGTTGAACCGCAATCAGCAGTGCGATAGCTAAGCCGGCTAGTTTCGAGCAATGAGTAGGCATGATAGCAGGTATTTAAGCCTGGCATTCTTCCAGAAGCCAGTAACGGTTGATGACATTATCTGTATTGTCGATTTTTGAACTCAACTCGCCAATTTCCTTGCTGAATTCCTTCTTGGAGTAGGTGGAGGCATGGTGCTTGATCAGTACGAGCTTTTTCGCAAACCTCAGGAAATTGGTGTATCCCCGCTTTTGCTCGACGGTCATCTTACGGTTGCGGATCACGTAAATACGAAATGTCTCAATCAAAGATAGCAATGCTTCCGTATCTTTCAATGCATAATAGGTGCGCAATAGCAAGAAAGTCGTGCTGAGGTGGTACTTTACATCGGTAAATTGCACCACAAGCAGCGCGGAGAGGGCATCGTGGTACAGCCCTTTGTTGTAGTACAGGTTGCCCAAATTGTAATTGTAGGCGTTTTCCCGGCGGTGGGGGGGCAGCTTTTCCTTGTACTCTTGCAGGAAGTTTTCGGTCCACTCAAACTCTTTGAGCCGCGCTCCCAGGGTAGCGATGTTTTTGTAATCCCACTCAGAGATCATGCCTTTGTCGAGCAGCAAATCTTGCCTCAACCCTTGTTTGTACAACTGGAAAAGCTCCATCTGGTAATGCTCGTGCCCGGCATTGGACATCTGAATGCAGTAATTGTAAGAAAAGGTGTACAAGTCCCGCCCCTCGCGCTCGGACAATTGATCCATCTCCTCGGCTAGCATCTTTTTCATACGCTGGTAATGCCGGGGGTTTTCTTCATCGATCAGGCTCATCAGTACCGTATGGTAGAGCACGATCGAGCGCTCTTGCTCGTACTCCTCCCAGTTTTCTTCTAGATGAGCCAGCAACTCCTCTAGCATGCGAAACCGGTATGAGGTATTCATCATAATGGAGTTGGCTGTCAAATGACAGCAATTCCGCAGCTTTTCCACGATGTAAAAGCGGTCGAGCTCATCCAGCATGGACTGGAAGGTATCCGTCTCCGCCCGGTCAAAGTAATGCCCGCTGTAGTAGCCAACTGCGTGGTGCAAGCGGTACTTGGTGAAGTAGTACTCGCTGTCGTGTACTGGGTCCTTCTGCAGCTTCTTCATCAGCTGCTTGCCCCGGTTCGTCATAATGTCGAACTGATGGCTCTCGAAAGCTTCCTCAATAGTGAGAAGAGATTCCTGATACCGCTGCCGCTGTAAATATTCGCAGGACATGAAGCGGTAGTAGAGTTTTTTCAGGTACGACATCACATTGTACAGCTGCTGCTCGTTGTATGCCTTGCCGGGAAAGAGCTTACGGAACACCTTTTCTTTGGCCAGGCTTGAGGGCTTGCCGTCCAATCTCTTAAGAATAAGGTGCAACAATTCCTTAGTCTTGTGGTGCTGATTGAAATAGGGCGAACAAACAAATTGCTGAAACTGCTCCCGGCTCTTGGGGGGCAGCGCTCTGAGATGCTCTACTAGTTTACTTTGGTACATACATGTTTATTTTGGCACAGTAAACCACAGAATAATAAACTGCAACTTACTAAATTTCAATTTATTGCCCTAGAAAGGCCAAGACATATAAATCAGAAATATACGAAAATGTACTTAATAATCCTTGCAGCTGCCCGCATATTTGTGACGTGCTCAAAGGAAAATCTACACACAAATGCGCTTAGAAAACACCTGAACAAACAGTTCTAATCAGGGCGCTTTGGCTACTTCTTTTTTACTGACAGCTAACAAATCAGTGCATTACCATCCTCGGTCTTGAAGGGGATGATTATGCGCGAGTAAACCTAACTCTTGTAATTTCATGAGCACCTTCACAGAGGCACTGCAAAACCTGCAGTGTCTTTTTTAACTCCCTACAAGCCATTTTTCCAAATCGCTGAGACGGCAACAGCTGCCCTCAAAACAGAAAAAACAACATCGGCAAAGCAACAAAAACCTGATAACCAATTACTTAAAAACAAAAACGCGTCAACCTAAAATCCAGTAATCCTGAAAAATGTACTTCACTGCGGAAGAGAAAGAACCGACATTTGTAATGTGATCAAATAGCAACGGCTTTTGTCACCAATCAAAATCAGCCTCTGAGCTGGTAACAAATCACAATCTCAACAAAATCGCTTGTCTGTACGCAGGCGAGCGATGAAGTTTACAGCACTTCAAAAACGAACAACAGTCACGAGCGGCGGGCACTACTGACAAATTATAATCCAACACTCTTCTAAAAGTTCCAAAGCTCGTAACCTTACGAATATGCAATTGTAATCTCATGAATTTTTACGAGGGTGCTGAAGAGCACCCTCCTTTTGGTATGTAGATAGCCTCTCAAAGCTCTTTTCGAACCGGTCCTGCGTGGGCCGGTTTTTTTATTCCTCCTCAACTGCTTTCAGCTTCCAAGCCAGAAAAACAGCCAGCAGGCTCATCCCGATGGCAATGTAGCCTACCAGCGCGTAGTTGCCCAGGGATTCATCCGCATTTTCCGTGACGATCAGCCCAGCCACGAAGGAAGCCAGCCCCATCGCTGCCTGATTGACAGAGGTGCGCACGCTCATAAAGCTGCCCCGGCTTTCCGGCTTTACCACGGAAGTTACCATAGTCATTGCCGGCACGCTGCGGCCACTGGCTACAACAAAAAAGCTCGAAGTTGCACAAAGTGCAACGGCCATGCTCTCCGTCTCCAAGTTGGTAAGCAGAAAAATGGAAAGCAGAGCCCCCAAACTGGAGAGCGTAAAGATCAGCGCCCGGCCGAAGCGGTCTGCCAATTTGCCAAACAGCGGCAGCAGGAAAATGGTGAGGGTGCCCCCAACGGCGTAGATGTACGTCACCTCGTAATCCGAAAAGCCAACATTCAATTGCATATAGGGGGCAATAAAGGGGATAATAGTAAAGTGCCCCATCATCAAAACGACAGTAAAAACCAACGCCATGCGCTGATTGCCGTCGCTGAAGATGCTCCCCAGCACTTTTACAGGATTGCGCTGCACCCTGCCCTCCTCCAAGTGCCGGCGCAGCGGCGGTATGAAAAAGAACACCAGAGCCGTAAAAGCCGCCGCTATACCGCCCACTACAAAAAATGGCATCCGCCAGCTCAACTCAGCCGCTAAGTAAAGCCCGGCGGGCACTCCTGCCACCGAAGCCGCCGAGAAAGCAATCATCACTGCCCCCATGGCGCTCGCCCGGCGTTTCAGCGGTATAGCGTCGCCAATAATCGACAGCACCAGCGCGGAAAGCACGCCTCCGAAAGCCCCGGTCATTGCCCGGGCCAGCAGGAACAAATAGTAATTGCTCGACAGCGCGCAGGCAAAAGTGCCCAGTGTAAATCCTAGGTAAATGAACATCAGCGCCCTCTTTCGGTCAAAGCGGTCGATGAACATAGCGCTGGGGAAGCCAATTAGGAAAGCGCTGCCCGCATAAACGGATACAATGAAGCTGAACTGCTGCGGGCTAATGTCAAACAGCTGCATAAACTGCTTGCCCAACGGCATGATGATCATAAAATCAAGAATGTGCGTAAACTGCACGACCGCTAGGATGAACAGCAGCAGTTTTTCGTTCTCCACAACCGGTTTGGCTTCGGGGGCTGTAGGTTTGACCATGGGTGTTTTTGCTTTACGATTGAAAGATTATACGGGAACCAGATTGCTTACCCAACAGTTCCCATTTCGCCCTCGCCTGACCATTTGAGATACCAACCACTCCTGCTTCGGCACACAACAGGCGGGCAGACATCAGCGTGCCTTTAGGGATCGCAGAATAATAACTTCCTCTATTCTGAGTAACTTATTTTTATGCAATCCCTTAGCGCTCTTAACGTTGAAATGGAGCTTTAGGATAACACAAATAGTACTTTTTGATGACGTTGGACTGCAAGTCATAATCGGTGCTTTCGGACATGAGCTTAATTGCTCCGTCTTTGCGCAGAATTTTGATCTCGTCCTTGCTTTTGCGGTATGCGCTGTTGCTCTCTTCTCCCTGTATGAGCAGATAGGGCAACGCCCACTCCCCCAGCCCGCTCCAGTGCAGCACGCTCTGCCGGATTTCATCCAGGTAAGCCGCAGAAAAAGGCTGATAGCTGAACTCCAGACGGAACAAATGACGGTCAATAAGACTGCGGGACAGATGCGCCAGCAGCCGGTCCGGTGCGTCTTTCCAGATTTTCAGCGCCGATATGATATCGAAATCGTCCAGTTGCGAAAACTGCTGCAGCAGCTCGCGGCGCTCGCGCTGAAAGTCTTCCGCTCTCGGCTCATTGTTCAAAAAGAACGACAGCGCCGGGGATGCCGGCAAATCTACCCCTTCCCGGCTCAGGTGCTTCGCGCGCTGCAGCGCTGCGATGAGCATGCGCTCCGCCGAAAGGACCGTTTTGTGCAAATACACCTGCCAGTACATAATACGGCGGGCAATGAGAAATTTCTCGATAGAGTATATGCCTTTCTCCTCCACCACCAGCTCCCCTTTGCGCACCGACAGCATCTTGATGATGCGGTCGTAGCCAATGACACCTTCGTGTACACCGGTAAAAAAGCTGTCCCGGTTGAGGTAATCCATCCGGTCCATATCAAGCTGCCCGGAAACCAGCTGATGCAGAAAGGGTTTGGGGTGCTCATCCTTGAATATGGCCAGCGCCGTCGACAGCCGCCCGGCGTAGGCATCGTTGAGTTCCTCCATGAAGTGCAGAGAAATATCCTCATGGGTCACCTGCATCAGCGTGTTTTCCAAGGTATGCGAAAAGGGGCCGTGCCCGATATCGTGCAGCAAAATAGCAATACAAACGCCTTCCGCTTCCTCTGCGGTGATGTGCACCTCCTTGGAGCGCAGCACTTCGATGGCTTGCTGCATCAGATGCAATGCGCCCAGCGCGTGGTGAAAACGGGTGTGCAAAGCTCCGGGATAAACCAAGTGCGTCAGGCTAGTCTGCTTGATGCGCCGCAGGCGCTGAAAGTAGGGATGCTCAACCAGATTGAAAATGATGCCGTAGGGAATACCGACAAAACCATAGACGGGGTCGTTCAGTATTTTTTTGTTCTTCATGCAGTGGCTTTCTTCGGCTATAGTCCGCTATGAAAAGGGCTGCTGCCGGAGCTTGGTTGCAAAAATACCGGTTTTTCTGCGCCCAGGCGAAAGTTTGCTCCGAGTAGCCTCCAATACCCCCTGCCTTGAAGGGCCAAAAACGCCCACCAATGGCACAGCCTGCCTGCTCGATGGGGCTCCTTTGCCCACCCTTGCTTACCTTTGCCCGCAGTAAGTCAAACCGGAACCTGCTTAAGCCATGGCCAAGAAAAAGAAATACTATACCGTTTGGGAAGGCAACACGCCAGGGGTATACGACTCCTGGGAAGCCTGCAAAGCACAGATTCAGGGCTATCCCAATGCCCGCTATAAGTCCTTCAAGTCACGAGAAGCCGCCGAAGAAGCCTTCCGCGAAAGCTTCGCCGACCACATCGGCCAGGGCAGCCCCGGCGCGCCGAAGAAGGCGAAGCCCATATCAGACAAAAACACCGCCGACATTATCTGGGACAGCATCAGCGTAGATGCAGCCTGCAGCGGTAACCCGGGCGCCATGGAATACCAAGGCGTACACACCGCCGACGGCAGCCCAATCTTCCACAAAAAATTCAGCCTCGGCACCAATAACATCGGAGAATTCCTGGCCATCGTCCACGCGCTGGCCCTCTTCAAACAGCAGGGCAAAAGCACCCCCATATACACCGATTCTAAAATCGCCATGGGCTGGGTAAAAAAGAAAAAAGCCAAAACCAAGCTGCCCCGCAACCGCAAAACTGAACTGCTCCACAGCCTCATCGAGCGGGCAGAAGCCTGGCTGAAACAAAACAACTACAACAACCCCATCTTAAAGTGGGATACCGAAAACTGGGGCGAGATCCCCGCTGACTTTGGAAGGAAATAAGCCAACTCGACAAGCGCCACCGTGCCAACCAAGGCCCTTACGTCCACATCTCCCTTTTAACGAGGAAACTTCATCTTATACTCCACCTTCACTTTGCCCTTCTTGATATTGTCCAGCTTGCGGCGCACAAGCCGGCGCTTGATCGGCTTGAGGTGCTCGGTAAACAGCACCCCATCAATGTGGTCGTACTCATGCTGAATCACCCGGGCGTTGAAGCCTGTAAAAAGCGTCTCCTGCTCCTCGAAGTTTTCGTCAAGGTAGCGCAAGCGCAGCTGCGCTGGCCGCTCCACATCCCCCCGCACATCCGGTATGCTCAGGCAGCCCTCCTCGTAGGGCCAGTCATCCCCGCCCTCTTCCACCTTACAGGCGTTGATGAAGGTGCGCTTGATGCCCGTCTCCTCACTGTCCTCCTTCTGCAACTGCTCCGTATCTACAATGAACAGCCGTATAGAACGGCCAATCTGCGGTGCCGCCAGCCCTACGCCTTCAGCATGGTACATGGTTTCCCACATGTTCTCAATCAACTCTTGCAGCCCCGGGTAGTCGGGGCTTATATCCTCCGCCTTTTTCTTCAAAACGGGTTGCCCGTAGGCATAAATCGGCAATATCATGCGTCGCTTTTGTTGTTAACAGTTTTGTTCCATGTACGCGCTCAGTATGAGCGTAGCGCTCACCTTATCCACCAAGCTCTTGTCCCGCCGTTTCTTCCGCCGGGCGCCGCTCTGCCGGATCACCGCCTTCGCATCCTCCGAGGTAAAGCGCTCATCCTGCAACTCGACACGCTGCTCCGGGAAATTTTTTTTAAGCTTCCGAAACAACCCAATGACCAAATGGTGGATTTGCGCCGGATTCCCATCAGGATAAAACGGTTCGCCCAGCACAATGGTTTCCACCTCCTCTTGCTGCAGGTAGCGCCTCAAATAATCTATGAGCTGGGCGGTAGGCACCGTATCCAGCCCCCCTGGCACAATCTGCAGCGGGTCCGTCACGGCCAAGCCGCAACGCTTGGTGCCATAATCTATAGCAAGTATGCGTGCCAAATCTCAATGGAGCTTGATGGTAAAGTGCAAAGCTACGAATTCCCCTACCAAGCTGCGGAGCAGAACGGCCAGATTTTCATGTGCCAGCACCAGGGCAGCCAGGCATTTCCAGCTCAATCCGTATATCCTGCCGCCTGCAGGTGAAACAGTTCAGCGTACTTCCCATTCTGCGCCAGCAGTTCTTCGTGGCTGCCCAGCTCCAGCAACTGCCCGTTTTCCAAAAACAAAATCCGGTCGGCCATGCGCACGGTCGAAAAGCGGTGGGAAATAATAACCGCAGCTTTGCCCTCGATCAGGTCTGCGAAGCGTTGAAAAACTTCGTGCTCCGCGCGGGCATCAAGCGCCGCCGTAGGTTCGTCCAGAATGAGCAGCTGCGCGTCCCGCATATAAGCCCGGGCCAGAGCAATCTTCTGCCACTGCCCCCCGCTGAGGTCAACGCCCTTGGCAAAGCGCTTGCCGAGTACCTGCTCGTACTGCTCCGGCAATCCCTTCACCACCGTATCCGCCAGGCTCTTCTCCGCTGCTTGCTCGATAGCAAAGCGGTCGCTCAGGTTATGGATATTCCCGATAGCGATGTTCTCCCCGGCTTTAAGCTGAAAACGGATGTAGTCCTGAAAAATAATGCCGATGTTGTTGCGCAGCTCCTCCAGGGCGTACTCCCGCAGGTCAACGCCATCGATCAGGATGCGGCCTTCGGTAGGCTCGTACAGTCGGGCCAGCAATTTGACGAGCGTAGTTTTGCCCGCCCCGTTTTCCCCCACCAGCGCTAGTTTTTCGCCCGGCCGGAGCTCAAAGGACAGGTTGCGGATAGCCCAGCGATTGCTGTTGGGGTACCGAAAGCTGACGTTCTCGAAGCGGAAACCTGTGTGCAGCTGCTCTGGAAAAGGCCGGCTGTTCAGCGGGCTGCGGATAGAGGGCTCTATAGCAAAAAAATCGAAGAGGTCCTGCAGGTACAGCGCCCCCTCGGCAATACGGGAAAAGCGGTTCATGATGGCCTGCAGCTTGCCCCGCATCCGGTCGAAAGAGCCCGCCAGAAAGGTCAGCGTGCCCACCGTGATAAGCCCGCTGATAGCCTGGGAAATGATAAACACATAGGCAGCATAGTAAGACAGCGTGCCCAGAGAGGACAGCAGGCCGCCCCAAGCTGCCCGCCGTAGGGCGATTTTCCGGTTGGCCTGGTAATAATTGTGCGACAGTTCCCGGAAGCGCTGCGTAATGAAACCCGAAAGGTTGAAAATCTTCACCTCCTTCGCCGTCCGGTCGCTGGCCCCGATGTAGCGCAGGTAATCCAGTTCCCGCCGCTCCGGCGTCCAGTTGCGCGTCAGCGAGTAAGTGCGCTGATTGAAGTGGGTTTCCCCCAAAAAGGAGGGGATGACCGCCAGCACCAGCAACAACAGCAGCCAGGCGTTGAAAGCAATCAGCCCGCCCGCCAAGAAGAGCACCGTCACCACGTCTTGCATTTGCGAGAGCACCTGCGACATCAGTACGGTACGCCCGGTGGTCTGTCGGCGCGCCCGCTCCATCTTGTCATAGAAATCGGCATTTTCAAAATGGTACAAGTCAAGCCGGGCCGCCTGCTCGATGAGCTGCACGGAGGTATGGTTGGCAAACAAATCCCCCAACAGGCTGTCCATCAAGGTAATGCCCCGGTTGATCAGTTCCGACAGTACCGCCAGCCCAAATTCCAGGGCGACCATAGTCCAGAGGTAAGACGTATCCGTTGTCTCTTCATTGATGAGCCGGATGACCGCGTCAATGATCTCTTTGCCGATGTAAAGGCTCGTCAGCGGGATAGCCGACTTCAGCAAGCGCAACAATACATTAGCGGAAGCCATGTATGGATTAACACCCCAGATCAATCGGAAAAAACGGGGAAGGTTTTTTAGCGCCTGAAATTGCTCGCGCAGCGCTTTCTTATTTTCTTCGGGCATTCCAAAGATGAGTTGAACTGAATGAATAGACGCTGGTTTTTATTCCAGCTTAATAGATACACTTACGTAAATGGCTTAGTTTCCCAAACACGCCCTGAAGGCAGGCACTGAAGGCAAGCCCTGAAGGCAGGCCCTGAAGGCAAGCTCAACCCACTATATGTCAGCACTACTGGAAGAACTACAGCAACTAAACGAACTTTTGCAGCTGGAAAAACAAGCCGACCTGCAACAGTTCAAAGAGCAAATACAGCGATTGCCATTATCGGAGCGCAAGGAAAAGGGCTACGCCTGGTATCCGGTACAGCTCGTAAAGTCAGGCTACACCTATGGGGAGCGGGCTTTCGTCACCCTGGAACGGGAAATGCCGGAGGACAGCCCCCACCACTTCCGGGCAGGCAAAGTGGTCAACTTTTTCACCAACCAGCCCGCGGCCAAGCATCCAGAGAAAACCGGCGTGGTCAATTATGTGAGCAAAAACCGCATGCAGCTCATCCTCAACAGCAAAGACCTGCCCGATTGGCTAGGCCTAGGGCAGATCGGGGTCGACTTGCTGTTCGACGAGCGCACCTACCAGGAAATGGAAAAAGCCCTGAACAAGGTGCAAGAAACCAAGCACGGCCGGCTGGCTGAGTTGCGCGCCATCCTCTTTGGCCAGCAACCCGCCCGCTTCGCCCCAACAAGCCTGCCCGAGCTGCCCCAACTCAACCCCTCCCAGCAGGAAGCCGTCCAACAGATCCTCTCTGCCCAAGACATCGCCGTCATTCATGGCCCGCCCGGCACAGGCAAAACCACTACCTTGGTGGAAGCCGTGCGCTGCCTTTGCGAACAGGAAGCCAAATTCGGAACAGAGAGGTTTGGGCGTGATGCACAAACCCAACACACAAGTTCATACCGACCCGCCTGCCTTAGTATGTCGGGCAAGCAAGAAGCAGGTTTGAACCCCGAACCACTTCGTGATCGGCACACCGTCTTGGTCACTGCCCCCAGCAATACCGCTGTGGACCTGCTCACCGAGCGGCTGGCGGAGAAAGGCTTGGAAGTTACCCGCATCGGCAACATCTCAAGGGTGGACGAGAGCGTCATCCGCCATACCCTGGAAATGAAGCTGGCCGGCCACCCGGAGAGCAAGAACATCAAAAAAGTAAAAATCCAGGCAGCTGAGGCCCGGCGCAATGCCCGCAAATACAAACGCCGCTTCGGCCCCGAGGAGCGCGCCGAGCGCAACCGCCTCTACCAGGAGGCCCGCGAGCTCTCCGCTTGGGCCCGCCAACTGGAGGACCGGCTGATCGATCAGATCCTCGATAGCTCCCAGGTCATCACTGCTACCTTGGTAGGCAGCGCCCACGAGCTACTCGCCCGCCGGCGGTTCCGCACGGTAGTCATCGACGAGGCTGCCCAGGCGCTGGAACCAGCTACCTGGATCCCCATACTCAAAGCCTCCCGGTTGGTGCTGGCAGGCGACCCCTTTCAGCTGCCGCCCACCGTCAAATCCCGCCAAGCCGCCCGCAGCGGGCTGGCCGTTACCCTCATCGAAAAGCTGCTGCAGCGGCTCGAACAGGT
>CAYNIT010000006.1:0-44297 GCA_964397205.1 uncultured Phaeodactylibacter sp. | reverse complement strand
GCGCTGCGGCTACGATTTCCAATCCTCCTACATCCCAGCGAACATACAGTACTACGACGGGCGCACGGCCCATGGCTCCACCCTAAGCCAGCTGGTCCATTCCTGGGTCACAGCCCGCTCCAACCGGGCTAAATCCTGGCGCAATTTCCGCAAAGCGCTGATGAGCGATTTGAAAGACATACAGGGCGGCACCACACCCGAGGGCATCCACCTGGGGGCAATGGCCGGCACAGTCGATCTTGTGCAACGCTGCTATACAGGCCTGGAAGTCCGGGATGACTGCTTGTTCTTCAACCCCCGGCTGCCGGAAGACCTCAAGGGGATTGCTTTCCCCATCCGTTTTCGGGGTGTACGTATCGAAGTGCAATTGGATCAGGAGCGGCTGTACCTGCGCCGCTCCGGGGTATGGAATACAGAGGACATCGAGGTGATTGTCAAGAAAGAGCGATTCCGCCTGCAAGACGGCCAGAAGCTGCTGCTGCGTTACAATGGGGCTGTAGTAGAGCAACTCAGTCGGTAGCTGCCCTCGTTTTGCCGTACTTGTTTTTGAACCTCAAGCGTTGGCGGTAGGGGAACACATCCAGCAATTCCCCTGCCTTTAAGCGCTTCTGCGCATCAATCCAGAACTTCACATCGTATAGATCACCGTGCAGGCGCTGGAAAATCTCGCGGACATCCCGCCGCCCGATCAGAAAACGGGTAAACTCCTCGGGGAAGACATCGTTTGGCCCGACGGAATACCAAGGCTCAGCGGACATCTCGTCGTAGTGGTCCCGGGGCTCCGGTATCCGCCGAAAATTGTAGTCGGTCAGAGGCCCGATTTCGTCGTAGTCGTAAAACACCACGCGCTTCAGGCGGGTCACCCCAAAGTTTTTCAGCAGCATATCGCCCGGAAAGATATTCACGGCAGCGAGCTGTTTGATGGCTTTGCCGTAGTCGTTGATGACCTCTTCGGCTTCTTCTAAACTGGCCTCTTCCAAATAGAGGTTGAGGGGGATCATCTTCTTTTCGATGTACAGGTGGCTGATTTCCACTACCTTTTCCCCTACTTTCACCTTAGAGGGGGCTGCTTCCAGCAATTCTTCCAGCAATGCATCGGAAAAGCGCCGGCGGTCGAACACAAAATTCTCAAACATGTGGCTGTCTGCCATACGCCCGACGCGATCGTGATAAAACACCATCTCGTACTTCTGCCGTACTTCCTTTTCAGTCACCTGCTTGGGCGCTGGGAAACGGTCTTTGATCAGCTTGAAAACCATGCCGTAGGAGGGGGTAGTGAAAACGGACATGACCATACCCCGTATGCCCGGTGCCGCCTCAAATTTATCAAAGGTGCGCTCCATATGCCGCAGATAATTACGGTACAGCACCGTCTTGCCGTGCTTCTCAAACCCGATGGAGTTGTAGAGCTCGCCCATGCTCTTCGTCGGCAGGATCGTCTTTAGAAAATCAACCGTCTCCGAGACGATATCCACGTCTACCAGGAAATAGGAGCGGTTGTAGCTGAAAATGGAGGACAGGTCGTTGTAATTGAGCAAGAGCGTGTCGATGTAAATGCCCTTGTCCTCGTGCAATAGCGGCAGAATAAAAGGGTAGGTGCGGTCTTCTAGCTGCAAACGGCCGACAATATAAGCGCCCTTGTTGCGAAAAAAGATCGAGTTCAGCATCTCCAGGCGCGCCTGCCGAGGCATAGGCTCCCCGCTGAGCAGCTCCTCCTCGAGTGTACGGCAAATGTAGGCTATATCCCGCTCTTTGTCCTCCCATAGCGCATCGAAGGAGTAGAAGGAAAAAAGTTGCCGGATAATAGGCTCGATGGGCCTGACCAGAAAAAAGGTCTGGTAGATGGGCACCGTAGAGCGGAACTCCCGGTAAGAGCCCGTAGCTAGCACGAACATCAGGTCCCGGTCTACGCTCAGCCCCTTATGGCTGTGGCGAAAAACGGAGTTGTAAAAGGTCTCAGCAATATTGCGGGTGCTGAAATTGGCCACTTCCTCCTGGTAGTACTGCTTGATCTGCTTCCAGGTACTACGGTCCAGAGCTTTCTCGCCGAGAAAAGCCCGGAGCCGTTCAGTGATCTGGTCTACCTGATTGCGGTAAAGGGTAAGGCGCTCCCGGGAGTCTGCCTGCTGCCCGCGCCAGTCGCGATGCTCAAAACGGATTTGTGCCCGCTTGGTAATTCGCTTGTACTGATGGTAATAACTCTGATACCCCATCAGAATGAGGTGCGCAGCATCATAGGGCAGAAGCTTTTCAAACATATCGATCTAAGTTAAAAGGTGTTCCAGTAAATCACCGACCACATAAGCCACCCCGGCAGCAATAGCGCCCAGCACCAGCGTCTCCAACACGCCTTTCCAGGTGGAAGTTTCCGTGACGTAGGTCTTCAGCCAGCCGACTATGCCAAAGGCCAAGCCCGTCAGCAGGCAGGTGAACAAAAATAAGCTGCCTTCAAAATGGAAAAAGTAGTCCAGCAGGTACAAAGATAAAGGAATGAAGCCCACCAGCACAAAAGCCAGGTAAGTCACCCCTCCTATCGTAAGCGGCGAGCGTGAATTTTCCATCATGAACAGCTCTTCCTTCATCATCACATCTACCCAGCGGTCTCGATCAGCGGTGATGACATCCACCACCTGATCGAGCAACTCTCCCTCGAAGCCTTTCTTGCGGTAAATTTCCCGGACCTCTTCGCGCTCCTCCTCCGGCTTGTTTTCGACCTCCCAGCGCTCCACTTTGCGGTGCTTATCAAAGTTTTGCTCTTCGGAACGCGCGGAGAGGTAAGCGCCGATGGACATGGAGAAGCCATCAGCTAGCAGATTCGCAAAGCCTAAAATGAGAATTACGGAGCTATCGAGATTGCCGCCCACCGAGCCGGCGACCACCGCGAAGGTGGTCACACTGCCATCTATACCGCCGTAGACAAACTCTCCGAGGTACTCCTGGTATTGGTGCAGAAAGCCATCTTCCGCGCCATTGGATGGGGGCGCTAAGCTATCTTGTTGCAAGTTATCACTCATTGATCACGGTCCTCAGTTGCTTCGGCCGGCCGGGGCGGGAGCTGCTCGGGTGGCACGGACTGCCGAACTTTTTCCGAAATATTGCTTTCACCGCTCGCCGCCAGCGCTTCGAACCAGCGAGCCAGCCGCTGCCGTTGCTCTTGGCTCAAGCGGGCCTCAGCGTGGGTGAGCAGATAGGGCCGGATGGGCATGTGTTCCTCCGCCACTTCTTCCGCTGCTTCCATTGCTTTGTGCGCCTTTTTTTCAGCATTGTAGCTTGCCCAATCAGAAAAGTTAAGATGCTCCCGCCCCTGCTCGATGTGCTTCTTCAACCACCAGCCCACTGGCTGAATACGCACGTACCAGGGGTACCTTGTCTGATGAGAATGGCAATCGTAACAAGCCTTTTCCAATAAATTGCTTACATCAGCCGGGGGAGCTACAGCGGCCATCAGGCCCCGCTCCTTTTGGACTGGCGGATTGGACTGGTCGATTTGGAAAATCTGCAGGGCAAGTACCCCCACCAGCAAAGCCAACAGTATGCGTTGTATGATCTTGGACATGATCTTTGGCGTCGGTTACAAAGGCCTAATGTAAGAATTATTAACGCTTCCCGCTCAAAAACTCCAGTTTCAAACGCAGGATGTGGTAGCGGCGCAGGGTTTCGATGTAGTCGCGGCGGGAGCCGAGGGCTTCTTCCAAATTCAAAAGGTAGTCCTGATAGGCTACCGTGCCTTGTGTATAGGCTTTGCGGGAAGCCATGATTTGTTCTTTCGTAAAGGGCAGGATTTCCTCTTGCAAGAAGCTCAAGGCCGATTGTTCTTTTTTGAGCCGGGCGATTAGTTCGCGGCGCTTTCGTTCTAGGTTTTCCTCGGCAGCCTGTAGCTGAGCCTGCTCGCGGGCAACGCCTACTTCCGCACTTTCTACCCTGGCTTTGATGCTTTCCTGCCCCAGGGGGACGCTCATCCCCAGCGTATAGGCGATGAAGGGAAGGTCGCCGTTAATCATCTGCACCTGAGCGCCGGCTATGATCTTGGGCAGCCGGTAGGCGCGCTCGCTTTGTATCTGCGCGGCCGCCAGCCGGATTTCCTGCTCTGCTAGCAGCAGTTGCGGATGCCCGCCGTTGACAAACCAATCCAGATAGGGCTGTGGAGCGGGCAGGCCGACACCCATAGCGACATAGGCCGTGTCGGCAAACAGCCAATTGTTGAAAAGCGTATAAGCCAAGTCATAGGCATCCTGTGCCCGCTGCTGCTCCAGGGCAGCTTGCCGCTGCTTGCTGCGCGCCGACAAAACCGGGACTTTACTGGTTTCTCCTAGGTTGAGCTTGGCCTGTGCGAGTTCCAGCAACTCGTCCATTAGATTGCGCTGCTCCTGGCAGAAGGAGCGCAACTCTTTGGCGTAGAGCATTTCGTAATAAGCCATAGCGACTTGCTGCCGCAGCTCAAAGGCGGTCAGCTCCAGCTGGGCATTGCTCAGCCGCAGCTGCTCCTCCAGGGCAGCCGAACGGTACTTCTTGCCGCTAGGCCAGTTGAAGCGTTGCTCAAACCCGGCTCCGTGGATGCCTTCCTCCAGGCGCTCCGGGTCTACCTGCATGCCCGAGAGGTAGATGTCCAGATCGGCGGGCCGGCTCGCTGTTTTCAGCAGTATGCGCCTTTGCTCCACTGCCAGACGGTCTTGCTCTAAGCGCGGATAATTGGCCTCAGCAATTTCAAAAGCCTCCGATAGCGAAATCGGCAGGGATTGTGCCGCCGACACAGTGGGCAGAACCAGAACAAACAATAAAAAGCAGTAGGTTGGAAACAGGGGATGGTACATTGCGCTCAATTTGAGTACATCCCAAAATTAAATTTTTTCCCCGTAGTACCTACTTTTTCTGGATTGATCACGGAAAGCAGAAAGCCATCTGCTCCGAATGGAACCTATCCCAAAGTTGACGATCGGTCGATGGAGTTGTTTTGACCGGCCAGCTCTTCTCCCAAACTGTTAAGACCTTCTCCATTACAGCATGCTTCTTTTTCCATCCCCCTCTACATCTGTCCTAGCAACAACCGCTCTACCGTCCCCGGTTCCAAAGCGTAAAAATGGGAATGTCCACCGCCAGAAACACCTGCCAGCGCCAGCTCGGGTCATCCTGCACTACCTTGTTCGAGGCTGTTATGCGCGACAGGCCTGGGCCGTACTGCCCGCCTACTCCCAGGGCAAGCGGCAGATGGAAAGGAGCGCCATATACCAAATAGCCGCCCGGGGACAAGATTTGCCCCAGTTCAATTTGATAGTCGCGCTCGAGCTCGGTATCACCGGTTTCTGGGTTTTCGGTAAGGCGGAGCTCGTAATCCACGGCAGCGCCGAGGTCGAAAACCGCCCCGAACAGGCTGAGCGAACCGCCACGCCCGAAGCCGTGGCTGAGCGCCAGGCCGATGGGGGCGTTGATGCCAAAATCATCCGTCCATGCAGAATTAGCAGCGGAAGGGTTATCGAGGCGGTAGTGCACCCCAAAGTAGCTCTGCAGAGTAAGGCTAAAGGTCGCCGTTTTTTTAACGGAGCTGCTGCCCGCAGGCAGCGCAGCGTTGCCAATGGCTGCCCGCACTTCCTCCGGACTGCTGGCTTGTACCATATTGGCCATAAATATGCCGTACTCCAGCAGCGTTTCGATGCGCTCAACCCGTTTCTTATCGTACTCAAACTCCGGAATCAACTCATCGCCGGCTTCCAACAGCCCCTTCAGCAGGGCGCTTGCGGATAGAACGGCTTCATCATAGGCTTTTTCCGAAAGGTGGCGGTAGAGCAACTGCGTTTGCTGCAGCAACTGGAAATACCGATCCTGCGCCAGCTCGGGAGCAATCGCCAGCCCCAGCCCGAAGCTGTGCTGCAGCAGGTCAAGCGCCGCTCCCAGATAGTCGCCTGTATTATCGGACGCTGTGAGCAGTAAATTGCCCTGAATAGAGGGCAAGCCATCGCGCAGGCGCTCGAATTGCTCCGCCAGCTGCAAAAACTCCATCAGGTAGTTTTCCAGCACAAAGAGGTTCTCCCTTTGCTGCTCTAGGTAGTCGGTAAAGCTTACTGCCGCCTCTTCCGTATCGAAGCGGATACCGGCTGTTTTAGCACGCTGGTAAATCAAGCCTATGTACAGTTCCAGGGCCGTCTCATCCTCCAGCATCAGATTGAGCTCCTCAAAGGTGATCCAGGTGCGCTGCGGGGAAAAGCTGATCAGGCTCCCGGAAAAAAGGTTGGCCAGCTCGAGAGTGGATTGTACGTTGCGGAAGCGCTCCTCTTCCGCAAACTCCTGTTCCAATAGTTCCTGCAGGCTCGACAGCAGCTCCTCCGGGCTCTGCCCAGTCTCCAGTTGCTTGACCAGGCGCAGGCCGCGAATCACCAGCTCGACTTCCGGCAGTTCCCGCAGCAGTTTTTCATAATCCTCCAGGCGGAAGAAGTTGTCTAGGCGGAAAACCAGGCGGTCCAAATCTGTTTGGAAAGCAGCACGCAGAGCCGGCAGCATCTCTCCGAACGGGAAATCCAACAATCGCCCCAGGCGTTCAGTGGTCAAGGGGAACAAAGCCTGGAATTCCGGGTTGCGCTCCGCTACCCGCTGAAAACGTTCGAAGAAGGCTACCGTCAGCTCTTCCCTCGTCCTTTCGATCAGAAATTGGGAAAACCCGGCGGCCAGGTTGCTTACACTGAGGCCGGGAGGGGCGCCGCCCTCCTGCTCGTTCTGCTGCTGCAGCAGCAACTGCAGCGCATTGGCTTTAAGTTTGAAGGAGACCGAGTCGGCTGCTACGAAATAGGGCTGCAGGAAAGGGTTCTCCTCCACTTGTTCGGCAATGGGCCGTTCAGCATCAAAGTAGGGCTGCAGCCGAGACAGGACTGCCTCATCGAGCGGCAAAGGTTCCTCCTGCAGGCGGTAAGCTGCCGACAGTGCCAGGGCATCGTGATAGGCTACGCCGCTCTGAGCGCTGAGCCCGGAAAAGCAGCAGAGCAATAGCAATGGGATCAAGGCGTGTACTTTCATGGCATTTGTATTGTTCAGCTTTGGATTTTATAAAGTAGGCGGAGGATCTACGCCAGTTTCTCCACTCGCGTATCCGGGTGCAGCCGCCGGTCTGCTCCCAAGTTCAGCAGGTTCAGGCCGGGCCGTTTGCCAGGCTCAATGCTGCCCAGCTCTGCCTCGTAGCCCAGTGCCTTAGCGCCGTTGAGGGTAGCCCACTGCAGCAGCAGCTCAAACGGGATGTAGGATTGGTAACGGGCAATGGTCTTCATTTCTTCCAGGACGGAGAGCTGCCAGTTGGAACTCAAGCTGTCGGTGCCGATGGTCATACGGGCCGCATTATCGATGAAAGGCTGGTAGTGCGGCATTTGGTTCTCAATGTAAAGATTGGCATTGGCGCAGGTCGCCCAGTACACCTTCTCGCTCCAGTCGTGGGCCGCCTGTATGTCTTCAGCGCTCGTCATCGTGTTGTGTACGAATAGTGTGCGCGCCTCCGGGTTCATGTGCTGCATGGCGTAGTAGATGGAGGGCTTGCTAGTAGGCTGAAATTGCTCGATGGATAAACCAAAGGCTTTGTAAAAATCCACAAAGTCGCCTTGCTTGCGCAGGAAGAACTCATTCTCGTGGCGGGTTTCCTGATTGTGGATGCTCACAGTCAAATCACCGCTGCCGTTGAGCTGATTGATGCGGGCGAACAGGCTGGGAGAAACCGTGTAGGGAGAATGGGGAGCAGCAGCTTTCTTATTGTATCCGGAGGCCGACTGCCCATCGTAGGCTTCCTTGTACATTTCGAAAGCCTTCTGTGCGCCTTCGTCCTGCAGGAAGTCAAACATTTCTACAAAGGTGTAGTAGCGAATGGGGCTCTTCTCCTTCTGCGCCACCGTATCCACTTTGTTAGAAATGTCCCCGACCGCGACGATGCCCTCGGTTTGCATTTCGGCATCGGCTTCTTCAATCGCTGCCAGTATCTCTGCCTCCGGGATATCCCGAAACTGCACCACTTGCTGCAGAAAGGGAAGCAATCCGGTGCCCGTATCGATCCGGCCCTTCATGTGGGACAGCTCCAGATGGCAATGGGTATTGATGAAACCCGGTACGATGGCCCCTTCGTAAATCTCCAATTCAGCGGGTGCATGGGCTTTCCGCGCTTCGATGGCAGCGATGGTGCCATCCTCCTGTACCAAAACGACCCCTTCTTTGACCGGCTCGGAAATGACCGGCATAATCCAGTCAGCTGTCAATTTGCGCATGTTGTATTGCTTTTTTGACTTACCGTCAACGCAGTAAATATAGCTCGCCGCTTTTTTCTGTCCGCCGGCCGTCCAGCCATTCCAGTTGTATGCGGAAAGCGTACACGCCCGAAGGTACTTTTTCTCCGGCAGATTTCCCATCCCAGACCGGAGCCCTTGCATCTGATTCATAAACCAGGCCGCCCCAGCGGTCGTAGATTTCCATCCTAAGCACCCGCTGCAGGCTGGGGCCGGGAAAAACCCGGAACAGGTCGTTGCGGCCGTCGTCGTTGGGCGAAAAGGCGTTGGGTACATACAGCTCTTCATTGCGCTCCACCGCAATGGAAAGGGTGTCAGAAGCCAGGCAGCCGGCATCGTTAGAGATGGTGGCGATGACAGTTGTATTGGTCGTAGGCGATACCACCGGCTCGGGGCAATCGGTACAACTGAAGGCTAGGGCAGGCTCGGCTTGCCAGGTGATGGATGTGGCATTTTCTGCCCCCTGCAGGTTCAGTTGCACGGCCTCACCGAGCTCAATCCGGCTAGCGGAAGCAGACAGAATAGGTTGGAGAGGCAGCAAGGTTGCCAGCGAAACCTCTAAGCTGGTGTCGCAGCCGAGGGCATCCTGAATATTCAGCGAATAGTTGCCCGATGCCAGGCCGCCAAAGAAGCCTTCTTCCTGCTGCGGCCCGCCGGAAAGCTGAAAAAGATAGGGAGGCTGGCCGCCGGCTTCCACTTCGGCCTCCAGCCTACCGTCGGCCTCTCCCGGGCAGCTAGGCCCCTCGGAGAACAGCTCAAACTGCCAGGGCGAAGGAGACTCCAAAACAATTTCTTCCAGTGCAGCACGGCAGCCGCTGGCATCGGTGAGGGTTACTGCGTAGGTTCCCGCCGTGGCACCCTCCAACACGCTGCTCGTATCGGGCAGCGGCAGGCCTTCGCGCGACCACTGATAGCGGTACGGCACAGCACCGCCCTGTGCAGCCAGAGTGATGCGGCCATCTGCCAGGCCAGAACAAGTGGGCGGCACCACCTCAGCGGACAACTGCGGGCTGCCTTCTTCTGCCAGCTCGAAGGCAAGTATTGCCTCGCAGCCGCGCTGATCCGTAACCGTGAGGCTATAATTGCCGGCGGGCAGGCCTTCTAATTGGGGGCCGTCGCTGCTGAAGGGGGTACCAGTGCCGGACTGCCAAAGGAAGCTATACGGTGGCGCTCCGCCCTGCAGGCTTAGGCTGATGCTGCCGTTGTCCTCTTCACAGCTGGCATCAGACAAGCTGCTGCTGCCCAGCACCGGAGGCGCATTCACAGTCAGCTGCAGGGTATCCGCAGCTTCCGCACAGCCATCCGAAGCAGTCAGGATGAGCGTAGTGTTGTCTTCCGGCTGCAGCGCCAGCTCCGGTTGCTCCCCCAGTAGCTGTCCTGCGCCATCAGACCAGGCAACAGACAGGCCCTCGGCCCCCTGCGCTAGAAAGACCGCCGTGTCTCCGGAACAGAGAACGGCAGAACCAGCAATTTCAACTGCCGGTTCCTGCGAAGCCTCCACCAAAACCGTATCCCGGACAGTCCCGCAGGCGTTAGTAAATTCGAGTATGTAAGTACCGGCTTCTGCCACATTCAGCTCCGGCCCCTCTACGCCATTGGCCCAACTGTAGTCTCCTTCAAAGACAGCAGCAGGCTGTAGCGTGAGCACCTCTCCCGTGCACAGCACCAGATCAGGCCCTATGTCCAAAGAGGCAGATAAGCTGCTGACCTCTATTTCATCCTCGGCGCTGCACTCCCCTTGAGTAGCCGTTACCGCATAGGTGCCGGCTTCCGTAACGAGAAAGGTGGAATCGGTACTGCCGTCCTGCCAGGTGTAGGTGGTGCCTTCGCCGGCATCGGGGTTCAGCAGCAGCGTCGAGCCATCGCACAGGAGGGTGTCCGGCCCTAGGTCCAGCTGCAGCGCAGAAGCATTAGTGGGTTCGGCAGAAAATGTGATGGCGCTCGGATTTGTAGGAAAGCCAGCTTGCTCGTCCAGTGGCTCTACCGTAGGGGTGACTACCTCTCTGGCTACCGTAACCCCTTCCAGATTTGGCTGCAGGGGGTCCAGGCACAAGCCTTGCCCTTCTGGCTCTACCCGAACCAGCTCGAAGGCGTCACCGTCGTAAATATTCTGATAAACGGCAGCGTATAAGCCGTCGGAAGTGATGGCAAGAGGCTGAGAGCCAGAAGTATTGAGTTGCAGCCAGCCCTCATTGCCCAACTCGCGCGCCCAATCAAGGGTCCCATCAGCGTTCATCTTAAGCAGGGCTGGCCTCATGTCACCTGCACCATCTGTATCTGCTACCAGGTACATCAAGAGGCGGCCGTCGGGGGTCTGCTCCAGGTTGAGGGCGCGGCCGCCAAAGGAGAGGTTGATTCCTCCTACCTGAATGGTGACGGGCCCGTCATCCAGTTGCAGCAAACGAGACCATACCTCTTCGCCGTTGAAGTCTACTCGAGTAAGGACGAGGCCCCGCGGGTCTTGAATGCCGTCCCCCAGGGTCGTGCTGTGCATCATCACGGCCCCACCGTCCTCCAGAGCGACCGTCGATGCACCGCCATTGTTGAGCCCTTCGTAGTCATAGCGAGCCATAAACAGCGGGCTGCCATCAGCCAGCACCCGCAGCAGAAAGGCATCACTGTTAAAGAGCTCGCCCACGCTACCGCAAACCAAATAACCGCCGGCCGGATGCTCGCGCACATCGTAGGCAGTGCTTTGTTCTCCAGCGGTGGAGTACGTCCGCCCCCATTCCAGAGTTCCGTCGGAGGCAAGCTGCACCAGGTAGATATTGGGGCCAAGGCCGGTAGAGGAAGTGTGGCCGGCGAAGAGGAACTTGCCATCGGCCGTAGCGAGCAGCTCAAAACCACGCTCCAGCCCGCCGTCGCTGCCCAGAAAAGTGGACCACAGGATGTTGCCCTCGCCGTCGCCCCGGGCTACATAGCCATTGAAGTAATCGGTGGTGGAAGTGCCCGCAATCGCAAACCCACCATCTTGTGTGCCGACAATACTGTTGATCCCCTGAAAGGTGCCGGCATCGTACTCCCGGCTCCAGAGCACTTCTCCCTGTGTATCCAGGCGGAGCACCACGGCATCGTTAAAATTATCAGCAGTATTGTTGGCAATGTCTCCCAACAGCCAGAGGCCGCCATCCGGAGCGGGAGCCGTACTGATGATGTTAATGGAATCTCCACTCGTATTCTGGTAGCGGATCTGAAAGGACTGCGCGCTTAGGGAACTGCTGGAAAGCGCCGTAGAAAGACAGAGGATAATGAACAACGGTTTTTTAGCCATGTGTCTGGTAAGCATTGTACTGGAAGTTTATCTCCGCAAGGATCATAAAGTTAATGCTTTCTCCTTGCTTGGCTGAGTGGCAAGTTCTTGGAATTTGTCAGCTTCTAGGCATTGGTTGGAGAAGGCTCTTATCTCCATCAGTACTCCTGCACCAACACCCCATTCTTCATCCTCGGTTCAAACCAAGTGGACTTTGGGGGCAGCACCTGGCCTATGTCCGCCACTGCCATCACTTCCTCCATTTGAACGGGATAAAGGCAGAAGGCGACGCACTCCGCTGCCTTATCGGCCTGTTTCAGCAAGCCCTCAATGCCCTTGGGGCCCTCGATGTATTTGACCCGGCGGTCGTTGCGCACATCTTCAATGCCCAACACCTTCGCCATTACCTTATGATCCAGCAGCATAGCATCGAGAATAACCGGTTCGTCGGCGTACTCCAACATGACTCGCTCCTTCCAACGCAAACGGTACCATTCCCCATTCAGGAACATGGTAAGCTCGAACTTGCGCGAGGGGCAAGCCGGCTCCGCCATAGGTTCTATCTCAAATACCTGGGACAGTTGTGCTATAAAAGTGGGCGGCGAATGGCCGTTCAGCGAGGTGATGAGCCGATTGAAGTCGCGGATTTCGATATCATGATCAGGAAAAAAAGCGGCGAATAGCGCGTCGAACTGCCCCTGTACCTCTCCGTCTTTCATGCGCTGGTACATGCGAACGGCGGTGGAGGTGCGGTGATGCCCATCGGCGATGTAAGTGACCGGCACCCGATCAGCAAATAGCTTTTGCAGCTCGGAAATGTACTGGGGGTCGTCTATCACCCAGCATTGGTGGAGCTCTTCCGGTTGAAAAGGGATACGCAGCACAGCCTCATTGGCGAGGGTGTATTCCTCCAGCCACTGCTGTATGCCCTGTACTGCCGGATAAGTAAGCAAGACCGGTTTGACAGCCGCCCGGCGCTTGCGCAGCAACAGCATCTGCTTCTCTTCCTTAACAGAAAGGGTGTGCTCGTGCTGCCGAATCTTGCCATCCAGAAAATCCTTAATGGCCACGCCGGCGATCAAACCGGTGAAACTGCGCTCCGGCTTTTGAATGCGGTAAATATACAGAGCGGGCTTTGCTGCTTGGTAAAAATAGCCTTGCTCGTAGAAGTCTCGGTAGTCTTGTTTGACAGCGCCGAAGAATGCATCAGGCGATTCGATTTTTCCCAAACGGGGATAGGTCGCCTTGAAGGGTGTGAGCTGCATAGATGGTTTTATCTGAAGGCAAAAAATCAGGGCGGGAAATTACAAAAGAACGGCCAGCAGAAGACCCAAAAAAGAAAGAAAGTGTAGTGGCACAAAGCCACTACACTCCTAAAAAAACTAAACCCCAGTTATAATTCTTGGCAGCGAATTTACGCTGTGCTTTTCATAATTCGCCCATATAACGCCCGTAAAATTCTGAATGTTGTCTCGGCAAATGTTAAAATTTTACAGCGCCTTTCTTCCAGGATGCCAGCAGGTATCTCCACGCCTGTCCTATTTTTCGCCCACTCTGTTTCTCAAACTGATCATCTTCTCTATTTTTGGCCTGCGGTTCACCACTAATAAAACCAACATTCCATGAAGATAGGCATCATCCGTGAAGGCAAAAACCCGCCGGACTCCCGTGTTCCGCTCGCCCCAGAACAGTGCGCGTACATACTGGCGCACTTCCAGCAGGTCGAGATCAGCGTTCAGCCTTCTCCCATCCGCTGCTATCCCGATGATGCCTACCGCCATCAAAGCGTGCCATTAAAGGAGGACCTTACCGACCGTGAGCTGCTACTGGGCGTCAAGGAGGTGCCCATCCCCCAGCTCATCCCTGACAAGACCTACTTTTTCTTTTCGCACACCATAAAAGAGCAGCCCTACAACCGGCAGCTGCTGCGGGCCATCCTGGAGAAAAACATCCGCCTGATCGACTACGAAGCCCTTACCGACGAACAAGGGCGGCGGCTCATCGCCTTTGGCAAATTCGCCGGCATGGTGGGCGCACACAACGGCATCATGGCCTACGGCCAGCGCAACGGCAGTTTCCAGCTACCGCGTATGAAGGATTACCTCGACTACGCTGAGGCACGAGCTGCGTACAAGCAGCTCAAACTGCCTCCCATGAAAATTGTGCTGACCGGCACCGGCCGCGTAGGGCAGGGTGCTGCCCTAGTGCTGCGCGATATGGGTATAAAAGAGGTGCCGCCCGAAGCTTTTCTGCAACAAACGTTCGATCAAGCCGTGTTTACGCAATTGCGCTGCCAGGATTACGCCCGCCGGCGAGACGGTGGCGGGTTCGACAAGCAAGAGTTTTTTGCTCACCCGGAACGCTACGAAAGCGCTTTTGCCCCCTTCGCCGCTACGGCCGACCTTATGATCAACGGCATTTACTGGGACAATAAAGCGCCGGCTTTCTTTACGCAAGAGGAGATGAAAGCGCCGGCTTTCCACCTTAAGGTCATCGCCGATGTCACCTGCGATATTGCTCCGGTATCTTCCATACCCTCTACGCTGAAAGCCTCTACGATTGCCGAGCCTGTATTCGGTTACGATCCAGCTACCGGTGCTGAAACTGCCCCCTATCAGCCCCACGTCATCGATATGATGACAGTAGACAACCTTCCGAATGAATTGCCCCGGGATGCCTCCAAAGCCTTCGGCGAACAATTCATCGCGTACATCCTGCCGGAATTGTGCAAGGAGCGGAGCGAAATCATCGAACGCGCCACCGTAGCTGCCGGTAGACAACTCGGCCCGCATTTCCAATACTTGAGCCGCTACGCCGGACTGGAATAAACCCCGGAAAAGTGGTAGCTTTCTCAAAAAAATGGAAGCACAAGCTACTTTTGAAGCCCTCAAAGGCATTCTCGAACCCTATGGGAAGCACTTTTCGGTCAAACAAGACGATGCCGAACAGTACTATCTGGAAGCGGCCGGCCATGGCCAGAACTATCCAGACCCCCTGTTTTTTGGCGCAGTACAAATCAAGAAGCGGTACGTTGCCTTCCACCTCATGCCCGTCTATGCCAACCCGGCGCTGCTCCGCGGCATCAGCGATGACTTAAGCAAGCGCATGCAGGGTAAATCCTGCTTCAATTTCAAAAAACCGGAAGGAGCACTGCTGCAGGAACTGTCAACCCTCACAGCCCGTGCATTTGAAGATTACCAACAGCGGGGTATTGTGGCGCATTGAGCCATGCGGAGGGCCAGGGTGCCTGCCGTACTGCTAATACGGCGAGCCCCTGGCAAATTACCGCAGCAGCACCACATCTCCCTCGAATACTACCGTGATGCCGTCAATCATCTGTACTTTCGCTTGGTAAACGAATACACCGGGATTCAGCTCCTCGCCCCGGAAGGTGCCGTCCCAGCCTACGTCGGGCGAGCCCGGCGGGAAATTTTCGGCTTCGTAGACCTGTTCGCCCCACCGGTTGTACACGGAAAAGGACTCGAAGGAGGCCACCTCCGGGCCAGCGAAGGGCAAGAACTTCTCGTTCACCCCATCGCCGTTCGGCGAAAATACAGTCATAGGTTTGATGCTTCAAAATACCGGATGGGCAGCAAGCCCATCCGGCATTTATATTTTGCTAAGGCATAAAAATCGGTTAGCTTTGAAAGCATTGGAATATACAAACAGAGAGAGCAAAGAGATGAGTACGGAAAAGGCGGCATCCACCCTGGAAGATGCCAGAGCATACGTTCGGAAGATGTTGAGCACCAAGCTCAGCGCAGACCACAAGTACCACAATCTGCAGCACACGCAGCGGGTATGCCGGGCGCTGCAACGGCTGGGGGAGCGCAGTGGGCTCAAGGAAGAGGAGCTGGAAATACTGGAGTTTGCAGGGCTCTTCCACGATACAGGCTTCGTTGAGACTTACGAAGGGCACGAGGCCATCAGCCGTCAGATAGCGGAAGACTTTTTAAGCCAGCGAGGCTATCCGGCAGAACGCCGGGAGCGCGTCCTGCAACTGATCGATGTGACGTTCCCGCCCAAAGAGCCGGATGGTACCCTGGAAAAGTTAATCTGCGATGCCGACCTTAGCAATCTGGCCAGCGAAAATTACTTTGAGTACCTCGAAGGCTTGCGGCACGAATGGGCTGTCTTCCTCAATCAGTCCTACACGGATGAGGAATGGTACACGCTCAACTATAAATTCGTAAAAAAGCACCGCTTTTACTCCGATGCCGCCCAAGAGCTCTACGCTGAACAATGGGAACGCAACCGCAAGGCATTGAAAAAGATGCGCAATGAGGTACGAGAACAGAATGCCTCTGCTAAAAAAGCCTCTGCTTCGCCGGGGGGCACCATCAGCCAAAGCAAGAGCGCGCAGACCATGTTCAAAACCAGTTTGCGCAACCATCTGGATTTGAGCACCCTGGCAGACAACAAGGCCAACATCATGCTCAGCGTGAATGCCCTCCTCATCACCATCGTTATGCCGCTCGCAGCTTCCTACGTGCGGGACAACGTCTACGGCCTGATCCCCATGGCTACCCTGCTGTTGACTTGCCTGAGCTCTATGGTGTTTGCAACCCTCGCTACCCGCCCTATACACATGGGAGGCAAGACGGACGAACGCTCCATACAGGAGGGCAAATCCAACCTGTTCTTCTTCGGCAATTTCTTTAAAATGCCCTATGAGCGGTACGAAAAAGGCATGTTAGAGGTGGTCTCCGACGAGAGCAAGCTGGACGGCTCTATTATGCGGGACCTCTACTTCCTGGGAGCTTCCCTCGGGCGCAAGTACCGGCTGCTCCGCATTTGCTACACCATTTTTATGTGGGGCGTCATTGTATCCGTAACCCTGTTCGGCCTGCTGTACAGCTGGAACATCAATTCCTCTACTTGATGCAGTCCCGCGAGGGGGTGACGAACAGGCCAAAGCTGAGGAAGGGCTGCGGAGAAGTTCGGGTCCGAAAGTTCATGGAGGGGTCCTGCGTATTGTCAAAGCGGGATTCCAGGGGCAGTTGGTACCCTGCTTCTGCCGTAAACCATATCCAAGAAAAAAGATGTTTATCGTAGGTTGCTTTAAAAGCAATCTCGGCGTGGCGGAAGCAATGGGGCACCGCTGGCTCTTCTCCGCCCCGTTCGTACACATCGATTGAGTAGGACTTGCTTTGGTATTCCACACCAAACAGCAGCAGATGGGTCGGGCTGAAGTTGTAGCGCCCCATGATTTGCACCGGCAGCACGGCCTCTATGCCCCATTTGTCGTTAAAGGTCTGGTTGTAAATGCCGAAGGGCAGCACCTGCGTGCGAAAAAAGTTACGTCCAAAGGTAAGGCCTACGCCATACTCTAAATCTTCGCTGGCTTTCATCCCAAAGGCGAGCAGCCCGCTGTAGGTAGCGTAACGAGAATCGAAAGCGATCGCTTTTTCATGGTCTCCCCGGTAAGAAGTGCGCAAGCGCAAACCGCCGTAGTATTTGCCATTGAAGGACTTGGTGATGTACAGCGAATATTTGTTGGTGTGCAGGGGGGTATCGTGCAGGCTGGAGAATACTGCTTCGTTGTAGTGCCCGATGCGGTTGAAGTGAAAGGTTTCCCGCATGTATTCGTAGCCCGCCAGCACCTTAAGGCTGGGCGCATTGACAAGCGGTATTTTGATCTTTGCTTTCAAGCGCTCCATCTGTCCGATTTCACTGGCGTTGGCACCGTCAATGTCTCCAATGTCTGGTGCCTGGTACTGTTGCCCTGTAATGCGGCGTTCCAACAATATCCCTCTGCCTCTAGATTGGTTGGCCACCCCCGGCCGACAGAAGTTGGTTTTTTCCTTGGGCAACTCCGACTCATCTTCATCGGGTATTGGAAAATGCTGTGCTTTCAGCTGAGCGAATAGGCAACATAACAATCCGCAAAGAAAGCACTTCAAAGGGCAAAAATTCATACTAATGCTGCTTTTCAGTTTACAGCTTCAGGTCCGGCTGAAAACAACTCCTCTATACGACGGCACCTCTGCTTGCGGGCCACCTGAAAACGAGCGTTATAACGAATGAAGACGGCTGCATATTGCCGTCCGTTACGCTTCAGCTCAAAAGTAACGCTTATTCAGAAGGTTTACATGCTATAAAATAACGAACTGCCCCAGCAAGTTCCATGCTGAGGCAGTTTATCTCATAAACTGTTGAATATCAGAACTTTGCCCCAAGAGGCATTACATATCAGCTTTCATAAAGTCCTCCCGGCTGCGGTACTTCAGCAGCGAATGGCCGGCTTGCTCCAGCTGCTGATTCAGGGCAGGCAAGCGCTCCAGCAGATTTTCTACCTCATTGCTCGCCATTTCCAGCTGCTCCTTCAGCAGTACCATATTTTTGAGCTGCGCCTGGGATGGCTTGCCAGCGTAGCCAGCTACTTCGCTATAGAGGCTGGCGATTTTCTCCCGCAGCCTAGGTTCCGCCGATGCTACGTAGTTGTCGCCTGTGGTCACGACCATGGCTTTGCGCTGCTCAGAAAGAGCGGTATGATATTCCTCCAGCGCTTGCTGCAAGCCCTCCGGCAACTCTGCCTGCCGGGCTTGATCAATTTGGCTGCGCAGCTGCTCGATGCGGTCCACCTGATAGGCAAGCTCTTCGTTCATGCCGTACAACTCCATTGCCGTTTCGTGCTGCAAAGCTCGGTCTTCAGCACTGTGGATTGAATTGGGGTCCGGCTGCAGCTCGATCTTCGTCTCGTAGATCTCCTTGCCTTTCTTCATGCGGACAGTGTAGGTGCCCGGCGGGACTGTGGGCCGAGAAAAACCACCGAAGGCGAAGGTTTTTGCCTTAGCAATTCTTGGCCTTTTGTACCGGTAATTCCATTCAATGATGTTGATGCCTTTGGACTTGCCAGGGGTCAGGTCGGCTACCTGCTCGCCTGCTTCGTTGAAAACCTCCATCGTCATGCTACCGAAAATATGGCGCTTCTTAAGATAGTAGACCACCTTAGCTGCCTTGGATGGGTTGGAGCTAGTGAATTCTCCGTAGGCAGCCGTACTGCCGAAACCCGAAGATTCTTCAATGATGGTGGGCGGCTGTTCAAAAAAGTGTACCTCCTTCTGAGCTACCTCGGCTGTCAGGCGGCGCAGGGGCGTCACGTCATCGATTATGATGATCCCGCGGCCGTGGGTGCCCATGACAAGGGAGTGGTCACGAGGGTGAAGGGTAAGGTGGTGCACCGCTACGGCTGGCATATTGTTGGTAAATTTTGCCCAGTGCTTTCCGCCGTCCAGCGTAATGTACAAGCCCATTTCGGTCCCCAAATAGAGCAAGTCCGGATTGACAAAATCTTCTTGTATGGAACGGGCGTAGCCTTCGATCTCATCCGTTGCGATTGAAGTCCAGCTTTGGCCGCCATCGGTAGTTTTGTAGACGTAAGTATTCCGATCATTCTGGGTATGCCCATCGAAAACAGCATAAGCAGTTTGTGCATTAAAAGTACTGGCTTCGATATGCGCCACCCAGGTATTTGGAGGCAAGCCGGGGATATTGCTGGTGAGGTTGGCCCAGTTTTTGCCGCCATTTTGCGTAAGCTGTACCTGCCCATCGTCGGTGCCTACCCAAATCACATTTTCGTTCAGCGGAGATTCCGCGATGGTATAGATGGTACAGTGGTTTTCGGCACCAGAATTATCGATGCTCAGGCCGCCGCTATCTTCCTGCTGCTGCTTGTCGGGATTGTTGGTAGTGAGGTCTGGAGAAATCTTAGTCCAGCTCTCGCCCCGGTCTTCGGACTTGTGCAAGAACTGGCTGCCCGCGTAGAGGCGGTCTGGCTGGTGGGGGCTTGTTGTGATGGGGGTATTCCAATTGAAGCGCAGCTCCGGATCGCCCTCCTCGCGGTAGGGCTTAACGGTCTTAGACTGTTGCTTGTCGAGGTTTACCCGCCAGATGAACTGCGCGCCCTGCAGCTCAGCGTAGCAGATATTCTGGTCGGTGGGGTGCGGGTACACCCGAAAACCATCGCCGCCGCCTACGTTTTCCCAATCGCGTGGCTCAATACCGCCCGGGCTCTCGGAAGGGCCAATCCAGGAGCCGTTGTCTTGCAATCCGCCGTAGACGCGGAAGGGCTCCTGCATGTCCACTGTGACGTGGTAGTACTGAGAAATGGGCAAATCCTTGACCATCTCCCAGCCGCGGCCGCCGTCCCAAGAGCGGTAAACACCTCCGTCGCTGCCCAGAAATATCTTATCGGGATTGTTTGGGTCAAACCAAAAATCGTGGACATCCGCGTGGACGCCGCTGCCGATTTTGCGGAAGGTCTTGCCGCCGTCCTCGCTGATGGAACCTCGCAGGCCGGCTTTGCACACCATGTCGGGGTCATGGGGCGATACTACGATACGGCTGAAGTAAAAGGGCCGCACGGTGAGCTCGAAATCATTGTTGAGGTGCTTCCAGCTCTGCCCGCCATCTTCAGAGCGGTACAATCCTTTGTCTTTGTCTTCCTCAGATTCGATGACAGCGTACAGGATATTGGGCGAGGAAGGCGCTACGGCTACCGCGATCCTGCCCATTTTGCCTTCGGGAAAACCATCGTGGATTTTTTCCCAGTTGGCTCCGCCGTCGGTACTTTTGTACAATGCGCTGTTGTAGCCGCCGGAGTTGAAGGACCATGCCGTGCGGCGGAACTCCCACATAGAAGCGTAGAGCGTATTGGGGTCCTCGGGGTCCATCGTCAGGTCCGAGCAGCCGGTAGTTGCGTCGGTGTACAGGATTTTTTTCCAGTTTTCTCCGCCATCCGTACTTTTGTAAACGCCCCGTACCTCGCTGTCTCCCCAGAGTGCGCCCAGCACGCCTACGTAGATTTCATCGGGGTTCTCCGGGTTGATCTGAATGCTGCTGATGCGCTCGGAATCCTCCAGCCCCATGAGCTTCCAGTTCTTGCCGCCATCGGAGCTTTTGTACAGGCCTTTGCCTACGGATACGCTGTTGCGGGTCCAGATTTCGCCGGTGCCTACCCAGATAACTTTGTCCGGTTGGCTGGGGTCCAACTCTACGCAGCCAATGGACTGGGGGTGCTCGTCGAAGATGGGCTCAAAAGTAATGCCGCCATCGTTGGAGCGCCAAACTCCTCCGCCGGCTGCCCCCACGTAGAAGAGGTCGGACTTGCTGGGGTGGCCAGTCACATCAGTCACTCTTCCGCTCATCAGAGCCGGGCCAATGTGCCGGGCGCTCATATCTCCAAACAGCCCTGCGACCTCCAACCCTTCCTCTGTCTGGGCAAACAGCCCCGGCAGGATAAAAAACGCGATTAGAAAGTAGGGTATCTTTTTCATAAGACTAAATATTGAAAAGCCACTGCCTGGGCTCGTTGCCCGGCAGTGGCAGCTGGTGAATCTTTGGAAATTTACTTATCGGATTCAGAAGTCTCTTCTTGCTCCGGGAAGTCGAAGAAACCTTCTTCTATCTCTTCATTGATCTTAATCTCCTCTATGGCCATGCTGAACATCTCCTGGCCATTCATCTTCTGAGACATGCTGTGCGGCATATACACCCCCGCTACTTCCTTGTAGTCGGAAGTGTAGGTCTTGGTGCTTTGCCCTTTGGCAGGCCCCATCTTAGCAAAGTCTTCCTGCATGATGGGCACGTAGGCATCCTGATCGAAGTAGTAGTAGGAAAAGTTTTCCACTTCCTCCCCATCGATGGTGAGCGGATCCTTGGTGAGTTTGATTTTGTAAGTCGGCGTGCCGTCAACTTCTTCCTCGCCCATGTATTCAATAGTGTACCCTTTTTCTTGGTAATTGAGGAAGGGGTCTGGGAAGTCTTGGGTCTGTGTCTTCATCATTTTGGACTGTTTGGAGTCCATCTTTTCCGCTTTGCCGGCTTGAAAGTTAAAGCCCCAGCCTTCTTCACCGTCGAATGCCATCTGAGTAACTTGTTGGCCCTGAAATACGAGGTCCATGCGTTGCTTACCGTCGGCAGTCTGGTACATCGTCACGGGAATTTCCATACCCTGCGCTTGGCTTTTGCCCGTCAGGACCATGGTTTCCAGCTTGGCCAGATTCTCTTTCCCGCCGATATTTTCCAGGTAGGTGGATACAATTTCTTCTGCCTTCTGGGCTTGAGCGCCGAAAGCGAGAACAGCAGCTACCAATAGAATGAGTGTCTTTTTCATCGTTGTATTTGATTTTTATGAGAACTAATGGTATCAAATATAGCACAGCTTGTCCGAAAGGAGACATCTTTTCGACGGGCGGCGGGGCAAATTCTTCCAAATTAAAACATCAGTTGCCGAAATGGCCTTGCAATAACCACTAAACACTTCCTGCTTTCCCCTACAGAAAGCTAGCAAAACCAAAGGTGCCGCAATGACAGCAACGAGCAAAGCCCAATTTCTGGAGAAGCTGCGCAAGCGCAATCCGAATGAAACGGAATTTCACCAGGCCGTCAGCGAATTCGCAGAGACCGTGTTCCCGTACCTGGAAAAACAGCCCGCACTGAAGGGCGAAAACCTCATGGAGCGCCTCAGCGAGCCAGACCGTGTCATATCCTTCCGGGTTGCCTGGCTAGACGATAAGGGGGCGGTGCAAGTCAACCGGGGCTACCGGGTGCAATTCAACAACGCCATCGGCCCTTACAAGGGAGGGCTCCGCTTCCACCCTACAGTCAACCAGAGTGTTCTTAAATTTCTAGCCTTTGAGCAGATTTTTAAGAACAGCCTCACCGGCTTGCCGATCGGTGGCGCTAAGGGTGGCGCTGACTTCGACCCCAAGGGCAAATCGAAAGCTGAAATCATGCGCTTCTGCCAAGCCTTTATGGAAGAGCTGCAGCGCTACATCGGGCCTGATGTAGACGTACCGGCGGGAGACATCGGCGTAGGCCAACGGGAAATCGGCTATCTCTTTGGTATGTACAAAAAGCTCAATCGGCGGCATACCGGCACCATCACGGGCAAAGGGTTGACATTTGGCGGAAGCCGCATCCGGCCAGAAGCTACTGGCTACGGTCTGGTCTATTTCCTGGAGGAAATGCTGCGCACCCACGATCATGTACTAGAGGGTAAACGGGTTGCGCTGTCCGGCTCTGGCAACGTGGCCCAGTACGCCGCCGAGCTCGCCATTCAGCGGGGCGCCAAAGTCATTACCTTATCGGATTCTTCCGGTGCCATATACGATGCGGAAGGGCTGGACGAGGAGAAGCTGGACTGGATCAAACAGCAGAAAAACGAGCAGCATGGACGGCTGGCACCCTACGCAGAGGCGTTCGGTGCCGAGTACCACGCCGGCAGCAAGCCCTGGCGTATCCCCTGTGATATCGCCCTGCCCTGCGCCACCCAAAACGAGGTAGAAGAAGCGGATCTGCTGGCGCTGCTCCAAAATGGGTGCCAGGCCCTGGCGGAGGGCGCCAACATGCCCCTCACCATGGGAGCACTGCAAAAACTGCGCGCTTCCGACATGCTTTATGCGCCCGGAAAAGCTGCGAATGCTGGAGGCGTTGCGACTTCCGGCCTTGAGATGTCCCAGAACAGCCTGCGCTTGTCTTGGTCGCGCGAGGAGGTGCGCGAGAAACTGAACCGCATCATGTGCGACATCCATGCCACCTGCGCCGAGCACGGACGCAGGGCCGGCAGAAGCATCGATTACCTGAGCGGGGCGAATCTCGGCGGCTTCAAAAAAGTAGCGGAAGCTACGCTCGCACAGGGGGTGATTTAAAAGAAATACCCGCCGCTGACCAACAACCGCACCTCTTTACCATCGCCGGCGTAAGCACCGCCGTTTATGACAAACAGGTCGAAGGGGCTGAACCAGAGGCTGCCCCCGTAGCTGTAGTGCCACTGATCAGAATCCTCTCCCTCCAGCCATACCCGCCCGTGGTCGAATCCAGCTGTAAGGCCGAGCGAAAAGGGAAGCGTAGGATTCGAGGAGGTCAATAGCTTCAGCCTCAGGTCCGTATTTTGGTAAAAAGCGGTATGGCCGATGAAGCGGGCCCGCCGAAAACCCCGAAAATTGGCATCGGGCCCGGGCCCGCCAATGCTGGCTGCTTGGTAGAACTCGAAATCGTCGCCAAACCGGTGCTGCACCCCAACCCGAGAAGCAAAAACCAACCGCCCCTCGGAGTCAATCCGCTGGTATGCGCTCAAAGAACTGTTGAGATAGGCAAAGTTCTTTTCGCTGCTGTTCAATTGTTGCTTCCAGCCTCCTTCCAAGAAAAATTTTAAGCCGCGGGTGGGCAGGGAGCGGTTGTCGAGGGTCTGGTAGTCCAGCAGCAGCCGGGCACCCGCAAATTGAATACCGTCGAACACCCGATCGCTGAGTTGATCGCCTTTCTCATCGATGAACCGGCCTTCGGTGCGCTCAACCCGTATGGCCTCGTAGGTCGGCCCTACCAACACCCGAGAGTGCTTGTTGAGCTGCCGCATGAAGGAAGGCATAAACCGGATTACCCGCTGCCGCACCCGGTTGAAGTCGAGTGGGTCCTCCACGCCGCTGTCCTCCAATTCGTCCTCCGGATTGACGGTTTCGTTGCCAAAACCGTAGAAGTTGGTGGCGTAGAGCAAGGTTTGCAAATCTGCATCTATCCCCAGTTCGAACGGGCCAAACAAATCAATAAAAGTGCCCTCGTAATCGAAGGAAAAGCCGCTCGTAGCTATGGCGTAGAAAGCCGACATCTCGTGTTGGGAGGCATAGGGAGCCTTCTTGAAACCGTAACTGGTATAGGCCCCGCTCAAGCCGAACAGGATGCCATCATCCGGGTTAAAACCGGCGGAAGGCAGCATCGAAGAATAGTCGAAGTCGTAGTCCTGCGACTCGCGGTCGTACGTATTGTAAATGGGGTCTTTTTTGAGTTTGATCCTGGCCTTCGAGCCAGTCTGCAGGAGGTTGCCTTCTCCCTTGGCATCGTAAAAAATGATGCCTCTGCCGTCCGACTCCTCCTCCAGGATATCCTGCCCCAAGCCGCCGATCATACGCACTTTGATGCACCCTGCGCCGGCCTCGCCGCGTACTTGAAACACGTCTTTATCGGTGAGGCCGTATAAAATCACCTCCTTGGTTTCGCCCGCCAGAAAGGTCCGGTCGTAGATCTTCATTTCTCGTTCTGACTTGCTGTTGGTATCGTAAACCCGGACGCGGGTGCGCCCATCCCCCAGGCGCTCCACCAAAAACAAATCCCGCTTGAAGGTACCGATGACATCTACCTCTTCAGCTACGATCTCGTAGTACCGCCGGGCTACCGATTGCAAGTTGTCCCGGCGTTCCTTCAGGACTTCCACGATTTCTTTGCCGTTGAGGCGGTATATTTCCGTTGGCCAATTATCCTCAATGGCTGACGCTATGACCTCATCGGTAAGGCGTTGTTGCAAGCGCTTTGCCTCGGCTTTCCACATTTCCCAATCTGCGCCGGCCAGAAACGTCCGGTCAAAGTGCCGGCCGTTGTAATTGAGCCACTTCAGCTTGTTGACATCCCCTCTAAAGCGGGCTAATTTCTTAATGTCCGGCGTAGTGCCGCTGGCCAGGGCGAGAATGAACCCATCGTATTTGCTAAAGGCTTGGTCCCGGTCGCGAGGTATGGGCCGATAGTAATCAATGGTATCGGTATCCATTTCAGACCACCGCCATTGGTCGTCGTGCCGGTCCCAGTCGCCGATCAGCACATCGAATAGCCGGTTGCGCACCACCCAGCGATAGTCGATGCGCTCGTCGTGTTCTTCAGTGATGTTTTCGCGCACTCCGGAGGTACTGTGGATTTCAGAAGGCGCTCCGAATTGCTCGTAGGTGTTCCAAACCTCATCGTCCGGGCGCTCTTCTACGGTGTAGAGCTCTCCGGGGTAGTCCTCATTGTAAATGCCGAGGGCTTCCTGTGGGGGCAAGTAAAACACCTTGGGCTGTGTGTAATAGATGCCAGCGGCATCGGCCAGGGCTGCAGTCGCAACGGAGGCGAAAGGGTGAGCGGCGCTGAAGTTGTCCTGAAGTATGGCCGTAACGAAGGAGTCGTCGAAGGGGTAGCCCAGGGTACGAGAGGCATCCTTATTGATGGACCGCATGGCGTACTGCCGGCCGTCTTTTCCTTCCAAGCGCAGGGAATTGGTCTGGAAGCCGCCGCCTCGCTTAACCGGGTGCACGCCGCCTTTGTACTCGTCCAGTTTTAAGGTAGGTACGGTAACAGTAGCGTTGTAGGTTTCCCGGTAGTGTTCTCCCCAGAAAAAGTTCCAGAGCGCTCCCCGCTGAAAGTCCATTTCGCTGACTGGCACCTCTACGGAATCAGGGATGGGGGCAAATTCCTGAGGAGGAGTAGCCACAGCGTTGGCCAGGGGTTCTTGCACCTTTTTACGGTAAACGAGCCGCCCCTTGGTTCCGCCTTCCTGCGGCACCCAGAAACTGGCCCAGGCTTCGCCATTGGGATAATAATCGAGCTGGGTAAAGCCCATACTGCCGTAGGCAAACAAAGCGCCGTTCCGGGCGGCGGTTGCAGCAGCTTCGCTGCCGCCGCCACTGACGATGAAGGACTGATTGTCTTTTTCCAGGTATTGTAAGTTGTGCTCATGGCCGGATGCGAAAACGAAGCTGCCGTTCTGACGGGCAATGTCCGTGACCATATTGGCCAATTCCCGATACTTGGGATGCATGGCATCCTGTCGGCTGCCCACCGTGCCGCGGATAAACTGCACTAGAGACCCTAAACCCGGCAGTGGGATGTACAAGCTATTATGCAAGTCTGTGAGCGGAAACAGGTGCTGCTTAAAAGTGAATTGCCCGCCGTGCGGCCCGTTGGTGTAGGGGGGATGGTGCATGGCGATCAGGATGTTCTTGTTGCGGTTGCCCTTGATGGCTTCCTGAACGTATTCTTCGAATACCGCGCGGCTCTTGATTTCGCAGCCAGCGTTGACTTTGTACTGATTGTCCCAGTCAGCCAGGTACCATTGGGAGTCGATGAGTACGATGACGAACTGATCGTTGACTTCAATTTCTTCGGGCTCGCCGCAACCAGGTGCCGGCATCAGCACGTCTTCCCGGCCCAGGTATTCCTCGATGAATGCTTTCTGGCGCTCCAGCCCGTCTATACCGTAGGTTTTCCAGTCGTAATTCCCGGCGATGAAGTGCACCCGCCCCGGGTAGCCGTCCAATGGTTTCAGTTGGGCTAGGAGGCGCTCTTCATCCTCGGCCCGCCCTGGGCTGTTTTTTGGCGCCATGCCTTCCGGGAATAAGTTGTCCCCCAAAAAGAGCACAGTGCTATTGGCTCCTGCTCCCTTCAGGTGGCGGTTCAGCAGCCGAAGCGCCGGGCTTTCCCCCTGACCGGCATCACCGATCAGGTAAACCGTATGGGTGGGAGTGGCTTGGGGCAGTGTATCCCGTGCTTCCCAGCTTTCGGCGTTTCTGTGGTAGTTGAGTTGGTAGTTGGCGCAGGATTGCAGCAGTACAGTAAACAGTAGTAGTGCAAATGGTAGCTTTCTTCTCATGTTTGCCAGGGTTTTCCAGCCCGTCTTGTAGGGCTCGGTCTTTCTCTAAAAAATCGCCAGCCTGGCTTTTGTTTTATGCGGTGGAGGAATCTAAACCACCAAGGCAAAGCCTCAACAAAATAATTCTCTAAAAGCTCTCTTTTTTGGCCCCGGTGAGGGTTGCTCTTTTCCTAAATTTTTCGTTAAATTAACATTAAATTAAACTCATTACTTATGAAACGATTTTACATTCTCACATTCTGTTTTTTCCTAAGCTTGGGTCTGTACGCGCAGCAAGAAGCGGTATCGGGCTGTGATGACCCGAACGGCGGCATTCAGATTCGTTTTGATGCTACTATGAATTGCGCTACCCTTGGTGACCTGACCCCATTTGATACCATCGGCTTCCACTCCGGCGCCAACGGCTGGAATAATGTCGTTAGCTGGGACAATGGCAGCCCAGCGGTGAATCAGGGCGATGGCTTGTTTGTTGTTTACATAGCTGACCCGGAAGCCTACTACGGCTTAGATGAAGTTACTCGTTTTGACTTCGTCTTCAACGAAGGGGTTAGCGATGAGGACGACAACCCCTGGGGCACTGAGGGCAAAGCCGAGAACGAAGCGGGTGAGTGCGTTGACTTTTTCATTGAAATGGCGGACATCACAACAACCTGCGACTTCACGGTTTCTACTTTTGACTTGGCGGAAGAGCTGCAGTTCAACCTCAGCCCAAATCCTATGACGGATGAAACGCTTGTGCAGTTTTCCAATCCCGAAAACGAAGCTTTTCAGGTAATTCTGCGCAGCGTAGAAGGCCGGGAAATGCGCCGCTACAAAGACGTGCGCGGCGAACAGCTTCGCATCGATAAGATGGACTTGCAAGCGGGGTATTACCTGCTGCAGTTCATTAGCCCGGATGGACGAGTAGGAACCGCCAAGTTGGCTGTTCAGTAAAAGCGAACCACAGGAGCCCCCGAAACCAAGCTGGGTCGGGGGCTTTTTATGCTATTGACTGCGGGTTGCGGCCGAGGTGCAGAATCCGGCTGCCGGTCGGGTTGACCGGATGGACGCTTTTGCCGATGACGATGCCGTCTTCTGGTGCCTGGTACGCCCGAATGCTGCGCCCGAACACATCCCGGATGCGCGCGATGACCTGGCCTTGCTTTACTCGCTCTTTGATTGCCGGCAGCACCTCCAGGATCCCGCCTTCATCCGTGTATATCCAGTAAGAGCCTTCGCACAACCAGGGGCCGCGGGCTTCTTCTTCAACCTGCCCCTCCAGCATATCCAAGTCAAATAGTACGTTCCGGATGCCTTGCAGGCCGTCCTCTATAACTCCCGACTGAAAAACGTGCGGGTCGCGCAGTTCCAGCGTTATGGCGTGGATGCCCAGATTGTTGGCGGCGCCGCGGAAGGTGCCGTCGTTGGGCGGATTATGCAGAATGATATCCGGGTTCTGCAAGCGCGCCATGCGGGCAGTAGCCGCTTGCGACATATCGGCGCGGATGTACCAGGAATTGATTCGGCCGCGGCTAGCCGTATGCAAATCTATCAGGTAATCGAAATGCCGCAGTATCTGCTCAATGATGCGGTAGATGTAAACCTCGCTGACTTTTCCTTCGGCCTGGCCGGGAGCGATGCGGTTGAGGTCGGTGCCGTCACTGAATTTGCGCTGCTCGAGCAGTAAGCCCGGCACATTCATGGCCAACCCACCCACCACTGTGCCCCGCAGGGCTTTCGGGTCAATTTCTCGAAACAACTGCTGCAGCACTGGTATACCATTCAATTCATTGCCGTGTATAGCGGCGGTCAGCCCCAGGACGGGGCCATCTTTGATGCCCCGGGCAACGATCATCGGGACTTTAACAGGCACTCCAATGCCATTATCAATGACTCGGAGCCAAAAGTGGCGAACGCTTCCCTTCGGCACGCGGGAAAGGTCCAGCTGATGGATCTGTTCGAAAGGGTGGTTGTTGTACATGAACTACGTTAAGCTAGCGCCGGCATGTTTTGCCGCTTTCCCAGCGGGCTGTTTCTGGTTTGGTAAAAAAAAGGCAGCCCCTTGAAGTTCAAAAGGCTGCCGCTTTACACTCACTAGTTTATGAAACTTTAAGCCAACGTTAAAGTCTAATCTACTTCAATTGGAACTTAGTTTTTTAACTGATTATTGCTCTGTCAGCAATTTTTATTTGGTTCGGGTACTTGTTATTCGGTTTTCCTAAAATAATGACCACATGATCTCAAAAAAAGTTCCTGATAAATCGGATTTTTTCGATAGGAATCCTGCCCCGGTTGCTGTTGTCTGTTTCGCTTCTAAGTTGTTTTACTGAAAAGAGCGGGAAATGTTGCAGCAGGTTGGTCAGATTGCTAATTTTTTTTGAAAATCATTCGGAGCCAAAACAGGGGCTTGACCAATTGTTCCCGTAAGGAGAAGTCGTTGTACATGCCGGATAATACCTGCAGTACTTTCTGGTTGCCGGCGATGATGCTAGCCAGGGCATTGACGATATAGGGGTACATCAGCATTTTTTGCAATCGATAGCTGAGCCGCATTTCGGAGCCCAATACGCGATCCACGCGGCGGTCGTAGGCTTTTAGAAACTCGGCTGAAAAGTTCTGTGCTTTCAGGCACTCTGCCATTTGCTCTGCCGCGATGAACCCGCTGTAGAAAGCATTGCCGATGCCCTCCCCGGTGAGGGGGTCCACGAGCTGTCCTGCATCCCCGATCAGCATAAAGTGATCGCCCGAAATGGGCCGGCGTTTGGAGCCCAAGGGCAGGCCGAAGCCTTTGACATCGCTGACCAGCCTGGCATTGCGGAACCGCTTTCTCAACTGGGGGTCTGTTTCGAGCAGGTGCTGCAAGGCTGTTTTCAAATTGAGCTTGCGCCGTTTGAGGATATCGCTGCGCATACCCAAGCCTACATTAGCTTGGCCGTTCGGCAAGGGGAAAATCCAGAAATAGCCGGGGGTCAATGCTTTGACAAAGTGCAGCTCGATGAAATTGTCCTCATCCAGTTGTTCTACGCCTTCGTAGTAAGCCCGCACCGCCGCGGCGTAGTGCCGGTTGTCTTTTTTGAGCCCCGCTTGCGTTCGGCTAAAGGCAGAATAAGCGCCATTGGCTACAAACAGCATGCGGGCGTCTACGCTCAGGCGGCCGTCCTTGGAAGACACCTGCCAGCCCCGGCTGGAGCGTTCGAAAGTGGCGATTTCCGTACGTTCGTAGAAAGTGATATTATCCCGGCCTTTGGCCTCCTCCACCAGAAAGGAATCGAAGTCCACACGTTTGGCGACATAGCCCGGCGCTTCGGCAGCCTTGCGCACGTAGTTGGGTTGGAAAGGGATATCGAGCGACTTTTGGTTGGGAGCGACGAACTTGATGCCCCATACATCCGACTGTATGGGCTCGGCATTGAAACGTTGAAGAATAGCAGGGTCGAGACGGTTGAGCAAGGTGGTTACTTTGCCACTGATGGCATCGCCGCATATCTTGTCCCTAGGGAAAGCGGATTTGTCAATCAAAACAGATGGAACTCCCAGGTAACTGAGGCGCAAGGCAGTGGCAACACCTCCAGGCCCTGCCCCTACAATACAGGCGTCGGTTTGAATCATACTGCACGTATTTGAGCAGCTGCAATATAGCAAAAAAAGGTGCGCCCACCAGAGCATTTAAGCTTCTAGCGGGCGCACTAGTTGATTCCCCCTTACCTAGCGATCCTAAGACCGCCTGGTAATTCGATTGTTTTACCTACGGTCAAAGTTAGGGTATAAAATTACCATTGTACACCCCATCTTCATGTGGTAGTCATGCGAGGCATGTAGTGTTAGTTAGAACCGCCCAGAATAAGCGGCAAGCCGTCGCCACCGCTGCCGCCAACCACGATGATTTTGGAGTTCTCAGAATTGGACAGTTGGAGGGTAGCGTCAATACCTTTATCCCTAAGTATTTTATCCGTTAAGCTGGCGCTGAGGATGCGGTTGGACTCCGCCTTGGCCTCTGCTTCGATGATTTTGCGCTCTGCTTCTTTGCGCTCCTGCTGCAGGATGTAGTCGTACTTCAGCGCTTTTTGCTCTGCCTCGATCTTGGTTTCGATGGCCGAACGCACCTTGTCGGGCAACTCGATGTTGCGGATAAGGGTAGCGCGCAGGTCTACATAATTGGTACCGAGGTTGTCCTTGAGGTCCTCTTGAATGAGCGACTGCACCTCGTTGCGTTTGGTGGAGTAAAGTTCCTCCGGAGAAAACTGTCCGATAATTTCCCGTACGGAGGAGCGCACCTCTGGCCGTACGAGGCTTTCGATGTACTGTGGGCCGAATTTCTCGTGCAAATCGCCGATGTTGATGTAGTCGGGGTTTACACGGACTGTAACATCAACCTTGATGTTCAAACCATTGGCGGACAGCACCGTCATGTCTTCATCGATCTGCTTCTCACGGATGTCGTACACGTACATAATGTTCCAGGGCGCGATGACATGGAAACCAGGATTGTAGATGTTTTCTTTGTCCAATCCGCCGCCGAAGCGCTTGAAGAGCACGCCGCGCTCTCCGGATTCGATGGTCAGGAAAGTAGCATTGGAAAAAGTAAGTATGGCAATGAGCAGTACGAATGCAATAATGCCGTAAGTAATCAGTTTGCTTTGACTCATGTTAGAATAAGATTGCTTTTGTTTAAGATAACAATTATTTTCAAATGCAGTTGCCCTTTGTCTACTTAGGGCTCATTTTATCCGGCCAGCGGGCAGCTGCCGAGCACGCACGGCAATGCGGCAACCACCCCAGCTCTTTTTTGTTTACACAGAACAAAAGATCGAACTGATTCATGAAAAAAACATTGATTTTTGCCGCGCTTGCTGCATTGGTTTTCGCCTGTGGCAGCAGCCAAGACGACAGCAGCAGCTCCGATGCAAGCCAGAATGCCCAAGCGGTAGCTGCTGCTGAGGGGCCGGATGGAGAAAAGCTCTACAAGACTTACTGTGTCACATGCCATGGCCTTTACGGCGATATGGGGGCAAGCGGCGCCTACAACTTGAAGGAGTCTGAGCTCAGCCTGGAAGAACGCATGGCGGTAGTGACCAATGGGCGAAAAGCGATGACTGCTTTTGAATCGCTGCTCGACAAGGATGAGATCAAGGCGGTATCGAAGTATACCATGAAGCTCAGCGAAGAATGAGCGCTGCTCCGCTTCAGCTGCTCGGTATCATGTCGGGCAGTTCCTTAGACGGCATCGACTTGGCAGCCTGCACCTTTGATTTTTCGCCGGAAGGCGGTCTCCGCCACTGGCGGGTGCTCGCCGCGGAAACTGTGCCTCTGGCCGATGGCTGGCCAGAGCGCCTCCGTGCGCTGCCCGATGCTTCGGCCCAGACGCTGGCGCTAACCCAGGCTGATTTCGGCCGGTGGCTTGGAGAAGAAGCCCGCGCCTTTCTACACAGGCATGGCTTATCGGTTGATGCCATCGCCTCCCACGGCCATACCGTATTCCACGCTCCGGAAGCCGGGTACAGCACCCAAATCGGAGATGGCGCCGTGATTGCAGCAGTGAGCGGCATAGATACCCTGGACAACTTCCGCATGCAGGACATCAGCCTGGGCGGGCAGGGTGCACCGCTCGCTCCGGTCGCTGATGCCTATTTGTTCCCGGAGTACGACTTCCTGCTCAACCTGGGCGGCATCGCCAACATCAGTGCCCGCAGCCCCCGGGGGTATATCGCCTTTGACTGTACCGGTGCCAACCAAGTCCTGAACGCACTCGCCTGGGCAATGGGCCAGGAATACGACGAGGGTGGGGCAATAGCAAAAGCTGGCCATTTACTGCCAGGTGTGTTGGATGAAGCGCTTACCCTACCCTACCACGCTGCGCCCTACCCGAAATCCCTGAGCAACGCTTGGGTGCGGGAAAAACTGCTCCCCATTTACCTGCGAGCCGAGGGGGAAGTGCCGGACAAACTGCATACAGCCTGCCGGCAAATTGCCCGGACCGTAGCGATGAGCTTGACAAGTATAATCGAGCGCGAGCAGGCTTCCGCCAAAAGCCTCCGCCTGATGGCCAGCGGCGGCGGTGCTTTGAATACGTTTTTAGTAGACTGCATCCGGGAGGAATGTGAAAAAATTTGTTCCTTAGCCCTCGAAATACCTGCCCCGGAAGTCATCCATTACAAAGAAGCTACCCTTATGGCATTGATGGGTGCTCTCCGGCTGCGAGGAGCTGCCAATGTGCTGCCGTCGGCAACGGGTGCAGAACGAGCGGCATGCGCTGGCGCCTGGCACCGGGGCCGGTAGCATCTATACCGATGATTAAGTGGCTTGCGCCCCTGATCAGAGCAGCAAACCCACCTTGATACCGGTATGCACCGAAGCGATTTTGCATAATTGCAAACCACTCTGCGTCACGTATAATTAATTGCATGAATAAAGAAACGCCTATCCTGATCACTGGAGCTACTGGTTTTATCGGGGCTCACTTGCTGCAGCAGCTGCTGGCTGCGGGTTACCGGCGGATTCGGATACTTGCCCGGCCCGGTAGCCCAACCGAACTTGTGGAAGACCTGCTGCCGCGGGTGGAAGTAAGGGAGGGCGACTTGCTGGATATCTTTTCCCTGGAGCAGGCGCTGCAGGGCGTTGAGGCAGTCTTTCACTGTGCGGCTATTGTCTCCTTCGACCCCGCTGAGGAGGCTGCCATGATGCGGGCCAATGTAGAGGGTACAGCCAACCTTGTCAATACGGCATTGCTGCTCGGCACTCCCAAGCTGATCCATCTTAGCTCCATTGCAGCGCTGGGCCGCAGCCGGGAGGGGGCTACAATAGATGAAAGCGCCAAGTGGGAACGCAGCCCGTTCAATACCCGTTATGCCATCAGCAAATTTCAGGGAGAAATGGAAGTTTGGAGGGGGCAGGCCGAGGGCTTGAATGTGGCTATTGCTAACCCATCCATCGTGCTTGGCAGCGGCTACTGGGAGAGCGGCCCGCCGCATTTCTTCCAGTTGGTGGACCAGGGGTTCCGGTTTTATCCGGCGGGCACGGCTGGTCTGGTTGATGTGCGGGACGTAGCGCGTTTTCTCCAGCTGTTGCTGGAAGAGGATGTACAGGGCGAACGTTTCCTTCTCAATGCCGATCACTACCCCTATGGCCGCCTGCTCACGGATATTGCCCGGCAACTGGGCCGTCGCCCGCCATCTGTAAAAGTTGGTCCGGTGCTGCGCCGCCTCGCCTGGCGCTTCGCTTGGCTGCAGGCAAAATTGACGGGCAAGCGCCCCTTCCTTACCCGCGAAACCGCCCGCAATTCCAGCCTGACGTTTTATTACGATAATCGAAAATCGCGAGAGGCTTTACGCTTTTCCTATACCCCCATCGAAAAAACCATCCGGGATACGGCGGAGGCTTATCGGGAAAGCCGGGGAGCTAAAGCCGTGCGCCTGAAGATCGAAGTCCCGGCACCCCAGGATGATGCCGGGGCTGCGGAAAGAGATGCATGAACTGGTTTTGCCTTTTTGATTGGCATTCAGCCTCCCCTCGCCCCACGGCCGCAACCAATGGGCGAGCCGTCCGGCAGCTCTGGAACCGCGGGCATTTCGTATTTTTGAGGGTGCTGCTTGAACTGGGCAATTTGCGCCTTCAGATAGGTGTAATGCGCCAACTGGTTATCCGTCGTGGCTTGTTTGATGCGCTTATCATATTCTTGCTCCAACTCGTTGACCTTCAACCAAGCCACGGCCGAGACTTGCCGCATCACCTCCCGGCCACCGGCCAATCGCAGCAAATATTGCAGAGCCAGCTTTTCTGTGATACGCGACAACTCCTGCTCAAAAGCAGCATCTTGGCGATTCACGCGCACTGCCGAAAGCAGCTCGTCCATCAGTTCGGGCAAGGAGAGCCGCTGTTCGTCGCGCGCGTGCTGCTCCACCACCCGCGCCAGGCGCTCAGGCTGCAGCAGGAACCGCAAGGTTTTATTAGCAGCGCTTTCCGCCGCTCCCAATGGGTCAAATGTGAGCCCGGTGTGTGTGTTGAACAGCTCCCGGCCCCGGCTGTAGCCCATAGGCTGGGGTGGGATGGCCTCAATGATGCGGTCAGGGATGGCCAAGAAGGAAGGGTCTAGAGTTTCCAGTAAAGCGGCTAGGGCCTCCCGCTGCTGCTGATCCTCAATCATCTCATTGCGGACTTGCTGATCGCCGCGTACGGCGTAGCTGTAGTTTACACCGCCGATCAATTTGGAAACGGCTTCTACCTGATAGCGGTGTGCCAAGTACAGCGGTACGAGCACGTTTTCCAGATAAGCCATCGGCTTGCCCTCAGGAATATTTTGTTCGCCGAAATTTTGCAGGGCCTTTGCCCTTACTTTTGTCAGCCGGCGCAGCTCGTCTACGGGGGATGTACCGTTGTCCCACAGGTGCGCCTGCGGGTGGGCACCTCCCGGCGGGCGGGCATCCTGGTCAGAAAGGAAAAACAGCCCCATGATCTGGTTTTCTTCCAGTATTTTATCCAAAGCCGTTTGTTCTGCTACCCCTTCCGGGAAATCTTGGTAGCCGTAGAGAATGGTCCGCTTGTCCCACTCGCCGATACCGGTATCGTAGGCGTCGGAAAAGTCTAAATCGCCATGCTCATCTACGGTGATGTAGGGGTGCGGATAATCCATGACCGAAGCCCGGCCGTTGACGCTGGCACTGAAATTGTGCGTCAGGCCTAGGGTATGCCCTACCTCGTGGGCGGAAAGCTGCCGCAGGCGGGCCAGGGCCATCTCCAACAATCGGGGATCCGGCTCTTCCCCCTTTTCATAAGCGGCAATCAGCCCCTGAGCGATCAGAAAATCCTGGCGGACCCGCAGCGAACCCAGCGACACATGCCCCTTGATGATCTCCCCGGTCCGCGGGTCGACCACGGAAGCGCCGTAAGACCAGCCCCGGGTGGAGCGGTGGACCCAATTGATGACATTATAGCGCAAATCCATAGGGTCTGCGTCTTTGGGTAGCATTTTCACCTGAAAGGCATCCTTGTAGCCCGCGGCTTCGAAAGCCTGATTCCACCAAGCGGCCCCTTCCAGCAAAGCGGAGCGGACGGGCTCGGGCGTTCCCCGGTCCAGGTAGTAGACGATTGGCTCGACCGCTTCGCTCATAGCGGCGGTGGGGTCTTTCTTCTGTAAGCGGTGGCGGTTGATGAAGCGCTTTACCAGCGGCTTATCGATCGGCGTAGCGTAATCGGCAAAGCTGATCCCGTAGAAACCAGACCGGGGGTCGAATGGACGGGGCTGGTAGCCATCGTCGGGCAACGCAACAAAGGAGTGGTGCTGCCGGACCGTCACAGCTTTGGGGGTTGGGGTGACGGAGCGGAGCCAGTTGCCTTCCGGGTCGCCCTCAAAGGTAAGGGTGGCTTCAAATTCGGTGTTGCGGGGAAAATTCTTGGTCCGCTGCAGGTACATGGCGGAACGCTCTTTATCCAGTTGGTAAGAGCCTTGCTTGCGTCGCTTCAGCCGGCCGGCTACCCCGTGGGCATCCCGCATCAAGAAGTCGGTCAGGTTCACCAGCACCCGCCCGCTGGCTTCCGCTGCCACTTTAAATCCGCCGATTACAGACTGCGCAAAAGCTTCCTCCACCGCCCGTTGTTCATCGGGGTTGTCGCTGATGGCCCGGTAGCCGTAGTTGGGCTGCACCAACAGCACCTTGGGGCCGCTGCGTACAAATTTGACGATGCGCTCTGCCCCCAGCTGATTGCGGTCCAGCCCAATATCGTTAGACCCTATCCCGGCGGTGAGAGAATTGACGTACAGAAACTCCTCGTCGAATTGATCGATTTCCAGCCATACCTTACCAGCGTCGGCATCCCAGTAAAAGTTGAAAAAGCCTTCGAACGGCTGGGCCCCTTTCACTTTGAGGGCGATGCTGTCTGGCGTTTGGGCGGTGAGGAGTAATGCAGCGAGTAGTAGGCTGCTGAGTAGGGGAAGGCGCTTTGGCATGGATATTCGTGTTGTGTTAGGAGGTGAAAATACGGAAAATTGTGGTTTGGGCCTGTTCGGTCTTGCTTATAGTGCTTGCTTGAAAACTGTATACATCGGTTGATTTTTTTAAATGAGGGTAGACTTAAAACATCTGAGAGTGTTTACATCCCGACATTTATCGTCGGGATTAAATGACTATAAAAACCGGACACCAAAGCCTGACCTGCAGCATTGCGGGGGTTCATAAAGCGCTGATTTGCAACGTAAAGGTTGCTCCAAACAAGCACTAAGCAGCAGCGCGTATTCTTAACTGAAAGACAATATTTCAGCCGGTATTTAAAAACATCGGAGAAATTCCTTATTTTTAATGAGTATTCAAAAATACCGCTCTGCTCTTGTATCCCTTCATTTCATAAGGCGGCGGCGACAAATCTAAAATGTATGAAAACACTTAGCCTAATAGCTGTTTTATTGCTTGTAGCTTCATCCTCTTCCGCTCAGGAATATAAAAGGCTGAACCTTCTGAACAATGACATGTGCTACATCAGCGCTCAGGATAGAATATATGCTATAACCCCTGGAGAGGCTGAAAACGGCAACAGCTTATGCGTAATTGATCCGCATTTCGCTACGGTGGACACCTGTTTCTTCATTGGCAGTGAACCATCCATGCTGGCCTTATCCTCTGACGAACAATTTCTATACGTAGGATTTGATGGTACCTCCGTGATCAAGCGTGTTGATGTAGCAGCCTCATCAATAGACTTGACTTTTAACCTAAGCTACGAAGAAGATAACAGCTCTTGGTTTGCAGAGGAAATGCTGGTCCTGCCCGATGACCCTCATGCGTTAATGGTTATTCACAAAAGCGCCTTTTGCAGTAAGGCGGGTATCGGCGTCTACGATGATGGGGAACTCAGAGCTGGCACTTACAGTTCTTTGGACCTTAATTCCTTGACGGCGACCAAGCCGGATAATAGAATATTCGGGTACAACAACAGCAACACGGGCTTCGATCTGGTAGAGCTGGAAGTTACTGAGGATGGCGTAATGGAAATAGGCAATTATGATGGTTTTGTTACCGGCTTTGGCATTGAAATTGAAGCTAAGGGCTCAGTGCTTTACTCTGACAATGGCCATGTGGTAGACGTATCCGATGCGCAACCCCTACTTGCTGCTATCTTACCTTTACCCGGTTGGAGTACCCCGAGTGTAGAGCCAGACCCGGACTCCAATTTCATATACATTGTAGATCGGTCTCTTTCCGATGCAAGGGTGTACCTGCGTAAGTTTAATGCTCAAACCTACACGCTGTCTAGCACCTTCGAGATTGTTGATTTTTCTGGCCATCCAATTCGAAGCTTAATCAATTGGGGTAGCGGAAAGCTTGCTTTCAACACAGACTCCGATATATATATAACTAAAAGCTGTGAGGCCGCTATCGATACGGTATTAGACTTGGAAGATGAGGTCTACGGTGCCTGCACAGGCGATACCATCACCCTCAGCGCTCCTGATGGCTATGCATCTTATTACTGGTCAAACGGGGCAAGGGGGCAAACGCTAGAGGTTACCTCCAACGGCTTATTCAATTATGCTGTAGCGGACTCAGCAGGTTGCCTGAGTCAGGCTTCAGAAGATGTTTTTGTTGGCTTTTCCCCCCAGCCGCCTGCCCCTGTGATCAGTATATTCGGCGAGATGCCGCTCTGTCAAGGAGAAACAGCAGAGTTGTTTGCTGGAGGGATGTCGGGTATTGATGATTACATCTGGTCTACGGGGGATACCATCAGAAAACTTACCATTAGCCAGCCGGGTGACTACTATGTCAGAGGCCTAGAGGGGATTGGGTGTTTGGGGCCGCCATCGGATACGATTACAGTTTCTTTCCTACCGGACTCTATCCCACCTCAGCCGGAAATATTTGTCCTCGGGGAGACGGAAATCTGCGAAGGGGAGAGCACGCAGCTTACCGCCTCAGATGGTTATGCTTACTATCTATGGGCAACCGGAGACACTACGCAGACTATCACTGTCAGTGAGGCTGGCCAATATGTTGTTCGGGTGGCCCAACAATTAGGCTGCCTGAGCCCTCCGTCTGATCAGGTGTATATAGATGCGCTTCTTACGCCGTATCAGCCCACCATTCAGGTGAATGGCAATACTTTGGCTTCCGATTGGCAATTTGGCAATCAATGGTTTTTCAACGGGCAACCAATACCCGGTGCCACCGGACAGTTTCATACAGCGACGGAGAGCGGTTTTTACACCGTACAGGCAACGACGGGTATTTGCACTTCGCCCATGTCAGAAGTTTATAGCCATACTCTAGTCAGCACCTATCCCTTCGGGAAGCAGGACATCCGCATTTACCCCAATCCAGTGGAGGATGTTTTACATGCTCATTTTAGGCATGTACCTGGGCGAAAGCTTAAATTGGCGCTGCATGATGTGCTAGGCCAGCGGGTTATTGCGCCTAAAAACGTGGATGGCGCTTCGATTATTCAGTTTCCTATGCGGGGCTTACCCACTGGAACTTACTGGTTACAGGTGTGGGATGCCGATCAGCCTACGGGTAAGATAGTGATCCCTGTCATGAAAAAGTAGTCGCCGGGGGCAAATAAGCAGCAATTTCCTGTGCCTTAGGTGGTTATACCCGTATAATCATAAATTTATTGTTAGTAATGGTTATAGGTTGCCAATCAAGCCCCTCCTTCCATCAGCCGATATCAAGCCTCCGCCAGCTCTTCCTCGTGAGCGGAGATAAGCTGGCTTTGCACATCATGAGGTACGGGCTTGTATTCCAGAAACTCCTGGTGGAACTTGGCGCGGCCCTGAGAAAGTGAACGCAAGCGGGAAGAATACTGGTACAGCTCCGCCAAGGGCACATGCGCTGTAATTTTCTGGTAGTGGCCGTCGGTGTCCATGCCCATGATCATGGCGCGGCGGGTCTGAAGGTCGCCCATAACATCCCCCATGACCTCATCAGAGCAAAGGATTTCTAATTTGTAAATGGGCTCCAAAATCTGCGGGGCCGCCTCTTTGAACGCCTGCCGGAATGCCTGTTTGGCTGCCAGCATAAAAGCCATGTCGTTGGAGTCGACCGAGTGCATCTTGCCATCGTAGATACTGACGCGCAAGTCCTGGCAGTGCGAACCAGTAAGCGGGCCTTCCTCCATACGCTGCATTATGCCTTTTTTAATAGCATTGGCGTATTTCGCATCGATAGAGCCGCCCACGATGCACCAGTAGAAAGCCAGGTTGCCGCCCCAGGGCAGTTCCTCCATGCTCTTATCGCGCACTGTCAGCCCCTCGGGGTCAGGCATGCCCTCTGTGTAGGGTTCAATGCGCAGATGCACTTCCGCAAATTGCCCGGCACCGCCGCTCTGCTTTTTGTGCCGGTACATGCTGTCGGCGGGCTTCGTAATGGTCTCGCGATAGGATATGCGCGGCTCGATGAACTCCATGGAAACATCATTGACCTGCTCGATGCGGTATTTGATCAGGTCGAGGTGCAGTTGCCCCTGCCCGTGCAGCAGGGTCTGCTTGAGGCTAGGGTCCTGCTCCACGATGAGCGTAGGGTCTTCCTCTTCGATCTGATGCAGCGCGCGCATCAGCTTCTCCATATCATTGTTGCTTGGGGGCTGCACCGCTACCCGGATACGCGGCTCGGGGAAGTGCATAGGCTTGATCTCCCGCTCTACCCCCTTCTCGTTCAAGGTGTTGTTGGTATGGCTGTTCTTCATTTTCACGGTCACACCGATGTCGCCAGCGCACAGCTCGGGCACTGCTTCCCGGTTTTTGCCCTCAGCGATGAAAATTTGCCCAAACCTTTCAGCCGTATCGTTCTTTTGGTTGACTAGCTCATCCCCGGCTTTCAGCACGCCGGAGTAAACTTTGAAGTAAGTCACGCTGCCCACCTGCGGCTCGGTCATGGTCTTGTAGATGAAAACCGAACTGTCCCCCTCAGCGCTGCAGGGCAGCTTCTCCTCTGTGCCCGCCAGCCGGGCAGCAGGGCGGTCGGCCGGCGAAGGGCAAACGTCATTGATGAAGCCCATGATACGGCCACTGCCCATGTTGCGCAGAGCGGAGCTGCAGAATACAGGAAATATTTCCTGTTGGGCGATAGCGATCCGCAAGCCTTCCGCCAGCTCTTCCTCCGACAAGGTGCCCTTTTCAAAGTAGTGCTCCATCAGCTCCTCATCGTTTTCCGCGGCCGCTTCCACTAGGGCATTGTGTATTGCCTTGGCACGCTCCATTTCCGACTCAGGAATATCCTGCTTCTCGGGCTTGCCGCCGTCCTCCGGGAAAACGTAAGTCGTCATGCGCAGGGCATCAACAATAGTATTGAAACCGGCACCGCGGTTCAGCGGGTACTGCACCGGTATTACTTTGTTGCCGAATCGATCCTTAGCTTGCTGCAGCGTCGTCTCGTAGTCGGCTTTGTCGTGGTCAAGCTGATTGATCACGAACAAACAGGGGGTCTCAAATTGCTTCACGTAGTCCATGATAAGCTCGGTCCCTACTTCTACCCCGTTCTGAGCGTTCAAAAGCATCACCCCCGTATCCGCTACTTTCAGGGCAGAAATAACCTCGCCTATGAAGTCGTCGAAACCCGGCGTATCGATGATATTGATCTTAGAGTCCTTCCATTCCGCATGCGTAAGGGAAGCAAAAATGGAGTTGCCCCGTTCCTTCTCGATATCGGTATAGTCAGAATGGGTGTTCTTCTCCTCTACGCTGCCCCGGCGCGAAATATCGCCGGCTTCAAATATCATGCATTCAGTGAAGGTAGTTTTGCCGCTGTCGGAGTGGCCGAGGACCGCCACATTGCGAAGGTCTTTTGTGTCAAAGCTCATACGAGGTGTTTTTTAATTTGGTGATCGCTAAAATTGGAACCCGGCAGCCCATGCATCATGGCAATTGTCAGGCTGGAAAGTGACTTTTGCGCCGCCCCTTAAGGCTTCCAAAAGCGCGCTGCAATTTAAAGTTGCCTGCCCGGCCGCCTTGAGGGAATTAAATTACAAATTTTTGTGAGTTTTTAAAATGTACGGTGGGAAAGGATGCCTAACTTTTCTTTTTGGCAACCGTTGGCGATTCCCGTCTGGGTTTGCAACTTACGATTACCCCATCGCCAAAGCTCTACCCATATATTTCTACCTGGCTGGCCTTGCCTTTCTTGACCCAAGCCCGGTACATGCCTTTGGAATTGAAGGATAGAGCAACATTCCCCTTCGCATCCACAGCGATCACGCCCCCGTCGCCGCCCAATTGGAGCTGTTTCTGGTGAATAACCAGATCGCAGGCCGCCTGTAAACTTAAGCCCTGGTATTCCATGAGGCAGGAGACATCGTAGGCTACTACCCCCCGCAGAAAAAATTCTCCAAAGCCTGTACACGATACCGCACAGGTGAGGTCGTTGGCATAAGTACCCGCTCCAATCACCGAGCTGTCACCAATCCTGCCGTAGCGCTTATTGGTCAGGCCGCCTGTGGAAGTAGCCGCTGCCAGATGGCCCGATTCGTCCAGCGCTACAGCACCGACTGTACCGTGTTTATCGCTGTGGTCCAGCTGCACCCGGCTTTTCGCCCGAGCTTGCTCCAGCTGTCGGTAGCGAAATTCAGAAAAGAAGTACTCCGGGCCAGCCCGTTCCACTCCCACCTCCTCGGCAAAGGCATCAGCCCCCTGGGCGCAGAGGAAAACATGCTCACTGCGCTCCATCACCAGCCGCGCCAGCTTAACCGGGTTTTTCACTCCCTCTACCATGGCTACTGCCCCAGCATTGAGGGTAGCGCCGCACATAATGGAAGCATCCATTTCGTGCCGCCCGTCGTGGGTAAAGACTGAACCGCGGCCAGCATTGAAGTGCTCACAATCTTCCAAGCTGCAAACTACTGCCTCTACAGCGCGCAGGGCACTACCGCCCGCCCGGAGTATCTGCTCTCCGGCTTCCATTGCCCGGCGGAGTGCAGCAGTATGGCTCGCCTCACTATCTGCAGACATTTCACTGCGCAGAATGGTCCCTGCCCCACCGTGCAGGGCCAAAGCATAAATTGACATAATCCGTTTTTACTGATCCCACCAGAAGCGGTCCTGAAGGTTAGGCTTCTCGGCGGGGAAATTTTCGTTGTAAAGGCTTTCATTCTGGGGGTAAACAAAGCGGCGGGGGATAGCGCCACCCGGATTTTGCGGATTGTCGCCGCCTTCGTTGGGCTGCAGCTCCGGGTAACCGGTTCGGCGAAAGTCCGTCCAGCCTTCCACTTGCGTGTAATGAGCGATGTACTGCTGCAGTACGATAATGCGCAACTGCTCCTCTTGGCTTCCGCTGAGTGAAGCATGGTTATCCAGATAGGCTTGCAGCTCGTTTTCCGCTATGCCGCCGGTGACCTCCTGAATATGAGCCCGTACCCCCGCTTGTAATGCAGCTTCTGCTCCTGCCTGGCCAGTACGCAGCAGCGCCTCTGCTTCCAACATTTTTTGGTCAGCGTAGGTCATAATGGGAACTGGCGAGCCCTCCGAAGCAAAGTAACTCCCTACCCTCTCAATGCCAAAGGAACGGCGAATGTAAGCATCCTTGCGCGGGTCTTCCAAATCTTCCAGCAACTCAGAGAAGTAGGGGTCCACCTCAATGTAAGGCGTATTCCGAAAATACTGATACCAGGGGTTCAGCTCTGCCTCCGTAAATCCAAAGGGATAAACCAACCCGTCGCCAACCGCCTGAAAACCTTTGCTAATATTCTCCAGTGCTTTTTCCGCCGCCTGGCCGTCCCGCTTTATGGTATGCATGAAAAATCGGGCTTTTAAAGCGTAGGCCGTACGCTCCCAACGAGCCAGGTCGCCCTGGTAGATGACATCGTCATCTCCCGGGCTGATGCTGCTCTCCGCATTCAAATCCTCAATCGCCTCGTCCAGCAATTGCTGCAACTGGCTGTACACGGCCTCCTGGGGATCGTAGGCCGGGCTAAGGGTACGCTCCGGATCGAAGGCATCCTGATAGGGTACATCACCCCAGAGCGAACTGACCATGCCCAGGTTGAGCGCAAGCAGTACCTTTGCCAGGCCGGCGTAGTGGCGCGCGCCCTCTGCTTCTGCTTGCTCAATGATGGTACTAAGCACGTTCAACGGGCCATTGTAGAAGTCCTGCCAGATGGGGTTCATATTGAAGGATTCATCCAGCAGATAGGCCTCTACGGTGGTCGCCCGGTTGTCCACACCCACAAAGTACTGGCAAAAGATGCCCGCGATAACGGCGGCTTCCTCCGCCATAAGTTCAGCCGTCTCCTCCTGCGCACCAGGCAGAAGGACGCTCACCGGCACATCAGTGGGGTCATTGGGATTTATGTTGGTTTCTTCCAGTTCGCAGGCGCTGCCTAGAAAAAACAGAGCCAGGATCACAACGGATTTATGTCGAAGGTTCATATAAAAGCTATTTTTAGATACCCACCTTCAGGTCAGCTATTCTTGATTTAGCAAAAACAAAATATGGCTAGAGCAAATTAGCGTTTT